>JAHCJH010000063.1 GCA_026126345.1 Phycisphaeraceae bacterium | reverse complement strand
CCTCGCCACGATCAGGCAGGGCGGCCCGCGAGGGCTGGCGAAGGCCGGAGCGGGCGACGACGGAAACGAAGGATTGACGCCGCGGGCCGGCCCGGAGACGGGACGGCGGCGGTAGCAAAGAAACGACGGACACGCACCCACAGCAATCGGAAGTTGAGAACACCATGGCGACCGACCTGACGAACATCCGGAACATCGGCATCTGCGCGCACATCGACGCGGGGAAGACGACGGTGAGCGAGCGGATCCTGTACTACACGGGCAAGACGTACAAGCTGGGGGAGGTCCACGAGGGGACGGCGACGATGGACTTCCTGCAGGAGGAGCAGGAGCGCGGGATCACGATCCAGTCGGCGGCGACGACGTGCCCGTGGGAGAAGGACGGTCGGGAGTACAAGATCAACCTGATCGACACGCCGGGGCACGTGGACTTCACGATCGAGGTGGAGCGGTCGCTGCGCGTGCTGGACGGGGCGGTGGCGGTGTTCGACGGCAAGGAGGGCGTGGAGGCGCAGAGCGAGACGGTGTGGCGGCAGGCGGACCGGTACGGCGTGCCGCGGATCTGTTTCGTGAACAAGATGGACAAGATCGGCGCCGACTTTGACTTCTGCATGGCGACGATCAAGAAGCGGCTGGGGGCGAACGGGATCGCGATCCAGTACCCGATGGGTCACGGGCACGAGCTGACGGGGGTGATCGACCTGGTGACGATGAAGGCGGTCTATTACGATCCGACGGAGAAGGGGTCGGTGGTGGTGATCAAGGAGATCCCGCCGGAGTGGCGCGAGACGGCCGAGAAGTGGCACCACGAGATGGTGGAGAAGGTGGCGGAGCTTGACGACAGCCTGACGGAGAAGTTCCTGACCGACGAGAAGTCGATCACGGTGGAGGAGATCAAGCGGGCGCTGCGGAAGGGCACGATCGTGAAGAAGTGCTTCCCGGTGCTGTGCGGGGCGGCGCTGCGGAACGTGGGCGTGCAGGCGGTGCTGGACGCGGTGATCGACTACCTGCCGTGCCCGAGCGAGAAGTCCGAGGTTCAGGGGACGGACCCGCGCGACAAGACCAAGCACCTGACGCGCCCGCACGACCACGATGCGCCGTTCTCGGCGCTGGTGTTCAAGGTGGTGAGCGACACGCACGGCGACCTGACGTACGTGCGGGTGTACTCGGGCAAGCTGATCAAGGGCCAGCGGGTGGTGAACCCGGGCAACGGGAAGAAGGAGCTGGCGAGCCGCATCTTCGAGATGCACGCCAAGGACCGGATCCCGCTGGAGGAGGCGACGGCGGGGAACATCGTGGCGGTGGTGGGCATCAAGGACTCGTACACGGGCGACACGCTGTGCGACCCGGATCACGAGATCATCCTGGAGCGCATGACGTTCCCGGAGCCGGTGATCAGCATGTCGATCGAGCCCAAGACGCAGGACGACCGGCGGAAGCTGGCCGACGCGCTGGGGGTGATCCGCCGGGAGGACCCGTCGTTCCGCTCGAACTTCAACGAGGAAACGGGGCAGACGATCATCTCGGGCATGGGCGAGCTGCACCTGGAGATCATCAAGAACAAGCTGGTGCGCGACATGAAGGTGGGCGTGGAGGTTGGCAAGCCGCAGGTGTCGTACCGCGAGGCGATCAGCCGCAAGGTGGAGGACGTGCGCGGGCTGTTCAAGAAGCAGACCGGCGGTCGCGGCCAGTTCGGCGACTGCACGATCTCGCTCGAGCCGTTCACGGCCGAGCAGGCGGCGGCCGAGGAGCTGGACTTCACGGAGAACGTGGCCTTCGAGAACGCGATCGTGGGCGGTTCGATCCCCAAGGAGTTCATCCCGTCGGTGGAGTACGGCGCGCGGCAGGCGGCGCTGTCGGGCGTGACGGCGGGCTACCCGCTGATCAACATCAAGATCACGCTGACCGACGGCAAGTACCACGCGGTGGACTCGTCGCAGATCGCCTTCGAGCAGGCCGGGCGGCTGGCGCTGCAGGAGGCTGTGGCCAAGGCGGGGCCGATCCTGCTGGAGCCGATCATGCGGGTGGTGGTGACGGTGCCGGAGGAGTATTTCGGCGCGGTGACCGGCGACATCTCGTCGCGGCGCGGCATGATCACCGAGCAGGAGGACCGAGGGCCGGTGAAGCTGGTGACCTGCGAGGTGCCGCTGTCGGAGATGTTCGGCTACACGACGACCCTGCGGTCGCTGACGCAGGGCCGGGCGAGCAACACGATGGAGTTCCTGGAATACCGCCCCATGCCGCGGAACCTGATGGAAGAAGTGGTCAAGGCCGGCGCGAGCGCCTGAGCGATCGCGCAGGGCGGCGGGCGCGAGCCCTGGCCGCGTGAGAGCAAGTCCCCCATTGCCGCCCGGCCCGCGCCGGGCGGTTTTTCGTTGGGGCGCCGGCATGAGGTGCACGGCGCCGCGGGACGAATGGGACCCGAGCGAACGCCGTCGGCTGGGGCCCGATGCGGGCGGGACGGCCGGGAATCGGGCCATGAGGTGCCGGGCAGGCCGAGCTCGCGGAGCGGGAATTGGGGGATTTGCCATTGCGGGACACGGCGTTTCGATTACGATGCGTCGATCCGGGCCTTGTGGCCCTGCCCGCCCGTGCACGAAGGAGGACAAGCCATGAGAATTCAGCTCGCCGTTTCCGCCGGTCTGATGGTGCTGGCCACCGGCGCCGCGGCTCACGCGAACCTGGTCAACGTCGGCAACCTGACGGCGCTGAGCACGCCGCAGACGGTGAACATCAGCGGGATCGTGGGAGGCCCGTACAACACGTTCACGTTCACGACGAACTGGACGTACGGGTCGGGCTCGGCGACGTCGAACGGCGCGGCGTTCAACTTCAAGGTCGGGAGCCTGACGAGCCTGATCTCGTCGCTGTCGTTCGTGTCGGGCATGGCTCCCAACGGCAACCCGACGACGATCACCGTGACGGGCCGGCTGTCGATCAACGTGAACGCGTCCACCGCGCTGCAGTTGCTGTACGGGCAGAACGTCCTGACGCTGGGCTCGCACTCGGCGTCGTGGGCGAACACCACCGTGAACTTCACGTACACGCCGCCGGTCGTGCCGCCGCCGGTGGCGGTGGTTGCGCTGGGGCCGCGCGGCAACACGGCTTCGGCGTTCAGCGTGTCGACCGGCGGATCGACGCTGAACCCGGTCGTCGGGCTGTATTCGGAGCTGGGCAACCTGCTGGCGTCGAACGTGCCGGGGACGACGGAAGATCCGGGCCTGACGGGCATCTTCCTTCCCGAGGGGACGTACTACCTGTTTGTCGCCGGGGCGGGCGCGACGCTGGGGCTGGAGGGGTTTGACGCGCACGCGCTGGCGGGCGCCGCCGGCGGGCAGCTCGGCGGGTCGGTCGGCGACGGCGGGTGGATGGAAAGCGCGTTCGGCGAGGGCGAGGGTCGCTGGTACCAGTTCAGCATCGTGCCGGCTCCGGGCACGGCGTTGCTGACCGGGCTGGGGCTGCTGGCGGGCGTGCGGCGTCGGCGCGGCGTGAACGAAGCCGGACGGCGCGGGGGGCGGGTTCGGCGCGTCAGCCGTTGAGGCGGCCGAGCCGGCGCACGGCCTCCTGGATGCGGTCGGTGGGTGCGGTGAGGCTGAGGCGGATGTACTCGCGGGCGCGGGGGCTGAAGCCGGCGCCGGGGACGACGACGACGTCTGCGCGGTCGAGCAGGTCGGCGGCGGTGCGCATGGAGTCGCCGCCGGGGCAGCGGGCCCAGATGAAGAAGCCGGCGTCGGGGGTGTCGAGGTCGAAGCCGGCGGCGCGCAGGCCCGCGGCGGCGATGTCGCGCCGGCGGCGGTAGAGGTCGCGCATGGCGGCGACGACGGGATCGTCGAAGCGGCGCAGGGCCAGGGCGCCGGCCTGCTGGATGGCGTTGAAGGCGCCGGAGTCGACGTTGCTCTTGACTTCCTGGAGCGCACCGACGACCTGGGCGTGGCCCACGGCGAAACCGATGCGCCACCCGGTCATGTTGAAGGTCTTGCTGAGGGAGTGAAACTCGATGGCGCGGGTGGACTCGATGTCGGCGCCGGGCGCCTGCCAGAGGCTCGGCGGCGGCTCGCTGAAGTACAGCTCTGAGTATGCCAGGTCGCTGGCGACGATCGCGTTGCGGGGCGCGGCCCAGCGGAGCGCGTCGGCGTAGAAGGCGGCGTTGGCGGAGGCGGCCGTGGGGTTGCTGGGGTAGTTGAGCCAGAGCAGGCGGCCGGGCGGGGCATCGGTGAGGGAGGGCAGCCAGCGCGACTGGCGCGAGACGGGGAGCTTGTGGGTGCGGCAGCCGGCCAGGGCGGCGCCGATTTCGTAGACGGGGTAGGCGGGGTCGGGAAGGAGCACGGTGTCGCCGGGGTTGGTCACGGCCCAGGGAAGATGGGCGATGCCGTCCTTGCTGCCGAGCAGCGCGACGATGTGGCGGGAGGGATCGACGCGGACGCCGAAGCGGCGGAGCATGAACTCGGCCGCGGCCTCGCGGAAGACGGGCAGGCCTCCGCCGACGGCGGGGTACTGCTGGTTGACGAGGGATCGCATGGCGCGGTTCATCTCGTCGATGATGAACTCTGGGGTGGGTTGATCGGGGTCGCCGACGCCGAGGTTGATGACGTCGGCGCCGGCGGCGATGCGCTGGCGCTTCTTGCGGTCGATCTCGTCGAAGAGGAACGGCGGGAGAGTGGCGAGGCGGTCGGCGCGGATGGGGCGGGCGTCGGCCGGGGCGGCGGGAGCGGAGGTCGTCATCGTTGCGATGGTACGCGGTTGGGGGTGGGTTCTCGGACCCAGCTACCATCGGGCGGGTCGTGTGACGGAACACAACACAAGGAGTCGGACATGGAAGGCTGGCGTGCGAATCGTGTGGTGGTGGCGGCGGGCCTGGCGGCGGGGCTGGTGGTGGCGGGCGGGGCGCTGGGACAGCCGGACGGCGGCAAGCCGGCCGAGCCGCCGGCGACCAAGGCGGAGCCGCCGAAGGCCGAGCCGGCCAAGGGGGCGAAGCTGAAGGTGGGCGACAAGGCGCCGGAGCTGGCGATCGAGACGTGGGTGAAGGGCGACCCGGTGACGGGGTTCGAGAAGGGGCGGGTGTACGTGGTTGAGTTCTGGGCGACGTGGTGCCCGCCGTGCCGGGAGAGCATCCCGCACCTGACGGAGATGGCCAAGGCGCACAAGAAGGACGGAGTGACGTTCATCGGGGTGACGAGCACGGACAAGGACCTGGAGACGGTCAAGAAGTTCGTGGACAAGATGGGCGACAAGATGGACTACACCGTGGCGGTGGACAAGGGGTCGTTCGCCAAGAAGGCGACGATGAACGAGACGTGGATGGAGGCGGCGGAGCAGGACGGGATTCCGACGGCGTTCATCGTGGACAAGGACCAGAAGATCGCGTGGATCGGCCACCCGATGGACGGGCTGGACAAGGTGCTGGGGCAGGTGGTGGCGGGCAAGTTCGACGCCAAGAAGCACGCCGAGGACCAGGCAAAGAAGCAGAAGGCGATGGACGAACTTCGCTCGGCGCTGATGGGCGAGGAGTGGGAGAAGGCGACGAAGCTGCTGGACGAGATGATCGCGGCCGGGGGCGACTCGGCGAAGATGTTCTCGATGATCAAGTACCAGATGCTGCTGATGGGCAAGAAGGACGCCGCGGCGGCCTCGAAGCACGCCGAGGCGATGCTGACGGGCATCCTGAAGGACGACGCCGAGGGGCTGAACCAGGTGGCGTGGACGATCCTGGATGCGCCCGGGGTGGAGAAGCGGGACTTCGACCTGGCGTTGAAGATCGCGCAGAAGGCGTGCGAGCTGAGCAAGCACGAGAACGGGATGATCCTGGACACCCTGGCCCGGGCGTACTTCGAGAAGGGCGACCTGGCCAAGGCGGTCGAGTGGCAGACCAAGGCGGTCGAGAAGGCCAACGGCCCGGAGGAGATGAAGGCCGAGATGAAGGAGACGCTGGAAAAGTACAAGGCCGAGCAGGCCAAGAAGGACAAGAAGTAACGGCCTGATCCGGCACGACCACTCGAGCAGCCACAAGCCCCGCCGATCGGCGGGGCTTTTTCGTGCCCGGTGCGCGGCGGGAAGGCGACGCCGGATCAGGCCCTGGCGGCGGCCATGGCGCGTTCGGCCTGCTCGCGCCGGCGGCGCTTGAGCTCGGCGTCGATGAAGGGCTGGATGTCGCCGTCGAGCACCTGCTGGACGTTGCCGCTCTCGTGGTTGGTGCGGTGGTCCTTCACGCGGGAGTCGTAGACGACGTAGGAGCGGATCTGGGTGCCCCAGCCCTGCTCGAGTGAACCGCCGCTGGCGGCGGCGATCTCCTTCTCGCGGCGTTCTTCCTCCATCAGCTCCAGCTTGGCCTGGAGGACGGCCAGGGCCTGCTTACGGTTCTGGGGCTGGTCGCGGTAGGTGCTGGCGGTGACCTGGATGCCGGTGGGAATGTGGATGATGCGGATGGCGCTGGCGACCTTGTTGACGTTCTGGCCGCCGGGGCCGCGGGCGCGGACGAAGGCCTCGACCTTGATGTCGGTCTCGGGGACCTTGACGTCGGTTTCCTCGAACTCGGGGGTGACGTCAACGGTGGCGAAGGAGGTCTGGCGCTTGCCCTGGGCGTTGAAGGGGCTGACGCGTGCGAGACGGTGGGTGCCGCGCTCGCACTTGAGGTAGCCGAAGGCGAACGGGCCCTTGATGAGCAGGGTGACCGAGTCGATGCCGACCTCGGCACCGAAGCCGCGGTCGACTTCCTCCACGGTCCACTCGGGGCGTTTTTCCATGTACTTGAGGTACATGCGGAAGAGCATCTCGGCCCAGTCGTTGGCCTCGGTGCCGCCGACGCCGGCGGAGATGGTGAGGAAGCAGTTGCGCTGGTCGTGCTTTCCCGCGAGCAGGGACCGGAGCTCGATCTGGTCCATGCGCTGGGAAAGGTCGAACAGGCCGCGGTCGGCTTCGGCGAGCAGTTCCTTCTCGGGCTGTCCGGGTGGGCCGGACTCGCGTGCCATCTCGTAGGCGGTCCGTGCGTCGGCCAGGTCGGCGATGGCCTTTTCGAGCGGCTCGAGCTGGTTGTTCAGTGTCTTGAGGAGGGCGACGGTCTTGTTGGCCGCGGCCTGGTCGGCCCAGAAGTCTGCCGCCGCCATGCGTGCCTTGATCTCGGCGCGTTGTTTGACCTTGGCGTCGAAGTTAAAGCGAGTCGCGGATGGTCAAGATCCGCGCCTCGAGATCGTTGATCACGGGCTGGTGCGCGTCGTAGTGCATGGGCGGAGGGTACGCACGCCGGGGGCGATCGGGCGCGGTAGGCTTGAGGCATGGGAGCCGAGGCGGGCATGGCTGCGGTGGAGATTCAGCCGCCGGCGGGGGCCGCGGGTCGCAAACCGACGCCCGCGGAGAAGGCCGAGGCGACGATCGGTTTCGCGACGCTGGCGCTGCTGATGGTGCTGGTGGCGTTCATGGGGTGGGCGCTGGTTCGGCTGGTGCGGTGGCGGCTGTTGCCGGCCGAGCCGAAGCGGTTGGGGGAGCCGACGTCGGGGCGGGAGAGCAGCGCGTGGAAGGAGGCGGGGCGGCGGCTTGAGGTGCGAGACCTGGGAACGGGGCCGGCGGGCGGGGCGAGCGACCTTGGCCCCCCACCGACGCCGCCGACGGAGCCCCGGGCGTGAAGGGCGACCGACCGATCGCGATTGTCACGGGCGCTTCGCGCGTTGGGCGCGTGGGGCTGGCGGTGGCGGCGGAGCTGGCGCGGGCGGGGTGCGACCTGGTGCTGACGGCGCGGAACCCCGCGGCGATCCACACGCAAGGGTTGCCGGAGGCGTTGGGCGGCGTGCGCGTGCGGTGGGAAGTCGTGGACCTGGACGACCCGGAGCACGCGGCGGAACTGGGGCGGAGGCTGGCGCGGGCGTTGCCGCGGTGCGACGTGCTGGTGCACAACGCGTCGGTGTATGAGCCGACGCCGCTGGAGGGCCTGAGCGCGGCCGACGGGCTGCGGCACTACCGGGTGAACGCGCTGTCGCCGCTGATGCTGAGCGCGGCGCTGGCGGGGGCGCTGGGACGGTCGCCGTTGCCCGGGGGCGGGGCGATCGTGGCGATGTGCGACATTCACGCGATGGGGGAACTGGGGCAGGCGCGGCGGGACTTCGCGGCGTACGGGATGAGCAAGGCGGCGCTGCTGGAGATGGTGATGGTGCTGGCGCGGGCGTTGTCGCCGCGGGTTCGGGTGAACGCGGTGGCGCCGGGGGTGGTGGCGTTCCCGGCGAGCGGGCACGAGTCGGACGAGGCGGCGCAGCGGGCGTACCTGCGGCGGGTGCCGCTGGAGCGGGCGGGGACGCCGGAGGATGCGGCGCGGGCGGTGCGGTGGCTGGCGCTGGAGGCGGCGTACTGCACGGGGCAGGTGGTGCGCGTGGACGGTGGCCGGGCGATCACCTGAGGCCGCCGGGCCGTCAACCCTGGGGCGGCGCGGGCGGGTCGGCCAGTTCGCGGAGCAGGTCGCGGGCCTTGTCGTGGCCGAGCGCGGCGGCGGCCTGGGCCATGCGGCGGGCGTCGGCGGCGTTGCCGGCGCGCTGGTGCCAGAGGGCGGCCTGGAAGGCGAGCTCGGCGTTGCGGGGCTGGGCGGCGGCGGCGGACTGGTACATGGCCGCGGCGTCGGCCGGGCGCTTGAGCAGGCCGTAGCACTCGGCGGCGAAGGAGAGGGCGGCGGGCTCGGAACGCTGGGCGGGCTCGAGGGCGGCCAGAAGGGTGAGGGCCTGCTCGGGCTGACCGGCGCGAGCGGTGGCGCGGGCCTCGACGATGCGCCAGCGGAGCACGGCGGGCTGGAGGCGGCGGGCCTCGGCGGCGTGCTGGAGGGCCAGGGAGAGGTTGTTGGCGCGGAGGTTGAGCTCGGCCATGGTGCCCCAGGCTTCGGCGATGTCGGGCCGGAGGCGGACGACGCGGAGAAGGCTGGCCATGGCCTCGGTGTCCTTGCCGAGCTTGATCTGCATCATGGCGAGGTAGAGGGGGTACCGGGGCTCGCCGGCGTCCTTGACCTGGGCCATGGAGAAGTGGTGCTCGGCTCGTTCGGTGAGCTGGGCCATGTTGGCGACGGCGCCGGCGTCGAAGTGGATCTGCGGGAGTTCGGGGCCGATGCGCAGGGCGGCGACGAACTGGTCGTAGGCCTCGCGCCAGCGTTGCTGGGCCTGGAGGGCCTGGGCGTACTTGAGGCGGAGTTCCTGGTCGGCGGGGAACTTCTGGATGGCGCGGTCGAGGATCATGCCGGCCTCGGCGGGCTTGCCCTCGTTGAGGTATTTCGAGGCGGATTCGGAGGCCTGGGCGATGGTGCCGGCGGCGTCGGGGCCCGGGGCGGCGGCGCTGCCGGCCCGGGCCGGGCCGGGCGCGGGGCCGGCGGTGCGGACGATCCAGACGATGGCGCCGACACGCAGGGCCAAGAGGACGAGCGCGGCCAGCGCCATGACGCCGGCGTGGGCGCGGGGGGACGCGGGGTGGGGAGCCGATGGAGCGGGCATGGGGAAGAGGTTAGCCGCGGATACCATCGGCCCAGCCATGACACCAGAATCAGCGTCGCAGCAGCGAGGGGTGGATGCCGGCGCGGGCGTGCCCGGCGAGACCGGGATGGAGAAGGGGTACGTTCCGGCCAAGCACGAGGGGCGGATCGCGTCGCGGTGGGCCGAGGCGGGGGTGTTCGCGGCGGACCCAGGGCGGGTGAATCGCGGGGAGCGGAAGGCGTACGCGGTGCTGATCCCCCCGCCGAACGTGACGGACCGGCTGCACCTGGGGCACGCGCTGAACAACACGCTTCAGGACGTGCTGGTGCGGGCGCACCGGATGATGGGGTACGAGACGCTGTGGATGCCCGGGACGGACCACGCGGGGATCGCGACGCAGGCGGTGGTGGAGCGGCGGCTGCGCAAGGACGGGAAGCTGAAGGGGCCGCTGCGGACGAGCATGAAGCGGGAGGAGTTCGTCGCGACGGTGCAGGCGTTCAAGGACGAGTACGAGGCGACGATCACCGGGCAGCTCCGGGCGATGGGGTGCTCGTGCGACTGGGACCGGCAGCGGTTCACGATGGATGCGCAGTGCACGGCGGCGGTGCGCGAGGCTTTCTTCCGGCTGTTCAAGGACGGGCTGATCTACCGGGGCAAGCGGCTGGTGAACTGGGACCCGGTGCTGCAGACGGCGGTGGCGGACGACGAGTGCTACGACGAGGAGATCGAGGGGGCGTTCTATTACCTGAGGTATCCGCTGGCGGCGGGGCGCGAGGGCGGGGCCGTAACGTGGGGCGAGCTGGCGGCGCGCGGGTACCCGGGGGCTGGGGAGCACGCGCCGGGCGAGGCGGCGTGGGTGACGGTGGCGACGACGCGGCCGGAGACGTACCTGGGTGATACGGCGGTGGGCGTGAACCCGCACGACCCGCGGGCGGCGGCGCTGCGCGGGCTGTGGGTGCGGTTGCCCCTGGTGGGGCGCGTGGTGCCGATCGTCGAGGATGGGTACGTGGTGCTGCCGGAGCGGTACGCCCGGACGGAAGAGGAGAAGCGGGACCCCAAGGCGGGCATGGCGACGGGGTTCCTGAAGGTGACGCCGGCGCACGACACCAACGACTACGAGATCGGTCGGCGGCACGGGCTGGCGATGGTGAACGTGTTCGCGCCGGACGCGACGGTGAGCGACAAGCACGGGTGGAGCGACGTGGGCGGGGCGAGCCGGTTCGTGGGGCTGAAGCGCGAGGAGGCCCGCAAGCAGGTGGTGGAGGCATTCAAGGAGCTGGGCCTGCTGGAGGCCGTGAAGCCGCACCGGCACAGCGTGAAGCACAGCGACCGGAGCAAGGCGGTCGTGGAGCCGTACCTGAGCGACCAGTGGTACGTGAAGGTGACCGACCCGTCGATGGCGGCGGCGGCGAACGATGCGCTGTACACGGGGCAATTGACGTTTCACCCGCAGCGGTACCTCAAGACCTACGAGCAGTGGCACGACACCATCCGGGACTGGTGCATTTCGCGGCAACTGTGGTGGGGGCACCGGATCCCGGTGTGGAGCAAGACGCGCGTCGCCAGTGGAGAGGCGGAGACCGTTCGCCTTCCCGACTCGCTTGAAAAGTGGAAACTCGAAGATCGGGTCGCATTCCAATTTCAAACGCAGGCCTTCACAGATTGCGACCTGAAGCTCTTCCACGTTTGTGTGCGGAACGAATCTGACTTGGAAATCGTTCGTGCCCTCGAAGCGAATGGCCTATTTGTCCGCGACCCCGACGTCCTCGACACCTGGTTCTCCAGCGCGCTGTGGCCGATGAGCACGATGGGGTGGCCGGAGCCGGGGAAGTTCGCGGGCAACGCGGGGATGCTGGAGGCGTTCAACCCGACGAGCGTGCTGTGCACAGCGCGGGAGATCATCACGCTGTGGGTGAGCCGGATGGTGATGTTCAACCGGTACTTCATGGGCGCGGGAAAGGGGCGCGGGCCGGCGCCGTTCAGGGATGTGTTCATCCACGCGGTGATCCAGGACGGCGAAGGCCGCAAGATGAGCAAGAGCCTGGGCAACGGGGTGGACCCCCTGGACATCATCGCCAGCCACGGGGCGGACGCGATGCGGTTCACGCTGGCGTCGATGACGACGCAGACGCAGGACGTGCGGATGCCGGTGCAGAAGGACGCGGCGACGGGTCGGAACACCAGCCCGAAGTTCGACCTGGGGCGGAACTTCGCCAACAAGCTGTGGAACGCGGCGCGGTTCGCGCTGACGATGGTGCCGCGGGGCGGGAGCGCCGGCGGGCCGGTGTCGCGCGGGGACCTGACGCTGGCGGACCGGTGGATGCTGTCGCGGCTGGCGGGGGCGACGGCGAAGGTGAACGCGGCGCTGGGGCAGTACGAGTTCAGCGTGTACGCGCAGACGATGTACGACCTGTTGTGGCGGGACTACTGCGACTGGTACCTGGAGGCGGTGAAGCCGACGGTGGCGCAGCGGCCGGCGCAGCAGGCGGTGCTGGTGCACGCGCTGCGGACGATCCTGCGGCTGCTGCACCCGATCATGCCGTTCGTGACCGAGGCGGTGCACGAGCAGTCGCGCGGGATCGCGGCGGCGGAGATCCCGGGCCTGCGGCTGGGGCCGGAGCGGGTGGGCGGGCTGCTGTGCACCGCGCCGTGGCCGGAGATCGACGGGGCGTGGGCGGATGCGGAGGCGGACGCGGCGTTCGGGCGGGCGCAGGAGATCGTGGAGGCGATCCTGCGGGCGCGGAGCGAGCACAAGGTGCCGCCCCGCAAGCGGATCACGCTGCACGCCCCGGCGGCGATCGTCCGAGAAGTAGAACTGGCGGGCGGGGTGGTGCAGACGCGGGCGGACCTGGAGCGGGCGACGGCCGAGGCGCCCGCGGCGGGGTCGAGCCTGATCACGGTGCCGCTGGGGGCTGCGGAGCTGCTGCTGTCGGGGGCGGTGGAGGCGCTGGACGCGGGGGCTGAGCGGGAGCGGCTGGTGAAGCTGATCGGGGAACTGGACAAGTCGATCGGGGCGCTGGAGGGTCGGCTGGCGAATCCGGGGTATGCTCAACGGGCGCCGGCGAAGCTGGTCGAAGAATCCCGTCAGCAGCTGGAGGCGAAGAAGGCCGAGCGCGAGGCGGCGCGGGCGTCCCTGGGCAGGCTGGAGGGCTGAACTGTGCGGCGGAGCGTTCGGCGAGCGGCGTGGATGGCGGCGGCGGCCGGGGGTGTGGCGGCCGTCGCGCTGCTGGCGGGGGCGGGCTGGCAGCCTGCGCGCCCGGGGGGCGCCTCGGCGAGCGTGATCGAGTCGGCCGAGCCGTGGGACTTCAACGGCGTGCAGGGGCAACTGGTGCGGACGAGGCACTACGCGCTGTACATCACCGAGCGGGCGCCGGTGATCGCCGAGCGGCTGCCGGGGTTCATGGAGGCATCGCTGGAGCGGTACCGCACGGTGCTGGGGCCGCTGCGGGCGCCCGAGGGGCGGATGGAAACGTACGTGATGGCCAACCGGTCGCAGTGGCAGGCGCTGACGGCCCAGCAGATGGGCGAGCGGGCGCGGACGCTGCTGAAGATCGAGCGCGGGGGATTCGCCGTCGGGGGCAAGGCGTACCTGTTCGACATCGGCGCGGTGGACACGATGTCGATCACGGCGCACGAAGGGTGGCACCAGTTCACGCAACGGTCGTTCGCCGAGCCGATGCCGGTGTGGCTGGAAGAGGGCGTGGCGGCGTTCATGGAGGGGCACCGATGGACGCCCAAGGGGTGGGTGTTCAACGGGTGGATGAACCTGGAGAGGTTCGACACGCTGCGCGACGCATCGGACAAGAACGAACTGCTGGGGCTGGAGGACCTGCTCAACAGCGCGCCGGACGCGATGCTGGGCTGGAACAGCCAGGGGGCGGTGATGTACTACGGGCAGGTGTGGGCGCTGGTCCATTTCCTGCGCGAGGGCGAGGGGGGCAAGCACCGGGCCGCGCTGGAGAAGCTGGTGAGCGACGCGGCCGAGGGGCGGCTGAGCGCGTTCGTGCTGACGCAGATGGGCGAGCGGGCGGCGGGAAGCCTGACGGCCAAGCGCATTGGCCCGATGATCTTCCGGGCGTATTTCGATCGGGACCTGGAGCGGGCGGGCCGGGAGTACCGGGCGTTCGTCAAGCGGGTGGTGGGCCCGGGGTCGCGCCAGGCGATCGTGGAGGGGCGCTCGCCTCTGGAGCAGCGGGCGGGCCGCTGAGCGGACGGGGGCGGGTCATTCGAATTGCGGCGGCGGGGGTGCGGCGGGAACGCCGAGGTAGGCGAGGGCTCGCTCCATCACCCGGCGGACGACGGGGCCGGCGGTGGCCGAGCCGTAGTGCTCGCGCTTGCGGATGAGCTCGGGGCCGGGGTCGTCGACGATGACGAGGCAGACCAGCCGCGGACGTTCGTAGGGGCCGGCGGCGATGAACGACGAGTTGTATTGGCCGTTGAAGTAGCCGTCGGAGCCCTTGGGGCGTTTCTTGCCCTCGGGCGGGCGGCCCAGGGGAATCTCAGCGGTGCCGGACTTGCCGAAGATCTCGTAGCGGAACGGCTCGGCGGAGCGCTTGGCGGCCAGGCGGCGGTCGAGGTTGCGGGTAACGCCGCGGAGCGTCTCGCGCACGAGCATGGCGGTCGCGGGCTTGAAGGCGCGGACCGGGGGCTCGGCGGCGGGGTCGGAGGCGTCGGCGGCCAGGAGGCGGACGGGCGGGAGGGTGCCGGCGTCGTCGCCGTTGCGGGCGAAGGCGCTGAAGGCGCGGACCATCTGCAGGGGCGTGACGGCGACTTCGTGGCCGTACGCGACGGAGGTCTGGGTGAACTTGGACCAGTTCTTCATGGTGGTGACGAAGCCGGGCGTTTCGCCGGGCAGGCCGGTCTTGACGCGCGAGCCGAAGCCGAGCGAGCGGATGGCGTCGTGGGCCTGGAGGAACGTGAGGCGTGCGACGCCCTGGGTCATGCCGATGTTGGAGGAGTTGATGAGCACCTCGGACCAGGTCATGTGGTCCTTCTTGACCACGTCGTGCAGGGCGCGGCCGTAGGGCGTGGTCCAGGAGCCGTTGTAGGTGTTGAAGATCTCGGACGGGCGGGCGAGGCCGGCCTCGGTGACTGCGGCCCACATGAAGGGCTTGAAGGTGGAGCCGGGTTCGTAGATGTCCTCGACGCAGCGGTTGCGGCCGAGCGAGGGGATCCTGGAGCGCAGGGGATCGGGCGGGATGGTGATGTAGCGTGGGCCGCCGGAGGAATTGTCCTTGGGGATGACGCGGACCCAGTCGTAGGGGATGGCTCCGCGGACCTGGCGCACCACGTCGGTCATGGCCAGGACCTCGCCGGTGGCGGGGTCGAAGAGCACGCCGCGGGCGCCGGCGGCGTCGCACTCGATGACGGCGCGGTTGAGTTCCTCCTGGAGGATGCGCTGCAGCTCGAGGTCGATGGCGAGGCGGACGTCCTTGCCGGGCTGTGGCGGGGTGTAGCCGCCGGGCTCGACCCACAGGGGCCTGCCGGCGGCGTCGCGGACGAAGGAGAACTCGCCGTCGGCGGCCTGCATGGGCGCGTCGAAGACGCGTTCGCTGCCCATCATGCCCTTGCCGTCGAAGCCGACCTTGCCGAGCAGGGGCCCGACGACGTCGGCGGCGGCGATGGTGCGGACGGGGCGGTATTCCAGGTGCACGCCGGGGATCTTGAGGCGGCGGACGGCGTCGAGCTGGCCGTCGGTGAGCAGGTCGCTGACGGCGAGGTAGCGCAGGAGCTTGGGGTCGTCGTCGTTGGCGGTGCGGCGCTCGTTCTCGCGGATGCGGTCGAGGATGCGCGGGCCGAGAACCTCGGGCTTGGCGCCGACGGCCTGGCAGAGATCGAGGATGGCGCGGTCGGTGTTGACCTTGGGGAACTCGACGGGATCGATGAAGGCCCTTCGGCCCATGCTGGTGGCGGCGATGAGCCGGCCGCGACGGTCGGTGAGGTCGCCGCGGCGGCCCGGCTCGACGACGGCGCTGGTGCGTTCGCCCATGTGAGCGGACAGGGCGGGGCTTGGGGCGATCTGGAGCTGTGCGACGCGGCCGATCAGGACGAGCATGGCGGCCGAGAGCAGGACGAACAGGGCGAGGGCCACGCGATCGGCCTGAGCCAGGGGAGCGCCGGACCTGGGGGCGTTGGCCGTGAACATGCGGCGGGTTCCTGGGGCGGTGCTAGCGGCGACCGGCGCGGGCTGGGGCGGTGGGGCGCGGGGTCTCGCCGGCGCGGGCGGCGGCGGCGATGGCAGTCGCGGGCCGGGCCAGGGGAGAGACGGGATCGACGCCGATCGGCGTGAGCGGGCCGAACTGCAGGGCGAGCGTCTCGATGCGGCTGGGGATGAGGCGGGCGGCGACGGCGGCGCGGACGCGGAGCAGGTCGCGGTCGTGCTCGGCGATGCGCTGCTGGATGACGGCCATGTCGTGGACGGCGTCGAGCCGCTGCTGGCGGACCGACAGCAGGACGCAGGCCGAAGCGCCGATGACGAGCACCAGGAAGCAGACCTTGGAGAACACGTGGGAACCCCGGGCCGGCGATGGTGGAGCCGGCGTGGCGAGCGGCTTGGCCTACTTGGCGGGCAGTTTCAGGACCATGCCGACCTGAAGGGACGACTCATCGTCGATCTGGTCGCGGTTGAGCGACATGATCTCCTGCCAGCGGCGGCTGGTGCCGAGCTGGGACTGGGAGATGCTGCCGAGCGTGTCGCCCTTCTTGACGGTGTAGGTGCGGGGGCCGCCGGGGGCGGGCGGCGTGGGCGTGGGAGAGCCGCCGGGGGGCGACGCCTGAGGGCCGGTGGGCGCGGGGGAGCCGCCGCCGAAGCCGGTTGCCGCGAGCGTCGCCTGGCCGAGCAGGACGTCCTTGGGCGGGATGCGGAGCGTGACGCCCTCGCGGACGGCGCCGTTGGCCTTGACGCGGCCCTTGTTGTACTCGGCGAGTTTCTGCCAATGGGCGGAGTCGCCGTAGTACTTCCTGGCGATGGAGAAGAGGGTCTCGTTCTCCTTGACGGGGTGCATCTTCTCGACGCCCTTGGAGATGGGCAGTCCGGGCGGCGCGGGGGGCGTGGTCGGAGGCGTGACGCCGGGCGGAGTGCCGGGGCCCGGCG
>JAHCJH010000062.1 GCA_026126345.1 Phycisphaeraceae bacterium | reverse complement strand
CCTGCGCGACGCCTCATGGCCCCGCAGCGCCCAGATGCTGGTCGTCGGCGTCATCGAGCGCATCGACACCGCCGCCAACGGCCGCGAAGTTGTCACCGTCAAGCCCATGTTCGACCTGCAGCGCCTGCCCGAACTGGCCATCCGCATCAGCGGCGAGCCCGACGCGCCCGACGACGGCACCGACGCCCTGCGCGCCCGCCCCCGCACGCGCCCGGAGGGAACGCCGTGAACTGGATCGGCGCGGCGATCGTGGGCTACGTGCTGCTGGCGCTCGAGCTGGCAATCCGCGCCCCGTTGTCGCTCGGGCCCACGGGCATCGCCCCGTACGTCCTGCTTCCTCTGGTCGTGCACATCGCCATGCACGCCCCCTCGACGCCCTCGCTCTGGGCCGGCCTCATCGCGGGCCTGGCGGTCGACCTGGAAAGCGCCCGTCCGACATCCGACGGACTGGGCACGGTCGTCGTGCTCGGGCCGTGCGCCCTGGGGTACCTCCTGTCGGTCTTCTTCACGCTCAACGTTCGGTCGATCGTCATCCGGCGCAACCCGCTGTCGTTCGTCGCCGTGTGCATCGTCGCCGCCCTGCTGGGTCAGGTTGCAACGACGCTCGTGTTCACACTGCGCCAGGCCCTGGACCCCTCGGTCGCCTTCTCGCCCGGGCAGGAACTCTGGATCCGCTCGATGTCCTCGCTGGCGACGGGGCTCTCCGCCGCGGTCCTGTCCTACCCCCTGCGCTGGCTGAACCCGGCGCTCGGCCTGCAGGACCCGACGCTCCGTCGCTTCCGGCGTCCCGGCCGCTGAGACGCACGGCCGCCGGCGCGAAGGTACAGTCCCCTCATGCCGCAAGCGGCCAACTTCAACGAGGCGATCGTCTTCGACGACGGCGGCGGTCTGCTCTCACCTCTGACCGATCTGCGCGCCGCCTTCGACGTCCGCACGGGAGCCTCGACTACCCTCGAACGGCTTTCCCGGGGCCTGGCGCTCAAGGTTTCCGCGCTGGTCGTTCCGCCGCGACTGGCCGACCTGACCCGCGCCCGCCACCGCACCCCCGTCAACCCCATGCTCGACCCCGCCCGGGACGACGCGGGAACGCTCCTGGTCAACGGCCGCTGCGTGCTCCCGTTGCCCGAGATCCCCGCCCTGCGACCCGGCCAGACCCTCGTCGAAGCCTTCACCGGCGACGTCATCGCCCACCGCGTCGGCCCCCGCGCCTCGGCCGCGGCGTTTCTGGCCGCCCCCGCGACCACCGGCGAGCGTCTGACGCTCCAGCAGCACGTGCTTCTGGGCCGGCCGTGGCACGTGCGGACGTTCCGCGACCGCGCACTGAACACCGACCTGATCGATATCGGCACCCTGTCGTTCGATTACAAGCTGCCGGGGCTGCTGGTGTTCGGCGAGGCGCCGCTGCGCATCGCCCCCAGCGCCAAGCTTTACCCCGGCACGATCATGGACCTCGAAAACGGCCACATCGTCATCGACGAGGGCGCTGTCATCCGCCCCGGGTGCACGATCATCGGCCCGGCGTACATCGGCAAGCACACCACCGTGCTCGACCGGGCCCTCATCAAGGCCAACACCGCCATCGGCCCTTCGTGCAAAGTCGCCGGCGAGATCGGCGGCACGATCTTCCAGGGGATGACCAACAAGGCGCACGACGGCCACCTCGGCGACGCCTGGATCGGCGAGTGGTCGAACCTCGGCGCCGGCACCGTCAACTCCAACCTGCTCAACACCTACGGCGACGTCGTCTGCCGCGCCCTGGGCCCGGGCGGCAAGGCCGGCATGCTCGAGCGCACCGGCATCCAGTTCCTCGGGTGCATGATCGGCGACCACGTCAAGACGGCCATCGGCACGCGCATCATGACCGGCGCGATCCTGGGCACCGGCGTCATGTGGGCCTCGGGCAGGGCCGCCGCCGGCACCGTGCCGCCGTTCGCCTGGGTCACCGACGACGCCGAGCCCGGGGCCAAGTCCTTCCGGTTCGACAAGTTCGCCGAGATCGCTAAGACCGTCATGGCCCGCCGCAAGGCCAGCCCCGAGCAGGCCTACCTCCAGGCCCTGCGCGAACTCCACAGCGCCGCCCAGCTCTCCGGCTGACACACGCCATGCCCACGCTCTACCTCATCGACGGCTACGCCCAGTTCTTCCGGGCCTACCACGCCATCCGCACCCCGATGACCAGCCCTATCACGAAAGAGCCGACGAACATGTCGTTCGGCTTCATCGGCATGCTGCTCAAGCTGCTCCGGGGCGAGGGCAGGGTCGGCGGTCGCGACGGAGCGTCCCACGTCGCCTGCGTCATCGACGTCAGCGGCGACAAGGAGACGTTCCGCTCCGAGATCTACCCCGACTACAAGGCCCACCGCTCCGACCCCCCCAGCGACCTGTTCCCGCAGGTCGAACGGTGCCTGAACGCCCTGCGCACCATCGGCGTGCCCGTCATCGGCGCCGAGGGCTTCGAGGCCGACGACGCCATCGCCACGCTCGTCAGCACGCTCAAGGCCCGCGACCCGGATCTCAACATCCGCATCATCAGCAAGGACAAGGACCTCAAGCAGTTGCTCGGTCCGGGCGTCGAGCTCTACGACATTCACACCGACGCCGTCATCAACGCTCAGGCCCTGAAGGATGAAACCGGCCTCGCGCCCCCGCAGGTCATCGACATGCTCGCGCTCATGGGCGACAGCGTCGACAACGTCCCCGGGGTCGAGGGCGTGGGCCCCAAGACCGCCGCCGAGCTCATCGCCCAGTACGGCTCGCTCGACAACCTCATGGCCCACGCCCACGAGATCAAGGGCAAGCGGGGCGAACGGATCCGCGCCGCGACGGATCAGCTGGCCCTCTCCCGTCGGCTTGTCACGCTCCGCCACGATGCGCCCGTCTCGCTGGATCTGGACGCCGCCCGGGCCGACCGGCTGCACCTCGACCGGCTCATCCCGATCCTCAAGGAACTCGGCTTCAATCGCTACCAGGACGAGGTCAAGGCCCTGCTCGGCACGCCGGACCCGGCCGCCGACGGCCCGGCACTCCAGAAGCCCGCGTCCGCGGCCGCCCCGCGCCGCGCCGCCGCGCCCGACGCCGGCCCCTCGCTGTTCGACGCCGTTGGCGGCGCTGGACCCGCCGCGCCTTCCGTGCGCAACCACGAAGGCTACCGGAGCGTGACGACGCCCAAGGACCTTCGGCAGGTCGTCGCCGCGATGGCCTCGGCCCCGGTCATCGCCATCGACACCGAGACCACCGGGCTGAACCCCCTGCGCTGCGCCCTGTGCGGCGTTTCGATCAGCCTGTCGCCCGGCCAGGGCGTGTACATCCCCACCCTCGGCCCGCCCGGAAGCGACCACCTCGATACGCGGGCCGTACTCGAAGCCCTCCGGCCCGTGCTGGAAGACCCGTCACGCCCCAAGTGCGGCCACAACCTCAAGTTCGACCTCCTGGTGCTGCGGAGCCAGGGCGTGGAGCTCCGGGGCGTCGCGTTCGATTCGATGGTCTCCAGCTACCTGATCGACGCCTCCCGTTCGTCGCACTCGCTCGACGCGCTGGCCCTGGCCCTGCTCGGCCACACAAACATCTCCATCAAGGAGCTCATCGGCTCCGGCGCCAACCAGAAGACCTTCGACACCGTCCCGCTCGACCTGGCCACGCAGTACGCCGCCGAAGACGCCGACATCGCGCTCCGCCTCCGCGCCGCCATGAAGCCCGACCTGTCGCGCATGGGCCTCGACGAGCTGTTCGACAAGGTCGAGATGCCGCTGGTCGAGGTGCTGGCCGAACTCGAGTTCAACGGCATCGCCGTCGACACCGCCGAGCTCGACCGTCAGCGCGACCGCCTCCAGGCCCGCATCGACGATCTCCGCCGCCGCATCGACGACGCGGCCATGTCCTCCATCGGCCGCACGTTCAACCCCGATTCGCCCAAGCAACTCGCCTCCGCCCTGTTCAACAAGCCCGACGCCATGGAGCCCGGCCTGGGCATCAAGCCCACCAAGCGCACCAAGACCGGCTACTCCACCGACATCGAGGTGCTCGAAGAGCTGGCCGACGACCCCGTCGTCCAGACCCCCATCCCCGGCCTCATCGTCGAGTACCGCCAGCTCACTAAGCTTGTCGGTACCTATCTCGTCGCCCTGAAAGACGCCGTCAACCCCGACACCGGCCGCATCCACTCATCGTTCAACCAGACCGTCGCGGTCACCGGTCGCCTGGCATCCAGCGACCCCAACCTGCAGAACATTCCCATCCGCACCGACGTGGGCCGGGAGATCCGGCGCGCGTTCGTCGCCCCGCCCGGGCGCGTGCTCATCTCCGCCGACTACTCACAGATCGAGCTTCGGTTGCTGGCGCACCTGTCGCGCGACCCGGCCCTCATCGAAGCCTTCAACGGCGACCAGGACATCCACACCGCCGTCGCAGCGCAGATCCACAAGATCCCCATCGGTCAGGTTTCTCGCGATCAGCGCGCCGGGGCCAAGATGGTGAACTTCGGGATCGTGTACGGCATCACGCCGTTCGGCCTGGCCCGCCGCCTGGGCGTCAGCAACACCGAAGCCGAGGAGATCATCACGTCCTACAAACGCCGCTTCAGCGGCATCACCACGTTCCTGGCCGAGTGCGTCGAGCAGGCCCGCTCGGCCGGCTACGTCGAAACGATGCTCAAGCGGCGCCGCCCCATCCCCGACATCGAGTCCAACATCCCCGCCCGGCGCGCCTTCGCCGAGCGCACGGCCATCAACTCCGTCGTGCAGGGATCCGCCGCCGATCTCATCAAGCTCGCGATGGTCGATCTGCACGCGCGACTCAGCCCCCACGCCGCTCACCGCCGCAACGGCAATCCGCCGGAGATCCCCGGCGTCCGCATGCTCCTGCAGATCCACGACGAACTCGTGTTCGAGGCGGACAGCGCCGTCGCCGAGCGTGCCCGCGACCTCATCGTCGACCGCATGCAGCGCGCCATGACCCTCAGCGTGCCCCTCAAGGCCGACTCGTCCATCTCCACCGATTGGTTCGACGAGAGCTGAACCGGCTACCGCGCCCCCAGCGCCTCCGCCGCCGCGCCCGAGCGTTCCAGCACTTCCCGAGGCATGCGCAGGATCGGCGGCCAGTCACGCACCGGTAGCCCCTGGCGCTCGTCGCCCGGGCCCTTGGCCGTCGCGTCAAACACCACGCGTCGCCCGCACACGCTCAGGAACATGTCCCGGTCCGGCGACGACTGCGCCAGCCAGTGGAACAGCGCGTCGTTCGTGTTCGCGATGTCCGCGTCCGCCCCCACGAGCACCGTCCATCGCGGGAGCTGCGCCTCATTCGGCAACGGCCCCAGCGCCCTGACCAGTTCCGCCCCCGCGCCCGCCGCCCGCTTGTCCAGCCGCACCAGCAACCACCAGCCGCCCAGCTCCGCCGGCACCCGCGCTCCCAGCACCCCCGGAAGCGACGCCACCCGTCGCTCGATCGCTTCCGCCGCCGCGCCCAGCACCGGCCCGATCTCCCCCGCGGCGCACGCACGCTCCGCCTCGGGGCTCAGCACGCGGTGCGTCTCGGCGTCGCCCGGTCCGCCGCGCTTGCGCGTCGCGTCCAGACCCATCTTAGTTCCCGCACCCAGGAACGGCGCCGCGTGGTCCAGGATGTCCAGCGGCCCGCGCACCAGTTCCACATCCCGCCCCGGCACGCAGTGCTCTCCCACCGCCCGCAGCACCGACGGCGTATCGTGCACATCAACGTCGTGGTCCACCACGATGACCGCCTTCGTCCACGCCATCTGCCCCGCGCCCCACACCGAGTGCATCAGCCGGCGCGCGTGCAGCGGATAGCTCTTGCGGATCTTCACCGCCGCACAGTTGTGAAACGCTCCGAACATGGGCAGGTCGTAGTCCTCGATATCCGGCACGATCGTCCGAAGCAGCGGCAGGAAGATGCGTTCCGTTGCTTTGCCGAGGTAGTAGTCCTCCTGCGGGGGCAACCCCACCACCGTCGCCGGGTAGATCGGGTCCTTCCGATGCGTCACCGCCGTCACCTCGAGCAGCGGGTAGCGGTCCGGCATCGAGTAGAAGCCGGTGTGGTCGCCGAACGGCCCCTCGAACACCGCGCCCGGTCCGATCGGCCCGTCCCGCCGCGGGTCGTACCCGATCAACCCCGCCTCATGGCTCACGTACCCCTCGATCACGATCTCGGCGTTCGCCGGGACCCACAACGGCACCGTCCGCGCCCGCACCATCGGGATCCCGCCGCCGTTCAGGAACCCCGCCAGCAGCAGTTCGCTGATCCCCGGCGGCAGCGGCGCCGTCGCCGCGTACGGCATCACGCTCTCACCGCCCAGAACGATCGCCACCGGCATCGGCTTGCCCCGCGCCTTCCAGGAGCGCCAATGCCGCGCCCCGTCGTGGTGCATGTGCCAGTGCATCGCCAGGTGCCGCCTGCTCATGAGCTGCACCCGGTACATCCCGATGTTGTGCGAGGGCGGTCGCGGGTCGTCGATGTCATCAGCGTGGATCGTGTGGATCCCCGCCAGGGTGATGTACCGCCCGCGATGCTCCCGGTCCCACGCCGCGCCACGCTCAACCCCCTGCACGCCGTCGTTCACCCCCGCCGGGTACCCCAGCGCCGCGAAATCCCCATCGTGCGGCCAGCACCGGATCATCGGGATGCGCCGCAGGTCCACCGCATCGCCCTTGACCTCCACCTGCTGGCACAGCCCGCGCCCGCGCCGCCGCTTCGGCGGGATCCGCAACAGCGGCAGAAACTGCCTCGCCTTGCGCACCAGGTCCCTCAACGATCGCGGCGGCTCGGGCTTCACCAGCGAGGCGATCCGGCCCGCGATCGCCTCGAATCCCCCGGGCATCGGCCCGCCGTCATGACACCCCAGCGCCATCTCCATCCTGCGGTACGAGCCCCATCCGTTGATCAGCACCGGCCAGTCGCACCCCTTGACCGATTCGAAAAGCAGCGCTCGCCCGCCCATGCCGGCGTTCGCGGGGTCGGTCCGAAGCGTCGCCGCGCTCGGCCGCGACGGCGCCGGCGTCCTGCTCATCGCGTCGGCGATCGCCGAGATCTCCAGCACCGGCGATACCTCTGCCCGCACGCGCGCAACTTCGCCCGCCCGTTCCAGCGCGCCGACGAAATCACGCAGCGTGGGATACATGCCTCGCCGGGACCAATCGGCCCCTCGTTCCAACCATAGCGCGCACCGCCCGCGGCGCGGCCGTACGCTCCCCGCGTGCCACCCGCGCCAACAACCGCCGACTACGACTGGTCCGACTGGTTCGACGCCGCCAAGTCGTACCCACCCCGCGACACCCTCCTCCGCGCGCTCTTGGCCTTCGACGCCCAACCCGCCGTCAGCCGCGACGATCGCCTGGCCGTTGACCTCGGTTGCGGCGATGGACGCGACACCGTCGAAATGCTCCGCCGCGGCTGGCGCGTCATCGCCATCGACGCGAGCCAGGCAGGCCTCGATCGGCTCACGGGCGCCCTGCCCGAAGCCTTGCGTTCCCGCGTCGAACCCGTCCGCCTTCGGTTCCAGGACGATTGGCTGTCGCGCCTTCCCCGCCGCGTCGAGCTGCTCAATGCGTCGTTCGCCATTCCGCACTGCCGGCCGGAAGAGTTCCCCGGCATCTGGCGACAAGTCACCGATGCCATCGCACCCGGCGGTCGTTTCGCCGGCCAGCTCTTCGGCCCGGACGACGCCTGGGCCAGGAAGGTCCCCACCGCCGCCTCCGGCCCGTCGCTCATCTGGGACGCGATGGACCGGGTCTTCCACACCGCCGACGAAGCCCGTCGATTGCTGTCCGGCTTCGACATCGAGTTCTTCGACGAGGTCAACCGCCTCGGCAACAACGCCCAAGGACTTCCCAAGCACTGGCACGTGCACCACATCGTCGCCCGAAAGCGATAGGCTCCCCGCGACCACGCCTCGAACGACCGTTCCGCCCCCGCCGTCGAAAGGCTCAACCGTGACCGACCCGTCCACGCGCCCCGACCATCGACATCACAACGTCGCCAAGACGTACGGCCGCAAGACCCGGGCGCTCCGCGGCATCGCCATGCAGGTTCACCGGGGTGAGATCTTCGGCCTGCTGGGCCCCAACGGCGCCGGCAAGAGCACGCTCGTCAAGATCCTGATGACCGTCATCCGCCCGACGTCGTGCGAAGGTCGCGTCCTCGGCCGCCCCGTCGGCCACAAGCCCACCCTCGCCCGCATCGGCTACCTGCCCGAGCAGCACCGCTTCCCCGAATACCTCACCGCGCGCCAGGCCCTGGAGTTCTTCGGCGCGCTCAGCGGCGTCGAGCGTGCCGTCCGCCGACGCCGATCGGGCCAGATGCTCGACGTCGTCGGGCTGTCCAGAGCCGCCGACGCCCGGGTGCGCACGTTCTCCAAGGGCATGCGCCAGCGACTCGGCGTCGCCCAAGCCCTCTTCCACGAGCCCGATCTCATCCTGCTCGACGAACCCACCGACGGCGTCGACCCCGAAGGTCGTCGCGAGATCCGCGCCGTGCTCCAGGAGCAGAAACGACTCGGCCGCGCCGTCATGATCAACAGCCACCTCCTCTCCGAGCTCGAGATGGTCTGCGACCGCGCCGCGATCCTGGTCAACGGCAGCGTCTGGGGTCAGGGCACACTCGACGAGCTCACCGCCTACGACCTGCGGTACGAGGTCGCCGTCGCCACCCCGGGCGCCCCGCTCGACGACCCCGCGCCGGCCCTGGCAACCCGCCTGACGACTTCGGGCATCGCGGCAACGGCCGTGCGCCGGGGCGTGGTCTCCCTGGCCACCGGAAACCCCGCCGACGTCCAGCCCGTCATCGACGCTGCCCGCCAGGCCGGGCTGCTCGTGTCGGCCGTCACCCCGCTTCGGCCCTCGCTCGAAGATCTCTTCATGAAGGCCGTCGCCGACGGCCGCAGCGGCGCCCCCGTCGCCGGGAGGGCCGCGTGAGACAGGCCGCCGCCATCCTCATCGACGCCTACCGAGAGCTCAACGCCCGGCGCATGTTCTGGGTCGCCGTCGTCATCTCCCTGCTGATCGTCGGCTGCTTCCTGGCCATCGGCATCACCGAGCGCGGCATCCAGATCCTCTGGTTTGAGGTGCCCGCGTTCATCAACACCGATCTCATCCCCGCCGCCACCTTCTACAAGTTCATGTTCGTCCAGTTCGGCATCAACGTGTGGCTCACCTGGGGCGCCGCCATCCTCGCGCTCACCAGCACCAGCGGCCTCATCCCCGAACTCATCCGCAGCGGCGCCATCGAGATGGTCCTCAGCCGCCCCATCTCCCGCCCCAAGCTCTTCCTGCTCAAGTACCTCGCCGGCCTGCTGTTCGTCGTCCTGCAGGTGCTCGTCTTCACAACCGCCTCGTTCATCGTCATCGGGATCCGCGGCCAGTCCTGGGAGTGGGGCCTGTTCCTGGCCGTGCCCATCGTCGTGCTGTTCTTCAGCTACCTCTTCTCCATCCAGGTGCTCCTGGGCATGATCACCCGCTCCAGCACCGCCTCGCTGCTGCTCACCCTCATCGCCTGGATGCTCATCAGCGGCGTGCACGTCGCCGAGAGCGCCGTGCTGGCCGTCCGCATCAACCAGGAGGGTCGAATCGCCACGCTCGACAAGGACCTGCAGATCCGCGAGGCCGACATCGCCGCGTACACGCGGGCCCCCGACGCCGACGCCTCGGTGCTCGCCCGCAAACAGGACGCCATGGAGGCCCAGCGCAAGACCCGCTCCGAGGCGGGCGACACCTTCACGCTCACGCGCCGATGGCACGAAGCGCTCTACAACACCAAGACCCTTCTTCCCAAACTCGCCGAAACCACCACCTTGCTCAACAAGCACCTGATGTCCGAGGACGAGATCACGCGCTTGCTCAACATGCAGCAGCAGCGAGCCACCGCCGGCCCCCGCGGGCGCGACCGGGCCGACCGCGTGCAATCGGAGTTCGCGGCCACGCGCGAACAGGCCAACCGGCCGCTGTGGTGGACCCTCGGCACATCGATCGGCTTTGAGGCCGTCGTGCTGCTCATCGCCGGGTGGTTGTTCTGCCGGCGCGATTTCTAGGCCCCGAGCGCCCGCGCCCGGTCCCGCCCGGCGACGATCGCTTCGGCGACCGCCTCCCGCACGCCGCGGGCCTCCAGCACCGCCAGCGCCGCCTCGGTCGTGCCCCCCCTGCTCGTCACGCCCTGCCGCAGCGCCGCCGGAGCTTCGCCGCTCTGCGCCAGCAGTTCCGCCGCGCCCGCCAGCACGCCCCGAACCACCCCGTCGGCCTCCGCCGCCGAGAACCCGCACCGCAGCCCCGCCTCCACCATCGCCTCGGCCAGCAGGAACAGGTACGCCGGCCCCGACCCCGCCAACGCGGTGAATCCATCCATGAGCGACTCGTCGATCTCCACCACCGCGCCCTGTCTGCCCCCGCCCGCCGCCGCAAACACTGCCCGCGCCAGCGCCGCCTCCTCAACCCTCACACCCGCCCCCACGCTCAGCGCCGTCACGCCGCGGCCGATCCGCGCCGGCGTGTTGGGCATCGCCCGGATCACCGCCGCGTCCACGCCTGCCTTGGCCAACCCGTCCGCCACGGTCGCGGCGCTCAACCCAGCCATGATCGAGACCACCACGCGCCGCCGCCCCGGCCCGCGCATCGTCGCCGCCCATTGCGACGCCGCCGCCGCGAACGCCTGCGGCTTCACCGCCAGCAGCACCTGGGCTTCCGCCGGCACGGGCCCCGCGACCCCCGGATCCGCCGCGGTGCGCACACCCCGATCAACGAGGTCCCGGCGCCTGGCTGCATCCGGCTCGCACACCAGCACCTCCGCCGGCAAGAGCACGCCCCGGCCGACTGCAGCATCGACCAGCGCCGAGCCCATCGTTCCCCCGCCGATCACCAGCAGCCGGACCGCCGGCGCGACCTGAGAAGGAACCTGGACGTTGTTCATGTTGCGGCGCTCCGACTGCGGCGGGGACGGACCGGCCATAAACTTACCGCGTCCGGCCCCGACCGGCGGTCCCCGCAAACGGCCTTCGAGTGAGACCAACCCGCATGGCTGCCTTCTACCAGCTGGAATTCGAGAAGCCGATCCTGGAGATCGAGCGGGAGATCGAGACGCTCGAAGCCCGGCTGGCCGGGCGCGAGCCGGCCGACGCAGCGCCGGACGCACAGCCGCTGTCGCCCGACCAGGCGCTCCGCCGCGTTGAAACGCTCCGCGCTCAGCGCGAGCAGACGCTGCGCGACGTCTACACCCGGCTGACCGCCTGGGAGACCGTGCGCGTCGCACGCCACCCCAAACGCCCACAGACCCGCGACTACATCGAGCTGATGTGCAAGGACTTCTGCGAGCTCCACGGCGACCGCCGCTTCGGCGACGACCCGGCCATGGTCTGCGGCTTCGGCCGCATCGGCCCCCACCGCTGCCTGCTCGTCGGCCACCAGAAGGGCCGAACCACGCAGGAGAAGCTCGCCTGTCACTTCGGCTGCGCCCATCCCGAGGGCTACCGCAAGGCCCTGCTCAAGATGCAGCTCGCCGAAAAATACCGCGTGCCCATCGTCACCTTCGTCGACACCCCGGGCGCCTACCCGGGCGTCGGCGCCGAACAGCGCGGCCAGGCCGAGGCCATCGCGGTCAACCTCCGCGAGATGAGCCGCCTGCACACCCCCATCGTCAGCATCGTCATCGGCGAGGGAGGCTCGGGCGGCGCGCTGGGCATTGCGGTCGCCGACCGCGTCGCGATGCTCACACACGCCTGGTACTCCGTCATCAGCCCCGAGGGGTGCGCCGCCATCCTCTGGAAGCAGGCCAACGAGCAGACCAACACCGCCGCGGCCAAAGCCCTCAAACTCACGGCGCGCGACAACCTCGAGCTGGGCATCATCGACGACGTCATCGAAGAGCCCATCGGCGGAGCCCACCGCGACCCCGCCGGCGCCGCCCGCAACCTCGAGTCCTGGATCATCTCCGCCCTCGCGGACCTGAAGCAGCAGGACCCCGCCTCGCTCGTCGAACGCCGCTACCAGCGATTCCGCCGGCTCGGCCAGTACATCGAGACCGCTCCCCCCGTCGAAACGCTCGGCTGATCCACCCGCCTCTCCGGCGATCCCTGCCGCGCTCGCCCGGCCCCGGACGCGGGCCTACCCTTGGCCCACTCTTGCACCCCCGTTCAGGCCCCTGACGACGGAGGTATCGTTGGCCAAGGTCGCGAAGAAGTCCGTCAAAAAGCCTGCTCCCCGGAGCAAGCCCGCCTCCAAGCCGGCGGCAAAGCCCGCCGCGAAGAGGCCCCCGGCCAAAGCGGCGCCCAAGCCGGCCCCGAAGCCGGTCTCCAAGGTGCCCGCCAAGCCCGCCGCGTCCGCCAAGCCAGCTCCCGCGCCCGCCCCGGCCGCCATGGGCAAGGACGCCAAGAACAAGCCCAAGGGCATCACCATCGTCTCGCCCAAGCCGATGAAGAAACCCAAGGTCAAGAAGACCGTGGAGATGCCATCGCTCGGCGCGCCGCTGCTCGGTCCCGGCATCAAGAAGTGGAAACCGCTGATCCCCTCCGGCCCAAACGCCCCCAACGTCAACGGCCCCGGCCTCGGCATGAAGGCCGGCGCCGAACGGCCCAAGAGCAAGCTCG
The DNA here is from genome assembly GCA_026126345.1 of Phycisphaeraceae bacterium. Classification (GTDB taxonomy): domain Bacteria; phylum Planctomycetota; class Phycisphaerae; order Phycisphaerales; family UBA1924; genus JAHCJH01. The sequence goes on along the minus strand of JAHCJH010000062.1, from coordinate 4,322 downwards.
ACAAGAAGGAGCTCGAACGCTTCCGCCAGATCCTTCTGAAGAAGCGTTCCGACCTGGTGGGCGACGTGTCGCGTATGGAAGGCGAAGCGCTCCGCGGCAACAGCGGCTCGCTCTCGCACACGCCGCAGCACATCGCCGAGCAGGGGTCCGAGGCCTACGAGCAATCGCTCGCGCTCGACCTGGCCTCCGTTGACCGCAACCTCATCCGAGAGATCGACGATGCGCTCAAGCGCATCGACAACGGCACCTTCGGCATCTGCCAGCTCTCCGGCAAGCCCATCAGCAAGGAACGTCTCGAGGAACTCCCCTGGACGCGCTACTCGATCGAAGCCGCCCGAGAGCACGAGCGCCGGTCGTACATCGCATGAGCGGGCCCGGCCCCAGCGCTCCGCGCGTCGAGCCCCTCGCCTGGCGCTCCACCGGCGCCTGGTGCACGCTGCTCATCACCATGCTCCTGGGGCTCGCCGCCGACCTCTCCACGAAGCACTGGGCGTTCCGGTCCGTCGCCGGCCGGCCCGTCACCGTCCTCCGCGAGGAAGTGCTGGCCATCGCCGCCGTCGATCCCAAGGCCATCGGCCGGGGCATCATCCCCCCGCACGAGCCCGTGGTGGTCATCCCGCACGTGCTCAACTTCACGCTCGTGCTCAACCCCGGCGCCGTCTTCGGCATGGGCGCCGGCCAGCGCTGGTTCTTCATCGCGTTCACCGCGGCCGCCATGACGGTCGGGCTGCTCGTGTTCGCGCGCGCCACCCGGGCACGCGACCATTGGACGCACGTGGCGCTCGGCCTGCTGCTGGCTGGCGGAGTCGGCAACGTCTACGACCGCCTGTTTTACGGCTGCGTCCGCGATTTCATCCACCCCCTGCCCGGCGTGCGCTTCCCCTTCGGCTGGTCGCCGTTCGGCAGCAACGGTGAAATCTGGCCCTACGTCTCCAACGTCGCCGACGCCTTGCTCATCGTCGGCATCGGCATGCTCTTCCTGCGCGTGATCCGCGGCGATCACCAGCCGCCCGCGCAGCCAGCCCCCACCGCGCCCGCCGACGCCAGCCCCGCGCCCGCAACGCCCCCCGCCGATCCATGACCTCCGCTTCACCCCAACCCGCCGGCGATGCCCCGGTCCTGCGGGTGCAGACGTTCGCGCTCGGCCCGTTCGAGACCAATTGCTACGTCATCCGCCGCGAAGGCGGGACCACCTGCTGGGTCATCGACGCTTCGTTCGGCCCCGGCCCGATGCTCGAGTACATCCGGCGCCACAACCTCTCCCCATCGCTCCTGGCCCTCACCCACGCCCACGCCGACCACATCGGCGGCATCCCCGAGTTCCGGCGCGCCTGGCCCGGCTTGCCCATCGCCATTCACGCCGAGGAGTCCTCCTGGCTCGGCGATCCCGAGCTCAACCTCTCCGCCGGCTTCGGCGCCCCCGTCAGCGTCCCGGGCCCCGACCGCACGCTCGCCGATGGCGATCAGCTCGAGCTCGACGGCGTTCCCTGCACCGTCATCCACACGCCCGGGCACTCCCCCGGCGGCGTGGGCTTCTACTTCCCCACCAGCGACCTGCTCGTCGCCGGCGATGCGCTCTTCGCCGGGTCCATCGGCCGGACCGACCTTCCCGGCGGCGACTTCGCCCGGCTCCAAAGATCGATCAGGGAGCGTTACTACACGCTCCCCGATCGCACCGTTGTGTTGCCCGGGCACGGCCCTCGAACGACCATCGGCCACGAGCGATTGTCCAACCCGTTCGTCCGCGCCTGACTCAGCGCGAGTCCGGCACCGCGGCGCTGGCGCCGCCCATCGCGCCCGACTCGATCATCGCCAGCAACTGGCGGGCGTTGGCGTTGCCGGGATCCAGCTCAACGGCCTTGCGGAGCGTCGCGACCGCGGCGCGGTCCTGCCCCATCTCCGTCTGGATCATCGCCTTCATCACCATCGCGCTGCCCATGCCGGGGTTCAGTTCCAGCGCCCGATCGACGCAGCCGATCGCCTTGTCGCGCTCGCCGCTGGTCCGGTAGAACGTCGCCCGCAGCAGGTGCGCCTCGGGCATCTCCGGCGCCAGGGCCACCACCCGCGCCGACGCCTGCCGCAGCCGGTTCGGATCGTTCAGCTTCGCCGACACCAGGCCCAGCTGCATCCACGCGTTCACGTCGCGCAGGCCTTCCTCGTCGCCGGTCAACGACACCAGCAGTGTCCTCGCCTCGGCCAGGCGGCCCAGGGCCACCAGCACGCGGCTCTTGAGCACGCGCAGATCGCGCCGGTCCTTGAACCCATCGCCCCGCATCAGCACGTCCAGGTTCCCGTCCGCGTCGTTGAACCGCCCCGCAGCCACCTGCGCGTTGACGAGTTCCTCCAGGACGCGAAGATCGTCCGGTGCCAGCAGACGCGCCTCGGCCAGCGCATCGGCCGCGCCCGCCGCGTTGCCGCGCAGCATCTCCACGTGCCCCTGCGACTGCCGGATCGCGCTGTTCAGCGCGTACCGCTTCGCCGCCGACTCCAGGAATTCGGCCGCCTCGTCCAGTTTGCCCTGCTTGACCAGCATCTCCCCCGCCGCCACCGTGTACTGAGGGTTCTTCTCATCCAGGCTCGACGCCCGCGCGTACCGCGTGAACGCCTCGCCGTACTGGCTGAACCGCTCGTGCACGAAGCCGATGTAGTACTGGGCCTCGGCGAACTGCGGGTCGATCGCCTCGGCGTCCAGCATGCACTGCCGGGCCGCCTCCAGTTCACCCTTCTCGATCAGGATCCGGCCCCGAAGCACGTGGCTCTTGGCCACCTTCGGGTTCAGCATCAGCGCCCGCTCCACCGTCCGCTCGGCCTTCTTCAGGTCGCCGGAGAGGAACTGCTGCTGCGCCATCTGCCATTCGACGGCCGCCTTCATCGAGTCCAGTTTGCCCTGCGCCTGCTCGATGTGCTCGCTGGTGTACTGCCCGTGCCCGGCGCAACCGCCGAGCGCTGCGGCGGCCGCCGCGACGGCCAGGGCCGAGAACAGGCGGGGACGGTAAGCGCCGATGGCGCGATGGATGCTGCGGTCGAGGGTCATGCTTCTCCCTTTCTGCGATGCGGTGTGTGGTGCGGACGGTTCGCTCTCCTCCAGCGGGCCGCCCCTGCGTTCGTCGCTTCGGATCACTTCTCGTGCGCCGGCGCGTCGGTCGGGGCCGTCGCGAACGGCTGTTGCGCCGGCACCGGGACGAACCAGAACCCGTGCACGAACGGCAGCACGAAGAACCGCTGCTGCTGCGCCGTCGCCGTCGGCGTCGCCGTCGATGTCGCGACCGGCGCCTCGTCCATCCCGCCGACCGCCTTGCCCGAGGCAAAGCCCGTCGCCGGGGCCGCCGCCGCCGGCGGCTGCTGCTGGTCGAAGCCGAAGCCGCCCATGATCTCGTTCATGAACCGGTCGGCCTCGCCGACGCCCTGGTTCTGATCAGTCGGTTCGGACGGTGCAGCTCCGTTCGAGCCCGCGCCGGCCGGAACGCCCTCGACCATCTGGCCCGAAGCCTGTCCCGGCGTCGCGCCCTGGTCCCCGGCCGGGTTGCCCCCGCCGAAGAACGTGTTGGTCGTCACGGAGGCCGTGTCGGCGTTCTCGCCGCCCTGAGGGGCGTTCGACATCGGCTTGCCGTCGCCGGTCGGGGCCGCGGGCGCCGCCGGGGGCATGGCGCCCGGGTGCTTGTTCTTCCAGGGATCGGCCGACGGCACGGGCACGACCGAGTCAGGCTTCAGCGGATCGGTCGGGAAGTTGGTCGAGCCGTACGGCTGCGGGTTGTACGCCGGGGGCTGCGTCGCCGCGGGGATGGCCCGGATCCGGTCGTTCATCTCCGAGCTCAGCAGCCCGTCGAACGTCGCCTGCGTCGGCCACAGCTCGCGCTGGCCGGTCAGCCGCTCGCGGAGCCGCAGCGCGTCGGTCTGGCGCGGGTTGAGCGACAGCGACCTGCTCAGGGTCCACAGGGCCTTGCGCATGTCGCCCTCGCGATAGTACCGCTCGGCCTCGACGTTGAGCTGCGCCGTCATGCGGTCGCGGCTCCAGGGCAGCAGGCCCTGGCGGTAGCCGGCGCGGACGCGGTCGATCGTGTTGCGGGCGTCCTCGCCCTGGCTCAGCAGCACGTTGTCGTTCACGATCGACGGCGTGATGAGGAAGATGATCTCCTCGCGCTTGTTGTCGTCGTCGTGCCCGCGGAACGCGGTGCCGATGATCGGGATGTCGCCCAGGAACGGCACCTGCGAGCGGTTCGACTTGATCTCTTCCTTGAACAGGCCGCCGATCACGATCGTCATGCCGTCCTTCACGATGACGTTCGTCACGACCTCCTGCGTCGTCTCGTCGGGGATGATCA
>JAHCJH010000061.1 GCA_026126345.1 Phycisphaeraceae bacterium | reverse complement strand
GCCGGTGGTCTGGGTCGCATCCGGGGGGGGCGTCGGCCCGGGGGGGGGGGGGGGGGGGGCGTCCGATATTCCCGTGGATGGATGTCAGCGTGCTCATTCCCACCCACGGCCGGCCGGAGAAACTGCGCGCGTGCCTGGCGGGCCTGGCCCGGCAGACGAGCGCGGCGGGATCGTTCGAGATCCTGATCGGCGTGGACGGGCCGGACCGGGGCGAGGGGCGCGTGGCGGCGGAGACGCTGCCGCCGTGCGGGGTGCCGTTCGCCGTGTCGGCGTTCGAGCGGCGCGGCCCGGCGGCGACGCGCAACCGCCTGCTGGAGCGGGCGCGGGGGCGGCTGCTGCTGTGGCTGAACGACGATGTGCGGCCGGACGCGGCGCTGGTGCGCACCCACGCCGAGGCGCACGCGGCCCTCGGCGGGCGGACGGCGATGGTCCTGGGGGCGTCGCCGTGGGTGGTGCACCAGCCCGACCGGCTGTTCGACCGACTGGTGCGCGAGACGTCGATGGTGTTCTTCTACGACCAGATGACCGGCCCGCGCGCGGCGGACCCGGATCACGACTGGGGCTTCCGGCACGCCTGGACGCTGAACCTCTCGCTGCCGGCAGAGGCGGCGCGGGCCGTGGGCGGGTTCTGTGACTGGCTGCCACGGGCGGTGTATGAGGACCTGGAGTTCGCGTACCGGGTTCGGGAGCGGACGGGTTCGCCGGTGCTGTACCGGCCGGGGGCGGTGGTGAAGCACGACCACCGGTACGAGCCGCTGGGGATCCTGCGGCGGGACGTGGTGCTGGGCTACGAGGCGGTGAACCTGGCGCGTCGATCGCCCGGGTGCGCCCGGGAGATCTTCCGGCGCGACATGGCCGGGGCCGCCGAAGCGGGGTACGCGATGGGCTTCGTCGAGCGGGAGGAGCGGGCGGCGCGGCGGAACATCGAATTGTTCTGCGCCACCGCGGGCGCTCCCGCGACCGTCGCCGACGGTCCGCACGGGGCACTGCTGGTGCGGCTGGCGTTCGAGCAGGCGGTGCTGGCTCGCCGGTGGCTGTTCTACACGGGGCTGGTCGGCGCGGTGCAGGGGCGGAGTGTGGAGGATGCGCAGGCCTGGGCCGGGGTGGGTGAGCCGGGGGGTAGGCCCGAGGCATCGGCGGTAGACTCGCTGTCGGCGGCGCGCTGAGGGACGACGCAGCGCGAACGTCCGCCGCGGTGCGGCCGTCGCGCACGTGCTCCCCCACTGCCTCCGCACCGCGGCGCGTGTTGATCCAGGGACGACCGTACGTTCGTCATTCGAATTGAACCGTGACGCCGACTGTCTGCACCGTGACGCCCGCGCACAACGCCAGCGGCACGCTGGCGCGGACGCTCGATTCGCTGCGGGCCCAGACGCTGGCGGATTGGCGGGCGGTGATCGTGGACGACGGGTCGGTCGACGACACAGGCGCTTTGGCCGAGTCGTACGCCCGGATGGACGACCGCATCGTGGTGGTGCGTCGCGATCATCGCGGGCTGGTGGCGGCGCGGAACACGGGCCTGGAGCACGCGCAGGGGAAGTACCTGTGCCTGCTCGACGCTGATGACGTGCTGGCCCGGGACGGGCTGGAACGGCTCGTGAGCGCGGCGGACGCACGGGCCCGGCGCACGGGCCGGCCGGGCGGGGCGTACGGACCGTTCGACGTGATCGACCCGGCGGACGGGCGTCTGGGCACGTACCACCCCGCGCACGGCGACGTGGGGCTGGCGGAGCACTTCCGCGGGCTGTTCTTCGTGCCGATGTGCCACATCGTGCCGCTCGAAGCGGCGCTGGCCGAGCGGTTCAGCCCCGAAACGCCGCTGTACGAGGACCTTGATCTCTATCTGCGCCTGGCGGCGCGGGGCGTGGTGTGGGCGGAAGCGGCCGGCGGGCCGGTGGGCGGGTACCGGTGCGGGCGGCCGTCGCTCAGCCGCGACATGGGGCTGATGCTCGACTGCGCGCGCACGATGCAGCGCCGGGGGTTCGAGCTGCTGCGGCGAACGCCGGAGCGCTGGCCGGAGCTGGACCTGAGCGCGGCGGCGGAGCGGGCGCGCCTGGTGGACGTGACGCTGTTCTGGGCGGCGCGCCTGGCGCTCACGAGCGGCGGGGCGGCGGGGGCGGTGGGGGCGGTGGGGGCGGCGGTGCTCGTGCGCGAGCGTGAGCCGGACCTGCGGGTCGATGCGCGGACGATCCGGCGCATCGTGCTGCGTGCGTTCCGCGCAGAGATCGACCGGGGGGGTTTCCGCTCGAACGCCCGGGTGCGCGACGGTCGCCGGCGTGCCGGCGCCTTCGTGCGGTCGCTGGTGGCGCAGGGGCTGATGCGCCCGAGCGATGGCAGGCGGTGCGTGGCGTCGCTCTGGGCCAAGACCGGTGGGCCCTGGGCGCTGCTGCATCCGATACAGAGCACGTGGCGATGGACATCGACCTGATCATCCCGATGCACAACGGCGGCGCGACGATCGGCGCTGCGCTGGCCTCGCTGCGGGCCCAGACGAACCGGCGCTGGCGGGCGCTGGTGATCGACGACGGATCGACCGATGGCGGCCCCGCGACCGTTGAAGCGGTGGCCGCCGTTGACCCCAGGGTGCGGCTGATCCGCCAGGCGCGGTCGGGAGTCGCGGCGGCGCGCAACCGGGGCCTGGACCTGGCCGATGCGCCGCTGACCATGTTCCTGGACGCCGACGACTGGCTGCTGCCCGAGGCGCTTGGCGTGCTGGCGGAGACGGCGAGCGATGACGCGGCGGCGTTCGGGGGCTTTGAGTTCCGCGACGCGGACGGGCGGTGGCTGGCCGACGAGCGGCCGGCACAGGGCGAGATCGGCCTGCGGGAGTTGTTCGGCCAGGTGTTCCTGGTGGTGCACGCGCAGGCGCTGCCGCGCCGGGCGATCGGCGATGAGCGGTTCGATTCCTCCCTGGCCGTGGTGGAGGACACGGACGTGTGGCTGCGACTGGCGCGGCGCGGGCTGCGGTGGCGCAACACGAACGCGCTGCTGGGGGCGTACCGCGTGCGGCCGAGCGCGCGATCGACCGACTTCGAGATGATGCTCGCGTGCAGCCGGCGGGTATACGAGCGGGGCGCGGCGGCGGGCGTTGAAGGACGGGGGATCGCGCCGAACCTGGACGCTTCGGTGCTGGCGCGCGTGCACTGCTCGGCGGCGCTGGCGTATGCCACCCGGGCCGCGCTGGCGGACGGTGAGGGGGGCGTCGAACGCGGCGCGGCGATGATGCGGAGCGTCGACACCGGCCCGGGCCTGTCGCCGACGCAGTTGGCGGTCATGGCCCGACAGGCGGTGCTGATGGCGCTGGGTCGGCGACCGGGCGATGACGATGCGCCGTGGCGAGGTGCGTTGGAGGCCTGGTGGCGCCGCTGCCGCGACGAACGGTGGTGTTCCGACTCGACGCTGACCGAGGCGCGGGCGCGGCTGGAATCGCTGCGCGGGCCAGGCGTTGCGGCTTGGAACTCGGCGCGGGTTTCGGTGGTCGTGCCGTTGTACCAGTCCGGCGCGACGGTGGAGGCGGCGCTGGAGTCGGTGACCGGCGCGGGGATCGACGACGTGGAGTGCATCGTCGTGAACGATGGGAGCGACGACGACGGCCCGGCGCGCGTGCAGCGGCTGGCCGAACGCGACCGCCGGTTCACCCTGGTGCACCGGCTCAACGGCGGGCTGGGCGCGGCGAGGAACACGGGCATCGACCTGGCCCGCGGGCGGTGGCTGCACGTTCTGGACGCCGACGACTGGCTGCTGCCGGGGGGGCTGGCGGCGCTGGTGAGGGCGGCCGAGGCGGGCGGCGCCGGGACGCGCGGGGCGATCGGCGGGTGCGTGATCCGCGACAGCGCTGGACGGGCGATCGGCACGCACCGCCCGGACGGACCACTGGACCTCGACGCGCTGCTGGAAGGCAGGCTCGTCGTGTGTCATGGTCTGCTGCTGGACCGTGCAGCGCTGGGCGCGACGCGTTTCGACCCCGGCTGCCGGCGGGTGGAGGATTACGACCTGTGGCTGCGGCTGGCCGAGGATGGGTGGACATGGGCTCCGGTGGACGCGGAGGTGTGCGCGTACCGGGTTTCGGCGTCGGGGCTGAGCCGATCGTCCGAGAGCATGCTGGCGGGAGCGTCGGCGGTGTACCGGGCGAGCCTCGACCGCCTGGCCCGGCGCGGCGATTCGGCGCGTGCGTCGGCGGCGCGGCGCGCCGGCATCGACCGAAGGCTGGCCCTGGTGTGGGCGACGCGCCGGGCGGTGGCCCAGGGCGACGTGGAGGGCTCGCTGGCCATGCTCGACGCCGTCGAGCACGGGGCGGTGGTCGGGCCAAGCGAAGCCGCGGCGTGCGCGGCCGACGCGGTGGTGCTGGGGCGGGGCGAGCCGCTGGTGATCGATGGGCGGGCGGAGTGCGCGTGGGCGCCGGCACTGCTGGAGTTCTGGCGCGGCTGCGAGCTGCGCGGCTGGTCGCTGGAAGGCCTGTGCGAACGTGCGGCGACCCTGCTGGCCGAGCGGGCGGTTGGAGCCGCGGCGGTGATGGAGCGGATCGAGCGCGCGTGCGGGGACTGCGACGAGGTGCTGCTGATCGGCTACGGGCGGAACGGCCGGGCGCTGAGCGCTCACCTGCGAGCGGCGGGGCGTCGCGTGTCGGTGCGCGACGACGCGGCGGCGCAGGGCGGGGTGCGCGACGGCGTGGAGTTCGAACCGATGGACTCGCCCATCGGCGGCGGTCGGGCGGCGGTGATCACGCCGACGGACGACGCGGGCCTGTGGGCGCGGTTCGCAGGGCGCGTGGCGCCCGGGCAGCCGCTGGTCCGGTGGCGCATCGAGGCTGAGGCGCTGGCCCGCGCAGGGCGCTCGCTCTTGATGGCGAAGGCCGGCGCACGCCGCTGAGACCGTTCAGACGTAGCGGAACTCGATGGGGGCCTCGGTATCGGGGTGAAGGCTGGCGTGCACCGGGCAGGTGTGGGCGACGCGCTCGAGGCGCTGGCGCATCTCCGGCTCGATGGCGGCGGGCAGGGTGACGACGACCGGCAGGCGGGCGATGCGGCGCTGGGCCGGGGGCTGGCTCATGTGCTTCTCGACGGTGGCGGTGGCGCCGGCGAGCTCGATGCCGTGCCGGTTGGCGTACATGGCCATGGTGGTGAGGATGCAGGCGGCGAGCCCTGAGGCGACAAGGTCGGTGGGGCTGAAGCCGGAGGCGTCGCCGCCGATATCGCGCGGGGCATCGGTGCGGAGGGTGGGGCCCTCGGGGTGCGTCAGATCGCACTTGTTCCTGCCGGCGTAGCGGGCGGAGATGGTGACCATGCGGCGAGCGTAGGGCCGGGGGATAGCCGCGACGGGGAGTTGGAGACGTGTTTGGGCCCGGTTGGCGTGCTGGCCGGTCCCCGGGCTTGAAGTACAATGTGGGTACGACGGACGGGCGGGCTGCTCGTCGCGGGAGGTGCGGAATCATGATGACGACGTGGCGACGGGTGGTGATCGGTGCCGGCGCGTTCGCGGTGATTGGAGCGGGCTTGGGGCTGGTGGCCAGCGCGGGCCCCCTGGACCCACCGAGCGGTCCGGTGAGCCCCACGGGGCGGACGCTGGAAGAGATCTTCTCGGCAGCGCAGGGCGCGGGGAGCAACAACCTCGGTGTTCCGGGCACGGCGCGGGCGGCGGGGGCCACGCTGGTGGCGACGTTCGGCGCCGGCGGTCAGCAGACGTTTTCCGTGAAGGGCTACAGCGTCAAGAACGGAATGGTGTTCTCGGGCGGGGGCGGGGGAAGCTACGTGCCGCAGCGCGGCACGCTCACGGTGACGGTGGACCTGAACAAGATGCTGGCTCGACCGGCAACGTCGCTGGCGCAGGCGACGATCGTTTCGAGCGTGGTGCTGACGGTGCCGGCGGGCCCGGAAACGATGGTGATGACGCTCACGTCGGTGCGGGTGGCGTCGATCACGTACTACTCCCTGCCGCGGGGCGATGGGCAGGTCGCCCAGTTGGCGGATATCGAGCTGGAGTACGTGAGCCAGTCCACGAACATGGCGGGCCAGTCCTGGCAGTTCCCCTGAGGCGGGGCGTGTCCGAGAACCGGCGCGCCGGGTGATTCCGGGCAAGGTGTGACGGCCGCCCGCTGACGGCGGGGCGGATCCGCGCGGCCTGCGCTGGCGGCGGCGCCAACCTGTGGCACGCTGCAGGCAGAGGCGAGCGAGTCAACGCCGCGGACGGGGCGCCGAGCCCGCGTCCCCGAGGGAGAACCGCATGGTGCGCCACGGCGCGCTGAGTGTGCTGGCGATGGCGGCGCTGGTGAGCGTGGCGGCGGCGGGGCCGCTGGACCCGCCGGCGGGACCGGTCACGGACACCGGGCTTCCGGGGGGCACGAACCCGCCGCTGAAGACGCTCGGCCAGATCGAGCCCCGCACGGCGGTGCAGAGCCTTCCGGGCAGCGCGACGGCGATGCACGTGATCAGCCAGAGCGGGTCGTACTACCTGACCGGCAACATCCAGGGCGTGAGCGGCAAGCACGGCATCCTGATCGCGGCCGAGAACGTCACGCTGGATCTCAACGGCTTCGCGGTGGTGGGCGTGAGCGGCGCGGGCGACGGCATCAGCACCGGGGCGTACTACCGCAACCTGCACGTGCGGAACGGCTCGGTGCGCGGCTGGCCGGGCAACGGCGTGAACGCGCAGGGCGACAACAGCATCCTGGAGGATCTGCGCGTCAGCAACTGCTCGCTGGCCGGCATCTTCAGCGGCACGAGCCTGGGCACGATCGTGCGCGGTTGCGTGGTGCAGGACTGCGCCGGCTGCGGCATTTCGACCGGCGTCGGTGCGCTGGTGGAGCGGTGCAGCGTGCTCTACACCCTGACCACCGGCTCGGGGCCGGGCATCACCGTCGCCGACGGCTCGGTGGTGCGCGACTGCTCGGTGCGGCAGGTGCGCGGCACGGGCGTGCTGGCCGGGGGCGACTGCCACGTGATCTCGTGCCTGGTCAGCCGCGGCGCGGCCGACGGCATCAACGTGGGCACGCGCTCGACGGTGCGGCAGTGCACCGTGGTCGGCCAGACGGGCAACGGGATCGTGATCAACGGCGCGGCGTGCGTGGTGATGGACAACACGCTGGACTCCAACGCGCCGGGCAGCACGACCGCCGGGGGCATTCTGACCACACAGAACAACGCGCGGATCGAGGGCAACGCGCTGGTGGGCAACGGCCAGGGGATCCGGGTGACGGGCATCGGGAATTTCATCGCCCGGAACACGGCCCGGGCGAACCAGACGAACTTCAACATCGGCTCGAGCAACGCGTACGGACCGATCGTCTCGGTCGCACTGATGGGCAACATGGGCAACAACCCGGACGGCAACGCGATCCACCCCTGGGCCAATTTCTCGCACTGACGCCGGGATCGGCCCGCCCCGGGCTTGCCGAAATCCCCCTGTTTCACTGGGCGGTCGGCCGCCCGGTGGTATGGTTGGGGTGGACGGTGGCGACGGGGCGTGGTGTGCCGCGCCGCCCATGGGAGTTATCGATGGACACGACTCGTCCTGACGGGAGCATGCGTGCGGACCGGCGCGAGGGCGTCGAACTGTCGCGGCGGGACCTGCTGCCGGCGGCGCTGCTGGGCGCGGGGGCGATGGGGCTGCTCGCCGGGGCGGCGCGGGCCGGGCCGTTGAACCCGCCGGCGGGGCCGGTGGCCTCCGGCGGCCGGACGCTGCAGGAGATCTACGACAAGATCACCCCGGGCGACCCGCGCACGCCGGTGAACGCGACGACCTGCCCGGGCGACGCGAACGCGCAGTTCATCATCGCGACGCCCGGCTCGTACTACATGACGGCGTCGCACACCGTGTCGGGCAAGGTGGTGGTGCGGATCACGGCGTCGGACGTGGTGCTGGACCTCAACGGGTTCACGCTGCACGTGTCGACCAACAGCGCACCGGCGGTGGACTGCGGCCCCGTGACGATGGTGACCGTGCGCAACGGCGTGCTGCGCGGGCTGGGGGGAGTGAACCTGACCAACGCCGCGTTGGCGGTGGTCGAGCGGCTGGTGGTGTTCGGCAGTTCCGGCACGAGCATCGGCGCCGGCAGGGCGACGGTGAGCGACTGCCGGGTCACGCTGGCGTCGACGACCGGCGCGTGCGTGAGCGTCGGGTCCGAGTCGCTGGTGCAGCGGTGCGTCTGCTCCGGCGGGGGCACGGGGGTGGCGACGGGATCGGGCTCGATGATCGCCGACTGCGAAGCGACGTCGGCCCAGGCCACGTCGGCGGGGGGCGGGTTCTTCCTGGGCAACGGCGGCGCGATCGTTCGCTGCGTGGCGCGGCAGTGCGGCAACGGGATTCTCGCGGGCGAGAACTGCACGATCGAGGGGTGCAACGCGACGGGGTGCACCACGGGCATCAGCGTCGGCCAGTTCTGCCGGGTGATCGGGTGCAACACGGCCGGGAGCATCAGCGCGGGGATCGCCGCGACGAACAGCAGCGACATCCGCGAGTGCACGTGCAGCGGCGACTCGGCGCTGGCGACGGGCCTGGCGGCGATCAACGTCACCGGTTCCGGGAGCAGGATCGAGCGGAACACGACGATCGGCGGGCGGCGGGGCATCCGCTGCACGGCGACGGGGAACATGATCGCGTCGAACTTCTGCCGCGGGGCAACGGGCACGGGCTCGCCGAGCGCCAACTACGACATCGTGGCGGGCAACGACGTGGGGCCGCTGACGTCGGCGTCGGGCGCGATCAGCGCGTGGGCGAACATCACGTTCTGATCGACGGGCGTCAGGCCGGGGGCGGTTCGGCGGGATCCGCGCGCATGAACAGCGGCTCGCCCTTGGCGATCTTCTGTCCCGGCTTGATCGAGTGGTGCCCGCCCCACTGGCTCATGTGCGCCAGCGTCTGGCCGTTGACGGCGTCGACGCTCGCGGCGGGGTCGCAGTTCCAGGCCTTCCAGAGGCGGCCCATGGTGTCGGGCACGGCGGGGGAAAGGATGAGGCTGGCGATGCGGAGGGCTTCGGCGCAGTGGTAGAGGATCGCCGCGAGCCGGTCGCGCGGGTCGTCGTTGTTGAACGGGCCGTCGCTCTGGGGCGGCTGGCCGGGCGGGATCTTCTTGGCGAGCTTGAAGGGCTCGGTGGCGTTGATGTAGGCGTCGACGCGCCGGACGAGCTCCACGCCCTCGCGCAGGGCGCCGGCCAGGTCCCACTGGTCGGCGCGGCTGATGGCGTTGCGCACGGCCGTCGCCGTGACCTCGGGCCAGCCGAACTCGGGCATGGCGTGCAGGGCGACCTGGCCCTTGGGGTCGGGCGCCGTGCCGCCGAAGTACTTCTCGATCATGTTGCCGACGCGGCTGGCGGCGTTGCCGATGCCGTTGGCCAGTTCGGCGTTGTACACCTCGACGAACTTGCCGTGGGCGAAGTCGGCGTCGGCCGACCCCATCGGTCCGCACGTGCACAGGAACCAGCGCAGCGCGTCGCGCCCGTAGCGCGCGTTGTACGCCCGGATCACGTCCAGGTCCACGAAGTTGCCCAGGCTCTTGCTCATCTTCCGCCCGTCGCGCACGAAGTACGCGTGCGCGTACACCGTCCGCGGCAGCGGCTCGCCGAGCGCCATCAGCATGCACGGCCAGATCACCGCGTGGAACCACAGGATGTCCTTGGCCAGCAGGTGCACCGCCGGCGGCCAGTAGTTCCGCCGCTTCTCGGTGTCGACCACGCTCAGGTAGTTGAACAGCGCGTCGATCCACACGTAGATGCGGTGGCCCGGGTCGTCGGGCATCAGGATGCCCCACGGCTCGCCGTCGGAAGCGCCGACGGCGCGGCTGACGGGCACGTCCTGCAGGTCTTCCCGAAGGCGTCCCAGCACCTCGTTGCGCCGGCTCTCGGGCAGGATGAAGTCGGGGTTCTGATCGATGTGCTTGAGCAGGCGCTGCTGATAAGCGCTGAGGCGGAAGAAGTAGTTCTGCTCCGTGCGCTTGACCAGCGGCTTGCCCGACACGGGGCTGACGTAGCCGGCCTCCTTGGCGACGGTCTCGGTCAGGTACTCCTCCTGAGAGGCGTCCCACCAGCCGGTGTAGTCGCCCTTGTACACGTCGCCGTGGGACTGCAGGCGGCGGATGTACTCCACCACCTTCTCCTTGTGACGGGACTGGCTGGTGCGGATGAAGTCGTCGTTGGAGATGTTGAGCGCGGCGAAGGCCTCCTGGAACGCCGCGGCGTTGCGGTCGGCCCATTGCAGCGCGGTCATGCCGTGTTCACGGGCGGTGGAGACGACCTTGTCGGCGTGCTCGTCGGTGCCGGTGAGCAGGAAGACGTTGCGCCCGAAGAGTCGCTGGAAGCGGGCCAGGGCGTCGGCGATGGTGGTGGTGAAGCAGTGGCCGATGTGGGGCCGGTCGTTGACGTAGTAGATCGGGGTGGTGATGTACGCGCGTGCCATGGGAGGGCATGATACGGGCGGCCTCGGGCGGCCGCCCGTAATCGCGTTGGGGGCAGTACGCTTGCGCCATGGCCTCCCCCTACGACACGTACACCTCGCCGCTGGCGACGCGGAACGCCTCGCACGCCATGCTGCGGCTCTGGTCGGCGCGCCACAAGTTCAACACCTGGCGGCGCATCTGGCTGGCCGTCGCCGAGGCCCAGCACGAGATGGGCCTGCCGGTGACCGGGGAGCAGGTCGAGGCGCTGCGCGCGGTGGTGACGCGTCCGGGGGGCATCACCGACGAGGAGTTGAAGGCCGCGGAAAGACACGAGCGCGAGGTGCGGCACGACGTGATGGCCCACGTGCACGCCCTGGGGGACGCGTGCCCCGTCGCCCGGGGGATCATCCACCTGGGGATGACCAGCCAGGACGTGGTGTGCAACGCGGACATGGACATTCTCCGCGACGCCACCCGGCTGATCGAAGACAAGACCGCGCGAGCGATCGTGTCGATCGCTGCGGGCGCAGCGCGCTACGCCGCCGTGCCGACGCTCGGCTTCACCCACTACCAGCCGGCGCAACCCGTCACGGTCGGCCGCCGGATGGCGCAGTGGGCGTACGAGCTGCTCCTGGCGTGGCGGCGGAGCGTCAGCACGTGGCGCGGCGAGGCGGGCCCTACGGTGCCGATGTTCAAGGGCATTCGGGGAGCCACGGGAACCGAGGCGGCGATGCTGGCGCTCGTGGACGGGGACGCGGCGAAACTCGACACGTTCGAGTTCGGTGTGTTTGCGCGGCTTGGGCCGTGGGGGCGCGATACGCACGAGTTGACGACGCAGAACTACCCGCGGATCGTTGACACGTTCATTCTCTCGGACCTTGCCAGCACCGCCGCCGTCCTGCACAAGATCGCCACCGACATCCGCCTGCTCGCCAACCGCAAGGAGCTCGACGAGCCCTTCGAGGACAAGCAGATCGGCAGCAGCGCCATGCCGTACAAGCGCAACCCGATGCGCTGCGAACGTGTCTGCGGCCTGGCGCGCTTCGTGATGAACCTCGTGGGCAACGCCTACGACACCGCCGCGACGCAGTGGCTCGAGCGCACGCTCGACGATTCGTCCAACCGACGACTGTCGCTGCCCGAGGCGTTCCTGGCGCTCGACGGCGCGCTGGACCTCATGCACAACGTGGCGTCGGGGCTGGTGGTGCACGAAGCGACGGTGCGCAAGAACCTGATGGCCGAATTGCCGTTCATGGCGGCCGAGAACATCCTGATGGCGTGCGTGAAGCTCGGCGGCGACCGCCAGGCGTATCACGAGCACATCCGCCGGCACGCCCAGGCGGCCGGCCTGCGCGTCAAGCAGGAGGGCCTCGACAACGACCTGCTCGACCGCCTGAGGAACGACCGGGCTTTCTGGGGAACCGCCCGCGGCGGGCCGCTGGCCGGCGAACTCGACTGGGACGGGGTGATGGACCCGATGAGGTACATCGGCCGGAGCGTCGAACAGACCGAGCGGTTCATCCGCGAAGTCGTGGAGCCGCTGCGCCGGGAATACAAGGACGGCCTGGCCGGGCTCGACGACGCCGGCCCGCGGGTCTGAAGCCGGCTCAGCCCATCGGCACCACGATCCGCTCGCCCTTGGGCAGCGACGCGGGCCTTCCCGGCGACGACAGGTCCACCATCTCCGCCACGGGCCGGTTCTGGTACGTGATCCACACCGGCCGCTTGAGCAGCTCGTGCGCGAACGGCTTGCCGCTGTTGCCCGTGCAGTACGAGCACGCTTCCAGCGGCACGTCGCGGCTCTGCATCGCCAGCAGCCGGCGACGCGTGAGCCGGCGCAGGTCGATCGAATCGCGTTCGGCCGAAAGCCCCACGAGCTGCGCGATGTAACCGCCCCGCATGCAGCGGTGCAGCCGGCCGTCCTGCAGGCCGATGCACGAGTCCTTCATCCAGCAGCGGTCCCAGATCTGCCGCACCAGGGCCCCGTCCTCGTTGCGCTGCGTGCTGAACACCTCGTTGAACACCGGGATGTCGTCGATGGTGACTTTCCCCTCGCGCCCGGGCGGAACCTCCACCTTGACGCCGGGGTACTTCGACACCTTCACCACGTCCACCAGCGACCAGAACCGCTCGGTCATGCGCCCCAGCAGCGAGCCGTTGGTGATCACGTGCACCGCGGCGAACAGCCCCGAGGCGCGGATCTCGTGCAGGGCGTCGTCGATGCGCGGGTGCAGCAGCGGCTCGCCGCCGATCACGCGCACCGTCCCCACCCGGGCCACCCGCCCCAGCAGCCGCAGCTGCGCCCGAAGTTCCTCGGGTTCCAGCAGCTTCTTCTCCAGCGCCGGGGCGGCGTGGTTGCAGCCGCGGCAGGCGATGTTGCAGTGGTTGATGACGTGGATCTCCATCCCGCGGATCAGCAGCGGGCCGAAGTTTCTGCGCCACCAGCGGCTGAGCTTGCTCATCCGGCGGCTCCCTTGTCGCCCGGCGCGGGGGCGCCCGCGGGAGCCTTGGGGGGTGCCCAGCCCGCGGGCTTACCGACGGCCGGGGCCAGCAGCGCGTGCAGGGCGAACGCGGTGCCGAAGTTGGCCGTGCGCTTGAACACCCGGTCGGTCCACGAGCCGTCCTCGCTGCGCACGCTGAACATCAGCCGGTTCAGCCGCTCGCGGTACCCGGCCCGCTCGGCCTCGGGCAGCAATTCAACCGCCAGGGCCGCGTACCGGTGGCCGTACATGAAGTAGTACGGCGCCACCATGTACGGCGGCACGTGCGTGCCGGTCATCGTCCGGCGCTTGTCGAACTCCGCCCAGTGCTCGATGAACTTGTCCACCGCGTTGCGCACGCGTTCCACGCCGCCGCGCCCGGCCAGCAGCAGCACCGACTCGGTCACGCACATGCGCCCCATCGCCCCCGGCACCGAGTCTCCCTGGCCGGAGCGGGCGCCGGCGGCGCCGCTGTACACCACCGTGCCCTGGGCGCCGCGCGACCGCTCCAGCGAATCGAGCCCGCGCGCCACCAGCCCGTCGTCCACCGCGTACCCCTGCGCCCTGGCCGCGAACAGCGCCATCAGCGCCGGGCCCGTGACGAAGGGCGCGGCGGTCTTTTCGCTGGCGTAGTTCCAGCCGCCGGGCGTGCCGGGGGTGATCTCCAGTTTCTTGAGCCCCTGGAGGTAATAGGCGATGGCCCGCTCGGCCGGCTCGGCCAGCGGCTTGGGGATCGCCCCGCGCTTCTTCAATTCCACCAGCAGGTGCAGCCCGTAGATGTGCCCCCACACCCGCACGTCGTACCCGCCCTGGTAGGTGTCGGGCGACATCAGCGGGTGCTCGATCGCCCCGCACACGAACTTCGCCGCCCGCTCCACCGCCGCCCGGCGCCGACCATCCTCGGCGTACCCCGGCGCTTCCAGGAGCGACATGGCCACGATCGCCGTCCCGCCCACGCGGTAGCCGACGGGGATCTGCCCCCCCACCCGGTACACGCCCTCGTAGGGCCACTCGCTGTTCTCCAGCCCTTCCTGCATCGTCAGCAGCAGATCGACCGACCGCTTGACCGCCAGATCGATCGTGCGGTCATCAACCTTCACCTTCTCAGCGGGCGTGGCCTCGACGCGCTGCACCTGCGGGCTCGCCGGGAGCATGGGCCACCCCAGGGGGTCGCGGGCCGGGGGGCGCGCCGGCGGCCGGGGCTGGTTTTTGGCCGGGGCCGAAGGCGGCCCGCTTGGCTGCTTCGGCGCTTCCGGCTGCTTGGGGGCGTCGGGCTGCCACCCGGCCCAGCTCACCAGGATCATCAACGCCAGCGTCGTTGCCTGCATCGCGTTCTCCGTTGACCGAGAGCCTATCACACCGCCCCGCCCCCGCCCAGAACCCTCAACCGGGCCCGACCCACCGAACAGGCCCGATCGCCCAGGGAGCCAGCGACCACGCCCGGCGCGCCGGCCCGTGCCACCAGTGCACTTTGCGCCAGGGGCGACGCAACACGCGCTCCCCGGATGCTTCCTTGCGTGACCACGGGTGCCAGAACACCGCACCGCGCGCCGCGGCGGCTTCCGCATCGCCCTGCACCTGATCGTTGAACGCACCCGGCAGCGGGTGCCAGGGCACGTGTGCCCGCATGAACGCCGGCTGGTCGCGCTGACCGAAGCGGCACCACTGGCGGAACCAGCGGTCGAAGGCCGACGCCACCTGCGGCCCGCGCTGCCACAGCAAAACGCCGCAGTTCACCTGCGCATCGCCCGCCCGGACCCGGCGACGCGTCGCCCGCTGCTCGGGCGTGTCGCGCGAGCCGTCGGACGGATCGAACGGTAATGGATGGGCGTCGGGCACCGCGCCGATCGACCCTTCCTTCGCAAGTTCGAACACGCCGGCCCATCGGCGCAGCGGCACGATGTCGCAGTCCAGGAACAGCGTCGTGGCGAAGGGCGAGTACCGAGCCAGACGGGTCTTGACGAACCGCGAGGGGTACTGCGTGCAGCGGGGAGTCTTCACCTGCCCCATCCACACGCCCAGCCGCCGACACACCTCGGCCGCTTCGGGAAGGTCCGTCAACAGCGCCACGGCGTCCCCCGGCTCGAACGCCCGCAGCCGCTCGATGCTCGCCGCGGCATCGCGCAGGTAGTACGGATCCCCGGTCGCGACGTAGAGCACCCCGCGCTCGGCGACGGGCCCCGGCTGGCTGGTCCCCATGCCCGGAGATTACCACGGCTGGACGCCGCCGCGGCGCGCGGGGTGGTACGCTCGGGGCATGTCCAGGGTCCAGGAGTTCCAGCGGTTCCGCGCCCGGCTCAACGACCGGATCCTCACCGACCGGCCCGGGCGCGTTGGCGGCACGCTCAACACCAAGCGCTTCTTCACGCTCGACGGCGCCTGCTACAAGGACGGCGCGCTCGACGCCCGGACCAAGGAGCTGCTCGGCCTTGTGGCCAGCATGGTGCTGCGGTGCGACGATTGCATCGCGTACCACGTCATCGAGTGCGCCCGGGCGGGGGTGACCGACGAGCAGTTCTTCGAGGCTTTCGACGTGGCGTTGATCGTCGGCGGGTCGATCGTGATCCCCCATCTGCGCCGGGCCGTGGACTTCCTGGACGAGTACCGGGCCAACCCGACCGCCCACTGACGCCCACCGCCACTTCCCCCCACTTCACGCCCCCCACCTCACGCCCCCGCCCGCACCATCGCCGCCCGGCCCCGCGACCCGCCCGCTTCCGCATAGACTCGATCCTCAGCGATGGAGACCTCCTGGTACATCTGGTGGGGCCTTGGGCTGCTGGCGACGTACCTGCTGGGTTCGATCCCGTTCGGCCTGCTCATAGCGCTGGCCAAGGGCATCGACGTCCGGCGCCACGGGTCGACCAACATCGGCTCGGCGAACGTCGGCCGCACGCTGGGGCGCAAGTACGGCGTGCTGACGTTCCTGCTCGACGGGGCCAAGGGCTTCGTGCCCGTGTTCGTGTCCGGGTGGGTCATGGGCACGATCAACCGGCCCGACACGCCGCCGGCCATGGCCTGGGCCTGGCTGGCGTTCGGCGTCGCCGCGATCCTCGGGCACATCTTCCCCGTCTGGTTGAAGTTCAAGGGCGGCAAGGGCGTCGCGACGGGCTTCGGCGCGGTGCTGGCGGTGTTCCCGATCCTGGGCATCCCGGCGATCCTTTCGATCGCGCTGTGGTTCATCCTGGTGAAGGTCACGCGCTACATCGGCCTGTCGTCGTGCATCGCGGCGGTCACGCTGCCGCTGTGGGTCTTTGCCGTCTACCCGATGTGCAAGGAGTTGGGGATCTTCTTCGAGCGCATGAGCAGGTACGCCGACCGCAGCGATTGGGTGCTGTGGCCGTACCTGACGGCCGCCGTGGGCATGGCGGTGCTGGTGGTCTACGCACACCGGGGCAACCTGCGGCGCATGCTCGAGGGGACCGAGCTGCGCGTGGGCGAGCGGGCGCGAAGCGTGGCGCCGGCGGAGTCGCCCGGCCGATCCTGATCGAGGTTTCACATCGGCGGGCGCGGAATCCTGCGCCGGTCGGACCGTGAACCCCCCGCCGGTTCCTACGATCGGGCGTGATCGACCGCGCCCCTTCCGCCGACGCATCTTCCACCCCGTCCCCGCCGCCGGGCGGCGCGGGGGCGGGCGTCGCCTCGGCGCTCTCAGGCGGGCAAGCGCCGTCGATCCGGCACTTCGTGACCGACGGCTCGATCGCGCGGCTGTGCGACGAGATCGGCAGCCTGGCGGGCGTGCCGGTGTGGCTGCGCGACACCGACGGCACGGTGATCAGCCCCGCCGACCCGGACGCGCCGCAGGGGCCCCTGTGGCGTGTGCTCGGGGCGCAGGAGGGCGCCCGACGGGCCTACGCGCGGGTCGGCCGGCCCTACCGCGAGGGCGAGGCGCTGTTCGTGGCGCCGCTGAAGACGAGCATCGGCGACCTGGGGTCCATCGTCATGCCCATCGACGGCGCGGGCGCCGACGCCCCGGCGCGTCCCGCGCTGGAACGGGCCCTGACGATCCTGGCGTCGGCGGCGGTCGAATCGTGCGAAGGGGCCATTGCGATCCAGCGCCGGGTGGACGAACTCGACGCGCTGTTCCGTCTGTCGTCGATGCTGACGCACGCGCGCGACCCCGACCGCGTGCTGGAAACCGTGCTGGACGTGGCGCTCGAGACGCTCCGCTGCGACGCGGGGTCGATCGCCGTGCTCGACGACACGACCGGCGAGCTGCGCCACCGCTTCACGCGCGGGCTCAGCCACCGGTGGCTGGCCGACGGCACCCCGCTGTCGATCGACGGCGCGCTGCGCGAGCGAGCGCTGGCGGGCGACGTGGTCGTCGTCGCCGACCTGCGGCACGACCCGCGCATCGCCGACCCCTCGCGCCCCCGGGCCGAGGGGCTGGTGGGCCTCATCACCACCGGGCTCATCGAGGGGGGGCGGCCCGCCGGGCAGATCCGTCTCTACACGCGGACGCCGCGCGACTTCTCTCCCAGCGAGCGCCAGTTGCTGCGCTCCCTGGCCGACCACGCCGCCATGACGCTGGCCCACGCGCGCCTGCGCGTGCTGCGCG
>JAHCJH010000060.1 GCA_026126345.1 Phycisphaeraceae bacterium | reverse complement strand
CCCCTGCCGCCGTGCCCGCCGTTGCCGGCCTTGGCGATCCCGCCGTTGCCGCCGGGCCCGCCGTGCCCGCCGTTCTCGTTCATGCCCGGCTGGCCGTTCTGGCCGCGCCCGCCGTTGCCGCCTTTGCCCGCGATCGCCATCACGCCCCCCTTGCCGGCGCCGCCCGCCGCGCACGCCGCGCCGGGCTCGCCGTTGGCGCCGTTGGCGCCGTCGGCGTCGGTTCCGTTGCCGCCCGACTGGCCCGAAGGCGCCGTGGGGTACCCGTTGGGCTGCACGCTGTAGTCCGCCGCCAGCGTGAGCGACAGCGGCAGCCAACCACCCCCGCCCGGGGCGAGCGGCTCGAGCAGGGCGTCTCCGCCATTGCCCCCACGATGGCCGCCTTCATCCCCCGCGCCGCCGTTGCCCGCGCGGAGCACCGTGTTCACCGCCCCGCTGGCGTTCACCAGCCGACCCCGGACGATCACGCTGCCGCCGTCGCCGCCTGCGGCGGCCAGGCCCCGGGCGCCGCGCCCGGCGCGGATCTCGGCAACGTGCGCCACGATCAAGGGTGCCTCGATCTCGATCGAAGTGCCGTTGCCTGCCCGAATGCCGCCGTTGCCGGCAGCGCCGTCGGCAGCGCCGATGGCGTTGCCGATGAGAATGCGTCGCGCCGCGCGCAGCGTCACGTTGGGGGCGTTCTGGCGGGCGAGGCCGGGCGCCTCGACGTTCAACGGGCCGTCGATGATGATGTCGGTCTCCGACTCGATCACCACGTCGTCGGTGATCTGCCCGACCTGCGCGGCGCTGAGCACGAAGCGCTCCACGCGGACGGTTCCAGCGAGGCGGCGGACCTGCGCCTCGGCCGGAACCGAGGCCTCTGCGCCGAACGACTGCTGCCCGATCAGGCCGACCAACAGCGTGAGCGCACCGAAAGCGTGCGGAAACCGCATGGAAAATCTCCGGTACTCGGGCTCGCTCACGGGACCACACCCCCGTTCGTGCGGGCCGATTCGAGTATGCCCCGGAACACGGGAACGGCCATCGAAAACCGGGCGGACGCGCCAAAATCAGGAACGCCCCCGAGGTGGTGGTCCCGGGGGCGCTTCGCAGCGGTCTGGCGACCGCGGTGACTCGAGATTCTCGGACCGGTCACGTCTTGGTCAGCACGCCCAACGGGTTGAACGTGCCTTCGAGGATCTTCTTGCTGTCGGCCTTCATCCATTGCTCCAGCACGCCCGCGTACACCGAGCGGAAGTCGGTGTTGTAGCGCAGATCGCCCTGGTCCAGGTCGGTGAGGCTCGGGTGCTGCGTGAGCACGCCGGGCTTGACCATCGGACCAAACAGGAACATCGGAGCGGCCGTGCCGTGGTCGGTGCCGTTGCTGGCGTTCTGGCCGACGCGCCGGCCGAACTCGCTGAACGACATCGTCATGACGCGCTCGGCGTTGCCCTGGAGCTTCAGGTCGGCGTAGAACGCCTTGACGGCCGCGGCGAACTGGCCCAGCAGCTGCGCGTGCCGGCCCTGCTCGCCACCCTGGCCGGCGTGGGTGTCAAAGCCGCCCATGCTGACGTAGTAGACCCTGGTGGAGAGCTTGGCGTGGATCATGCTGGCGACCATCTGCAGCTGGCGGGCCAGTTCACTCTGGGGATAGGCCGAGCGGGGCCGCGCCGCCACCGCCCGCCGGATGGTGTCGCTGGAAACCTGTGCATCCAGCGCCGTGCGCGTCAGGAACGCCGCGTTGGACTCCGGGTCGGCGCCCGTCCCCGCGGCTTCGCGCCGGGTGATCTGGTCGTACGCGGGGGTCAGGTCGCGGCTCACGTCGCCGCCGGTCCACCGGAACAGATCGGCGCTCTCGAACGCCAGCGGCGTGACCATGCGGCCCTTCATCGCCAGCGGCGCTTCCCGGCCGATCGCGATGCCGGCCTGAGGGTTGGGCTCGGGCCGGCCGCCCTCGCCCTTGCCGAACCCGCAGCACTCGGCGTCGAAGTACTTGCCCAGCCAGCCGTCGCCGGTCGCCGTCGTGTCGGCGGTGTGCCAGATGTCCATCGACTTGAAGTGCGAGCGGTTGGGGTTGGGGTACCCGGTGCCCTGCACCACCGACATCTGGCCGTCGTTGTACATGTCGGCCAGGGGCGCCAGCGCCGGGTGCAGCCCCACCGGGCTCTTGGACAGCTTGACGACCTTGTTCTCGGGAATGCCGATCGCCGGGCGCGCCTTGTAGTACGCCGCCTCCCCGTAGGGCACCACCGTGTTCAGCCCGTCGTTGCCGCCGCCGAGCTGGATCACCACCAGGATGCGTTCGTCGGGCGCGCCGGGCGTGCTGGTGCCGTTCCACCAGTTGCGCGGCAGGCCGAACGCGCTGGAGTTGAGGAACGCCGGGATCGTCAGCGAGGCCGAGGCCAGCGTCAGGCCGGTCGTCAGAAACTGCCGCCGGGTGAAGGCTGAGGGAATGCGGTCGTTCATGGCGGGGCTCCGTCGCGCTTTTTCGGGCGCTGCGCGGGATTCAGCAGAGTTGATACTCGGGCATGGCGGTGATCAGCAGCATGATGTCGGTGATGACCTTGGGCGTCAGCCGACCGCCGTGCGAGCGGACGAATTGTTCCAACGTGTCGCGGCTGGCGGCGTCGGTGCGCCCCACGGCGAACTGCAGGATCGCGTCGATCACGCGTTCCGGATCGCCGCTGGCCGAATCGGGGTAGGCGTCGGCCAGTTGCGTCAGCAGCGGGGCCGCGTCGAACGGCTCCTTGTCCGCCAGGGGGTCGCGCCCCATGGGGCGCTTGCCGGTGAGCATGAACACCAGCGTGTTCTGCCGGACGAAGAGCGTGGCGGTGTTGATCCACGAGCGGCCGCCGTCCCACCCTTTGACGCTCGGCGGGAAGAAGATGTCCTGGCCCATCAGCTTGGCGGCGTCGAGCAGGGCGTCGAGGTCCCGCACCGGCGTGTTGAGCGACCGGGCGGCTCCGACGATGAGCTGCACCGGGCTCTTGATCTGTTCGTTGCGGATGCGCGGGTCGTAGAAGTGCTGGCTGCTGAGCAGGCGCTTGATGGTCGGGCCCATGGCGTAGTTGTCGCGCCGGATGCCGTCGGCCATCTGGTTGATCACGCTGTTGGCCGCCTCGTCCACGCCCTTGCGCCCGGTGGGGTAATCGTGAACCAGGTAGCGGTACAGCTTCGTGGCCACGAACCGGGCGCACGCCCGGTTCTGCAGGATCAGCCGCACGAAGTCCTCGCCGTTGAACCCGCCCTTGGCGCCCAGCAGTTGCTTGACCCCGGTGTCGTGGTTCTGCCGCTCGAACACGAACTCGTCGTCACGGAACGTGTAGCCGGTCAGCGCCCGCGCGCCCTCCTTGATGTCCTGCTCGGTGTAGTTGCCGACGCCCAGGCCGAACAGTTCCATCAACTCGCGCGCCAGGTTCTCGTTGGGCCGCCCCTTGCGCGATTCGTCGTTGTCCAGGTACTTGATCATCGCCGGGTCGCGGATGATGCCGTACAGCATGTCGGCGAAACTGCCCGCGGCGTGCTTGCGCAGCAGGTTGTTCTGCGCGTACATGTGGTACGAGTCCTCGACCGTGCGGAAACTGGTGGCGAAGTGGCCGTGCCACAGCAGCGTCAGCTTCTCCTCCAGCGGACGCGGGGTCTCGATCATCCGCGTCAGCCACCACTTCTGCATGGCCCGTACCTGCTCGCGGTCCAGCCGTTCGGCCTCCTGCTGACGCACGCGCAGCCGCGCCAGCGACTCCTCGTCGCGGGCCCGGCGCGCCTGCTGGGCCATGGCCCGCTCTTCGGCCGATGGCGGCCGGATGATGTCGCTTCGGAACCCCTTGGGATCGGGCTCGCTGCCCGCCACCTGCTGGTAGTTCACCAGGTAGTCCACCGACTTCTCAAGGCCCCACGACACCAGCGTCTGGATCTGATTCGGCGTCCCGCCGAACCCCGCCCGCCACAACAGGTGGCGCGCCTCTTCCAGGCCAAACTGCTTCGGGCCCAGGGGCGACATGCTGGACGTGATGGGTTTGGGGTTGGCCCGGTTTCGAGCCGCGGCGGCCTTGACCGAATCGGGAACCGGAGTCTGGGGGGAGTTGGCAGGCTGGGTGGACATGGCGGTCGCTCCGGGGACCTGGGCCGGGCCGTGCGGATGCAGGGCGGCACTCCGGAAAACGTCTCCCGAGGGGACGTATTGCGGGGCCGCGGCGTCTTCCTTACTGACTTATCGAGCCGATGCGGGCACCGGTTCCAATCGCGAATCAGCTCACGGCCGACCGTGCCGGCCGGCCCAGCCTCATCGACCACACCAGGCACAGCACCGCCAGCGCCAGCAGCAGGGCGCCGTTGGCCTGGTGAACCGTGCGGACCAGCGAATCGCCCCAGGCGATGTCGGGCGTGTCCACCAACTGGTCGGCCGTTGGGATGTGCCGCTTGCCCGAGGAAAGGGCGAAGTAGAACGCCACCCAGCCCAGCAGAAACTGGAACCCCACCGCGTGCACCAGCCCCCGCGCTACCCGGGCGATTCGGGCCGCGGGCGACCCGGCAGCCGCCGCCGGCGCCAGGCGGGCCGAGAGATTGAACGCCGTGAGCATCGCCAGCAGCACGACCGCCAGACTGAACGCGGCGTGGGACCACAGCGCGTGGTTGTTGTGCAGGTGGCGGTACATGGCGCCGAACGCCAGTTGCACGAAGATGCACGCCACCAGTGCCGCCGCCAGCCGGCTCGACTTTCCCAGGGGAATCCCGGTCGGTCCCGCGGTTCTGAACGACGGGCTCAGGGCCGCCGCCAGCGCCACCAGACCCCCGAAGAACACCTGGGCCAACACGCCGTGCATCACCGCGAACCACTGCGACTTTTCGACCACCCGGGCCCCCCCGAGGTATCCCTGCAGGCAGACGACCAGAAAGAGCACGACGGCCGCGACACGTACCGACGGCCTGCGATCGGCCAGCAGCACGTAGAGCATCAGCACGAGCGTGGATAGGCCGACGAGGGCGCCGAACAGCCGGTGGGTGTGCTCCAGGTACACCTGGGGCTGGCTCATCAACCCGATGGGGTACAGGAACATGTTGGCCCCGTAGGTGCCCGGCCAATCCGGCACGGCCAGACCGCTGCCGGTGCTGGTCACCAGGCCCCCCAGCAGCAGCAGCGGCACCGCCGCGACCACCGCGATGACCGCGAACCGGCCGAGCCAGCGCGCGGGATCGACGCGAAGCGCCGGGTCCGGTCGGCCGGCCGCGATGCTGCCGATGAGGCCGATCGCAGCACTCAGGCCCAGAAAGCCGGCGATGATCGCCAGCGCGTTGGGCTTGAGCCCGTCGATGCCCGGCGCCGGCGTACCGCCCCCGGCGTCCACGATCTGCGAGCCGAGGATCAGCAGGTTGATGGCGCCCGCAACCAACCCCGAGCCGATGCCCACGACCAGCCGCCGTTCCGGCGCCGTCGCCGTTCCCGCCGCGATCGCGAACGCCATCACCGCCAGCAGCAGCGGGCCTGCGATGGTGGAATCGAGTCGAAACGCGGGGAAGTGCGTGATGAGCCAGACAACCCACATGGTCACCGCCGCGCCGAAGCCGACCACCAAGATTGGGGGAATGATTGATGGTTTGCGAGAAGCTGGGGGGCTCGGTCGGTCGTTCATGGTTTGATCACCTAATTAGGTGGATGTGCATAGTTTAGGCAAGCAGCCGGGTTGCTGGCGATCGCGGCCGCGAGTTGCTACGCTCCCGCCGAATCTGTTGCTGCCTGACAAGAATCCACGATTGAGTTCAATGGCCGGGTTTTTCCGAGGGTTTCTCGCCACCACGCGAGACAGTGCATGTGTGATCGCTCGGCGCGGGTCGTGGACCTGACGCCGGCGGGGTGAGTGTCTTGGGGCCGGGTGCAGGAGTCTGATCGCGTGTCAACGATCTTTCCGAGTTGGACGAACAAGCTGCCGACGCTGATCGCGGGCGGGGCAGTGAGCGCGGCGTGCCTGGCCGTGGGCGTGGCGTGGTACTACTTCACCCCGAAGTACTGGGCGGTGGGGTATATGCCGACGCAGCCGGGCGGCGGCTTCAACCACCAGATCCACGCCGGCAAGCTGGGGATGGACTGCCGCTATTGCCACACCAAAGTCGAAGAGTCGGCCGAGGCCAACATCCCGACCGTCGAGACGTGCATGGGGTGCCACGCCGACGGCCGGTTGAAGGTCTTCAACAACCAGGCCCACAAAGACAAGACGGATTTCATCCGGGCCGCCTACGCCGCGGACGAGTCGATCGAGTGGCGGCGCATCCACAAGGTGCCGGACTACGTGCGGAACTTCCCGCACAACGCGCACATCGCGGCGGGCGTGTCGTGCCTGTCGTGCCACGGCAACATCGCGCGGATGCCGGTGGTGTACCAGCACGAGCCGCTGAGCATGGGCTGGTGCCTGGATTGCCACCGCAACCCCGAGCCGCACCTGGTGGCCAAGGACATGGTGACCAAGCTGTTCGACATCGAGAAGATCCCGCTCGACACGCGGATCGAGCAGGGCCGCAAGTACTACGAGGAGCGGCGGCTGGCGGCGCCCGAAGGGTGCGGCGCCTGCCACTACTAGAGGCGGGAGCGGACGGAGCGGGCTGACCCGTGGGCCGACGGCGGCGGCACGGTGCGGCGAGGATTCGGCGGCGGGGGCTGGACGAAGCAGAGGAAGAACGACGCATGGCGCACGATCAATGCCCGTCGAGCAAGAAGGAAGGCCTGCCGGTGCACGGCGTCCGCGAGGCGCTGAGCGCTGTCGGGACCACGGGAAGCGCCTACTGGCGCGGCCTGGATGACGCGCTGGACACGCCGATCGGGCGCGAGTTCCTGGAGCGGGAGTTCCTGGACGGCGCTTCGGAACTCGGGGGCGAGTCGCGGCGCGACTTCCTGAAGTACATGGGCGCCGGGCTGGCGCTGGCGGGCGTCGCGACGATGCCCGGCTGCCGCCGTCCGGACCACAAGATCCTGCCCTACTCGCGCAACGTGCCCGAGGACGTGGTCCCCGGCAAGAGCCTGTTCTTCGCCACGAGCATGCCGCTGCCCGGCGGCGGCGCCGAGGGCCTGCTCATCGAGACGCATGAGGGGCGCCCCACCAAGGTCGAGGGCAACCCGCTGCACCCGATCAACCAGGGCAAGAGCAGCGTCTGGTCGCAGGCGAGCGTCCTTGACCTGTACGACCCCGACCGCCTCACCGGCGTGGTGCACGTCGAGGGCGGCGCGGACGTCGAGCGTACGTGGGACGACTTCGCGGCCTGGTCGAAGCAGCATTTCGGGGCGTACGACGCTGCCAAGGGCGAGGGCCTGGCGTTCATTTGCGACTCCAAGACCAGCCCGACGCTCTCGGGCATGCGGGCCAAGGTGCTGGCGCGCTGGCCCAAGGCGCGCTGGGTGTGGTGGAACGCGATGGAGAACGCCACGGCCCGCGCGGGTCTGGCGGCGGCGCTCGGGCGGCCGGCGACCGAGCGGCTGATGCTCGACAAGGCGGGCGTGATCGTGTCGCTCGACCGTGACTTCCTGGCGCACGAGGCCGCGAGCCTGGCGCACGCGCGTCAGTTCGCCGCGACGCGCCGGGCCCTGTCGGTCAAGGACGACATGAGCCGGCTGTACGCGTTCGAGTCGTACTTCTCGCTCACGGGGGCCGCGGCGGACCACCGCTACGGCATGTCGCCGTCGGCGGTGACGGCGTTCGCGGTGGCGCTGGCGAAGTTCGTGATCGGCAAGAAGGCCGTTCCGGGCACGCAGCCGGTCGCCGCGGCGCTCGAGGCGCTCAAGGGCGTGGACACGTCGGCGGTCGACGCGAAGCTGGTGCAGGCGGTCGGGGAGGATCTGGCGGACGACGCGAATCGGGGCCGCTGCCTGGTTGTGGCGGGCCCGACGCAGCCGGAGGCCGTGCACGCGTTGTGCGTGGCGCTGAACGGCGCGCTGGGGAGCATCGGCAAGACGGTGGCCTACCACGCCGATCGCCAGGAGGCGGGTTCGTCGGTCGAGCAGCTCAAGGCGCTGCGCGACGCGATGGCGGCCGGCACGATCAAGACGGTCGTCACGCTGAACGCCAATCCGTGCTTCAACGCCCCGGCGGACCTTGGCTTCGCCGAGGCGTACGCCAAGGCGCCCGAGCGGGTGTGCCTGAGCGTCGACCGCAACGAGACGTCCGCCGCCTCGACCTGGAAGCTCAACGGCACGCACTACCTGGAGCAGTGGGGGGACACGATCGCGGCCGACGGCACGATCGCGCCCATCCAGCCGATGATCGCGCCGCTGTACGGCGGCATGAGCGACATCGAGACCCTGGCGGTGGTGCTGGGCGCGGCGCGCCCGGGCTACGAACTGGTGCGCGAGCAGTGGCGGGCCGACGCGGGCACGCTCTTCCCGCGCGGCGCCGGCGATTTCGAGAAGCTGTGGCGGCGGGCGCTGCACGACGGCGTGCTGGCGGGCGCCGCTTCGGCGGGGACCGAGCTGACGGCCGTGGCCCACGACAAGGTCGCGGCGCTGGTGGCCGGCCTGAAGGTCGCGCCGGCGGCGGCCGGCACGCTGGAGGTGGTGTTCCTGCGCGGGCCGATGGACGACGGGCGCTGGCTGAACAACGCCTGGATCCAGGAGTTGCCCGACACCTGCACGCGCATCGTGTGGGACAACGCCGCTTTGATGAGCCCCGCGACGGCCCGGTCGCTGGGCGTGCACCAGACCTCCGAGACCGACAAGAAGCCGCAGGCCCGCGTGGCGAACATCACGCTGGGCGGGCGCAGCGCCTCGGCGGCGTGCTGGGCCGTGCCGGGGATCCCCGACGGCGTGGTGGTGCTGCCGATGGGCTGGGGCCGGCGCACCGTCGGCCTGGTCGGCGAGATCACGGGCTTCGACGTGTTCCCGCTGCGGGCCAGCGGGTCGATGTGGGCGGCCGGCGGGGCAACGCTCCAGCCGGCGGCGGGCTCGACGATGTGGCACCACATCGTCGCCGCGCAGCTCCACGGCTCGATGGAAGGTCGGGCGATCGTCCGCGAGCTGGACGTGCAGGCGTGGCAGGCCCACGGCGAGGAGCCGTTCGCCAAGGTGAAGGACTCCTACGGGCGCGAGAAGACGCTGTCGCTGGCCGAGCAGCTCCAGGGCAGTGAGATGGCCCACATGCCGGCGAACGTCAGCATCTACAAGCACCCGTTCCGCGACCCCGAGGTCAAGATCAACCCGGGCAAGAGCCAGCGGGCCAAGCCGGGCGTCGCGGCGTTCGATGTCAAGCCGCAGTGGGGCATGACGATCGACCTGTCGACCTGCATCGGCTGCAACGTGTGCACCGTGGCCTGCCAGGCGGAGAACAACATCCCCACGATCGGCAAGGCCGAGGTGAACAAGGGCCGGATCATGCACTGGATCCGCGTCGACCGGTACTTCAAGGGCCCGGCCGACCGGCGCGACATCGCCGACGGCATGGTGTACCAGCCGGTCGCCTGCGTGCACTGCGAGAACGCCCCGTGCGAGACGGTCTGCCCCGTCAACGCGACGGTGCACGGCATCGAGGGCCACAACTACATGGCGTACAACCGCTGCATCGGCACGCGGTACTGCGCCAACAACTGCCCCTACAAGGTCCGCCGCTTCAACTTCTTCGATTACGGCGTGACCAAGTTCAAGGGCCCCTACTTCGGCCAGGAGGCCCTCGAGTCGGTCATCCCCGGGGAGAAGAAGGGCTCGCAGAAGATCAACCCGAACCTGATCCCGCCCCGGCTGCGCAAGAAGCTGGACGAGATCAGCAAGATGGGCAAGAACCCCAACGTCACGGTGCGGTCGCGCGGCGTGATGGAGAAGTGCACCTACTGCATCCAGCGCACCAACGAGCTGAAGATCGACCTGAAGCTCAAGGCCTCGGCCGAGGGCAAGGCCTGGCGGCCGGAGGACGGGATCCCCGACGGCGCGGTGCAGACGGCGTGCCAGCAGGCCTGCCCGACGGGCGCGATCGTGTTCGGCGACATCCTGGACGCCACGAGCAACGGCGGCAAGGGCTCGATGGTGCATCAGATGATGAACCACCACCGTTCGTACAAGCTGCTGGGGTACCTGAACACCCAGCCGCGAACGCTGCACCTGGCGCGCCTGAACAACCCGAACGGGAAGCTGCGGCGGCCGGAGCTGAACCCGTTCGGCGAGCACCACCACCACGATCACGACCACGACCACGGCGGGGGCGGGCACGCGTCGTTCGTGGACCCGTCGAAGGCGGGGCGTGGTGACGGCTACGTGATGAGCCTTGGCGTTCTTGGAGTGCGGTCATGACGACGTTCAACCCCGATGAAGCGACGGCGCGCCGACTGGCGGGGCTCAGCCCGATGCCGGACGGCCCGCGCGCGTGGGACCCGGTCACGGGCGACGGCTCGCTGGTGGAGGACCCGGCGACGCGAGCGCCGCTGGTGCTCGGCGACCGGTCGTTCAACTGGGTGACCGAGACCGTCTGCGGCTACGCCGAGAAGGGCCCGGGCCGCTGGTGGATGCCGACGTTTCTGGTCTCGGCGCACGTCGCCGGCCTGATGCCCCTGATGATCCTGTACCTCGTCATCACGGGCGTGGGCGTCTGGGGTCTGAACAACGTGGTGGACTGGGCCTGGGACATCACCAACTTCGTCTTCTGGATCGGCATCGGCCACGCCGGAACGCTCATCAGCGCGATCCTCTGCCTGTTCAAGCAGAAGTGGCGCACGAGCATCAACCGCGCCGCCGAGGCCATGACGATCTTCGCGGTGATCTGTGCCGCGACGTTCCCCGGCATCCACGTCGGGCGCGTCTGGATGGCCTGGATGCTGTTCCCGATTCCCAACGCCAACCAGATCTGGCCCAACTTCAAGAGCCCGCTGCTGTGGGACGTCTTCGCCGTCAGCACGTACGGAACGGTGTCGCTGCTGTTCTGGTACATGGGCATGATCCCCGACTTCGCGACGCTGCGCGACCGCGCGGCCAAGCGTCTGCTGCGGAGCAACGGCGACGGCCCGCGCCTGGCGGTGCTGGGGTGGAACACCGACAAGGTCCGCGCGTACGCCTACGGCTTCCTGGCCCTGGGTTGGCGGTTCAGCACCCGCCACTGGCAGAACTACGAGAAGGCCTACCTGATGCTGGCCGGCGTGAGCACCCCGCTGGTGCTCAGCGTGCACTCGATCGTGTCGTTCGACTTCGCCACCAGCGTGCTGCCGGGCTGGCACACGACGATCTTCCCGCCGTACTTCGTCGCGGGCGCCATCTTCGGCGGCTTCGCGATGGTGCTGCTGCTGATGATCCCGTCGCGCGAGCTGTTCCCCGGGATGAAGGACCTGGTGACCATGCGTCACCTGGAGAACATGGCCAAGATCATCCTGGTGACCGGCTACATGGTCGGCTTCGCCTACGCGATGGAGTTCTTCATCGCCTGGTACTCGGGCAACGCCTACGAGGCCGACGTGTTCCTGTACAACCGCGTCATGCCGCCGTGGCTGGCCGGGCCCGACGGGCGTTACGCGCCGTACTGGTGGGCCTACTGGGCCATGATCTTCTGCAACGTGGTCTCGCCGCAGATCTTCTGGATCAAGGCGTGCCGCCAGAGCGTCAAGTGGATCTTCCTGGTGGCGTTCCTGGTGACGATCGGCATGTGGTTCGAGCGCTTCGTCATCATCGTGACGTCGCTGCACCGGGCCTTCCTGCCGGGATCCTGGGGCATGTTCTTCCCCACGCCGGTGGACATCCTGACGTTCGTCGGGTCGTGCGGCACGTTCCTGACGCTGTACCTGCTGTTCCTGCGGTTCCTGCCGCAGTTCGCCA
The DNA here is from genome assembly GCA_026126345.1 of Phycisphaeraceae bacterium. Taxonomy (GTDB): domain Bacteria; phylum Planctomycetota; class Phycisphaerae; order Phycisphaerales; family UBA1924; genus JAHCJH01. The sequence goes on along the minus strand of JAHCJH010000060.1, from coordinate 6,337 downwards.
TGAGCGAGATCAAGAACGTGATGCCCCAGGCGGACCCCCACGGGTACGACGTCGGCGGGCATGGGCACGGGCACGGCGGGGGCAAGGCGGCCGGCGCGCACCACGCCCCGGACGCACCGAAGGGAGGCATCTGAGCCATGGCGGCAGCAACGCGTGAATACCGCACCGAACGCGGCGCCAAGGTCTACGGCGTCCTGGCCGAGTTCCCCAATCCCGGCGTGGTCAGCCACGCCGCCGAGCGCGTCCGCGACGCCGGGTACAGCCGGTGGGACGTCTACAGCCCGTTCCCCATCCACGGCATCGACGACGCCATGGGCCTGCCGGCGACCAAGCTGCCGCTGGTGGTGGCCTTCGTCGGCCTGACCGGCGCGTGCCTGGGATTCATCTTCCAGTACTGGGTGTCCACCGAGGGGTACGCCACCGTCGTGCAGGGCAAGCCCGCCGGCGCCTGGCAGGCGTTCATCCCCGTCACGTTCGAGATCGGCGTGCTGTTCACCGCCTTCACCGCGCTGCTGGGCATGCTGGCGTTCAACGGCCTGCCGCGCTGGCACCACCCGCTGATGACCCGCGAGCGGTTCCTGGGCGTGGGCGACGACAAGTTCTTCATCGCCATCGAGGCCGACGACCCGCGCTTCGACCCGGAGCCGACCCGCGCCCTGTTGGTCGCGGCGGGCGCCACGAGCGTGGAACTGGTGGAAGAGGAGTTGCCCCCGGCCCCCGCGCCGGCGGCTCACTGAACGACCCAACGCACCCAGGACGGCCGAAGCGGCCGGACGGACGACTCATGACGCACCACACGCAACAGATCGCGACCATCGGGCTGCTGGGGCTGTGCGCCCTGGCGGGGCTCGCGTCGGGCTGCCGGGGCGACCGCTCCGACAAGCCGCCGCGCCAGTTCTTCCCCGACATGGACGACTCGCCCAAGTGGAAGCCGCAGACCCGCACGGACTTCTACAGCGACCACCGCTCCATGCGGCCCACGGTCGACGGCACGGTCCCGTTCGGCCGCTCGACCAGCCCGGATGAACCCGGCCGGGCCGACGCGCTGCTGGACGATGTTCCGTTCTTCACCGGCAAGGCGTCCGACGCCAAGGACGCCCCGGCGGTGCCGATGATCCCGGCCCGTGTGAAGGTCACGGCCGAGCTGCTCAAGCGGGGCGAGGAGCGGTTCAACATCTACTGCTCGGCCTGCCACGGTTACGACGGCAAGGGCGCCGGCACCGTGGGCGTGATGTACTCCGTGCCGCCGGCCAACCTCATGGACGCCAAGTTCACGGACCGCTCGACGCTCAACGGCGCCGACGGCCACATCTTCGACGTCATCATGAACGGCTGGAACAACAACATGCCGGGCTACCGGCACTCGATCCGCCCCATGGACGCGTGGGCGATCGTCGCGCACCTGCGCGCCATGCAGAAGAAGGAAGCGGGCACCATCGACCAGGTTCCCGAGGCCGAGCGGGCGAGGCTCATGCAGAGCAAGCCCGCCGCGGCCCCGGCCCCGGCCGCCAAGACGGAGGGCGCCAAGTGAGCCAGATCACCATGGGACACGGCGCGGGCCACGCGGCGCACGGAGCGGCCGGTCACGGGCACGGCGGCTCGGCCACCGACCGCGCGAACGTCACGATGCCCGACGGCTGGGGCAAGGGCCTCGGCGGGGTGCTGCTGCTGGTCGGGGCCGCGTGCCTGGCGGGCACGGCGGCGTACCCGTTCCTGGACTCGTCGGACTATGCAGCCAAGCACGCGCTGGCGGCCTACCTGGTCGGGTTCACGGTCGCGCTGGGGCTGATCCTGGGGACGCTGGGCATCGTCATGATGTGGCACCTGGTCAAGGCCGGGTGGTCGGTCACGCTGCTTCGCCAGGCCGAGAACGTGGCGTCGATGGTGCCGCTGGCGATCGTACTGGTCGCGCCGATCGTCGCCTTCGCCCCCAAGCTGTACAAGTGGATGAACCCCGAGCTGGTCAAGACCGACGAGGTGCTGGCGCACAAGGTCGGGTACCTGAACCCCACGTTCTTCTACGTGCGGCTGGCGGTCTATTTCGTGCTCTGGGCGGTGCTGTCGGCCCGCCTGGTCGGTCTCAGCCGCCGGCAGGACGAAACCGGCGACAAGTGGCTCAGCAACAAGATGTCGTTCACCAGCGCCTGGGGCATCCTGCTGTTCGCCCTCAGCGTGGCGTTCGCGGGCTTCGACCTGCTCATGAGCCTCGACTTCCACTGGTTCAGCACCATGTGGGGCGTCTACTTCTTCGCCGGCAACATGATCAGCTCCCTGGCGATCATCGTGCTGTGCATGAGCATCTGCCGATCGGCCGGGCGGCTCCGCGGGGTCGTGACGGAGGACCACTACCACGACATGGGCAAGCTCATGCTCGGTTTCACGGTCTTCTGGGCCTACATCGGCTTCAGCCAGTACTTCCTCATCTGGTACGCCAACATCCCGGAGGAGACCGCCTGGTTCCTCGTCCGCTACGGCGACGGGTGGAAGACCCTTGGCATCGTCATGATGTTCGGCCACTTCGTCGGGCCGTTCCTCATCCTGCTGTTCCGCAAGGTCAAGCGCACACCCGCGCTGCTGTCCCTCGTCGCATCGTGGATCATCCTGATGCACTGCGTCGACATGTTCTGGGTCATCCGCCCCATGGCCGACCCCGCCTTCGCCATGAAGCTCTCGTGGGTTGACCTCACCGGGCTCATCGGCCCCGTCGCGGTGCTCATGGGCCTCGTGGTGCTCAAGATGGGCCGGGGCAACCTCATCCCCGTCAACGATCCCCGGCTGCCCGAGGCGCTGCGCCACCGCAACTACGTGTGATCCGACCGAGTTTCGAGCGAGGACCGACCATGTCTCACGACCACCACCAGCACACCGCCCACCAGGCCGACCCGGCCGACGCCTGGCACACGCACACCGCGGCGGAGAAACCCCAGGAGGCTCACGCCGAGAACATCGCCCACGGCACCGTCCTGGTGTTCGGCATCGGCGGGTTCGCCATCATCGCGGCGACCGTGATCGCCACGATCGTGTACTTCGACTTCTACAAGACCAGCCTCGTCGCTCAGCGCGAGGAGGGCATCGAGATCCAGACCGGCGCGCTGGCCGCCCGCGACCAGGTGCTCAAGGCCGACTTCCAGACCTACGGCTGGAGCGACCCGGCCGCGGGCAAGGTCCGGCTCAAGATCGACGACGGCCGGCGGATGGTCATCGAGGAGTACGAGAAGGCCCGGCGGTGAGCCCGGGCGGGTTTGCGGTTGTTTCAGAAGGAATTGAAACCTAGACTTTCTCAAGCACGGGAGCAGGCCCGCCGCGAGGCGGGCGACCACCAGTGACGCTTCGGAGGATCCAGTTCGGTTGGCGCGGGGCGATCGGCGCGGCGTGCGTGGCGCTGGCGGCTTTCGCCGCGCCGGCGCCGGGCCAGATCATCCCCTCGGATCGGCCCGATGCGATCAAGGGCCTGGATATCCGCGAGCGGCTGGGGCAGAAGGTCAGCCCGGATCTCTCGTTCACGAACTCCGATGGCGCGCCCGTCAAACTCGGCAGCTACTTCAACGACAACGGCAAGCCGGTCGTGCTGGCGATGGTGTACTTCCGCTGCCCGATGCAGTGCCCCACGGTGATGAACAACATGCTCGCCCGGTTCAATGAACTGGACTGGAGCATCGGCGAGAAGTTCAACGTGGTGATCGTGACGTTCGACCCGACCGAGGGGCCGGCGGTCACGGCATCGCAGAAGGCCGGGTACGTGGCCGGGTACGCCCGACCGCACCCGGCGTCGCTGGAGAAGTCGTGGGCGTTCCTCTCGGCCGACGCCGCGACGGCTCGGACACTCGCGGACCAGGTCGGATTTGACTACCGGTACATGCCGGAGAGCAACGAGTATTCGCACCCGGCGGCGATCTTCGTGCTGACGCCCAAGGGGGAGCTGTCGCGCTACCTGTACGGGGTGAATTACGTCACGAGTCACCTGCGGATGGCGCTGCTCGAAGCGTCGGACGGCAGGATCGGCTCGACGCTGGACCGCGTGCTGATGTTCTGCTTCCACTTCGACCCGCAGGCCGGGGCGTACGCGCTGTCGGCGTTCCGGGTGATGCAGGTAGGGGCGTCCAGCGCGGCGCTGGTCGTGGGGCTGCTGCTGGGGCGGATGTGGTTCGTGGAGCGGCGGCGGCGTGCCGCGGCCGCCCGGGTCGATGACCGGGGGGCGGTCGGGATTCGTGCAACGGCGACACCAACGGGGCTTTCGCGATGACATCACTGCTGCTCGCAGGCATCAACGACTGGCTGCACCGCGTGTGGTTCAAGCCCGCCAACAGCGACCTGGCGCTGAACCCCGACGGTTCGCTCAAGTTCGCGGGCGTGGACTGGGTGTTCATGTTCATCCTGTGGGTGAGCATCATCTCGTTCATCATCATCGTGGTGCCGATGTGCTGGTGGGCGTGGAAGTACCGCCGCCGGCCGGGTTTCGCGGCCCAGCGCACGCCGAACCACAACACGCTGCTGGAGGTGACGTGGGTGGTGGTGCCGCTGGTGGTGCTGGTGTTCATCTTTTTCTGGGGCTTCCACGGCTACATGGCGGCGCAGGTGGCGCGGGGCGATGCGCTGACGATCCTGATCACGGGCCAGAAGTGGAACTGGGCGGCGACGTATCCCAACGGCGCCACCAGCGGCGAGACGAAGTTCCTGGACGACATGACCATGCCGGCGGCCAAGCAGGGGGGCCAGCGGGGCAACCAGGGCGTGCCGGTGCTGATCGTTCCCGAGGGCGTGCCGGTGCGGTTCCGCATGACGAGCACCGACGTGATCCACTCGTTCTTCATCCCGGACATGCGGGTGAAGATGGACGTCTTCCCGAACCGCTACACCTCGTACACGTTCACGCCCATCCGCGCGACGGCCAAGACCGCGTCCGGCCAGTACCAGGACCACGTGATCTACTGCGCCGAGTACTGCGGCACCAACCACTCGGAGATGGCGGCGCTGCTGCGGGTGCTGCCGGTCAGCGAGTACAACCAGGTGGTGGAGGAGTGGGGCAACGTGATGGGCAAGATGCACGAGGAGAAGAAGCCCATGTGGGAGCTGGGCAAGTGGGTGTACGAGAGCCAGGGGTGCCGCCAGTGTCACTCGATCGACGGCTCCAAGAACACCGGCCCCTCGTGGAAGGGCTTCTACGGCAAGGACGTGCCGCTGTCGCGTGAGGGCGGCGAGAAGTTCAGCCTGACCACCGAGGACGGCTGGGCGAACTACATCCGCGAGTCCATCATCTACCCCCAGCGCAAGATCCACGCCGGCTACGAGGCGGGCAACATGAATTCCTACGCGGGGCAGTTGACCGAGTTCCAGATCTCGGGCGTGATCGAGTACTTCAAGCACCTCAACGGCGTGAAGACCGACGCGACGGTGCCGGACCCCAAGACCGACCGCAAGACCAAGGCCGACTGAGCGACGGACGAACGATTTGACGGCGCGCAGCGCGCCGAGAGGTGACGTATGTCGAGCATCACCGGATCGGATGTGACCGGGGCGGCCCACGACCACGGGCACGGCCACCACGACGAGCCCTACCTGACGCCCAAGTCCACGGCGTGGGCGACGATCAAGGACTGGGCCACGACGATCGACCACAAGAAGATCGGCGTGATGTACCTGGTGGCGGTTCTGTTCATGTTCTTCCTGGGCGGGCTGGCGGCGCTGGCCGTGCGGCTGGAGCTGTTCGAGCCGACGCGCACGGCCGTGAACGCCGCGGGCGAGGTGACGGGCGTCACCGGCCAGCTCTTCGCGACCGCGACGGCCAAGAGCGTCAACGACGGCAACGACATCTACAACAAGGTGTTCACGCTGCACGGGCTGATCATGGTGTTCCTGGTGATCGTGCCGAGCGTGCCGGCGTCGCTGGGCAACTTCCTTCTGCCCTTGATGCTGGGGGCCAAGGACGTGGCGTTCCCGCGCCTGAACCTGCTGTCGTGGTACGTCTACCTGTTCGGGTCGTTCTTCGCGGTGGCCAGCGCGCTGGTGGGCGGGGTGGACACGGGCTGGACGTTCTACACGCCGTACTCGACGATGACCGAACCGGGCCACTGGAAGGTGGTCTTCATGATCCTGGGGGCGTTCATCCTGGGCTTCAGCTCGATCCTGACGGGGCTGAACTTCGTGGTGACGGTGCACAAGCTGCGCGCCCCGGGCATGGGCTGGTTCGACATGCCGCTGTTCGTCTGGGGCATCTACGGCGCCGCGATCATCCAGGTCCTGGCGACGCCGGTCATCGGCATCACGCTGCTGCTGCTGATGATGGAGCGCTTCCTCGGCCTCGGCATCTTCGACCCGCGCCTCGGCGGCGACCCGGTGC
>JAHCJH010000006.1 GCA_026126345.1 Phycisphaeraceae bacterium | reverse complement strand
GTCGTCGCTCGTGCGCGGGCCGGCGTTCATGAGGCGCTCGCCCTGCTCGGGGGTCATGGAGCCTTCGGCGATGTACGCCGCGATTTCCCGCCGGGATTGCTCGCGCTCGCGGTCGCGCCGCATGCCCTGCACGACCGACAGCACGGCCCACACCAGGCCGACGAAGCCGGCGGTGACGATGGCGACGATGGGCACGATGTCGCCCGACTCGACGGCGGCGATCAGCGGCGGCAGGTTCATCGGGGCTTCTCCTCTGCCGGTGGCTGGCCCGCGTTCATGAGGCGCTCGCCCTGCTCGGGAGTCATGGACCCTTCGGCGACGTACGCGGCGATTTCGCGCCGGGATTGCTCGCGGTGGCGCGTCTCCGACGCGCGCCGGACCCCCTGCACGATGATCGCCGTCGCGCCCACCCCGCACCCGCAGACGATCGCCGCGATCGCGGGGAGCACATCGTCTCCCGACGCGGCCAGCAGCGTGAACGTGTTCATGGTGCGAACTCCAAGAAGGTGGAGGTGGGTCAGCGTTTCTTGACGGGTGGCGGGCCGGCGTTCATGAGGCGCTCGCCCTGCTCGGGGGTCATGGAACCCTCGGCGACGTACGCCGCGATCTCGCGCCGGGACTGCTCGCGCTGGCGCGTCTTCGACGCGTTCCCGACGCCCTTGACGATCATCGACGTGATGGCCACCAGGCATCCGGAGACGATGGCCACGACCGGGATCACTTCATCGGCGATGCTCGCGAGCGTCATGGACGGGCTCCGGCGACGGTCGGGGTCAGGCGACGTCCTTGGGCGTGCCGGCCTTCATCAGCCGCTCGCCCTGCTCGGGGGTCATGGAGCCCTCGGCGATGTACGCGGCGATCTCGCGCCGGGAACGTTCGCGGGCCTGAACGGTGATGATCTTCTGAACGCCCGACACCAGCGTCCACAGGGCGACGAAGCACCAGAATGGGATCCAGAACTCCATGCGGGCAGGCTCCCCGCCGGGCGGCGGGGCCCGGTGACGCAAGGGTATTCGGAGCCGGGGCCGGGGGATTTCAGGGGTTTGGCGACCGACCCGCCCGCCCGCTACAGGCCGTCCCGCTCCGCCTGCGCCTCGGCGCAGTGGGCGATGAAGCGCCACGCCGAGTAGAAGTCGAAGGCCGGTGTTTCGTCGTGCGTGCGGGCGGTTCCCGGGGCCACCGACGGCGCGCTGCGGTGCGAGAGCAGGTGCGGCGGCGGGCGCCACCGGGCAAAGCCGTCGTCGATCGGCAGCATGGCCGCGCCGGCCCGGAGCGACAGCAGCAGCCCGCACAGGCGGTCGATGTTCTCCTTGTCGCTGTGGCCGCGCTGCGGCAGCACGTCGAAGGAGAACTTGCGCCCGTCGATGCGGACGGGCGCGCCGTGGGGGTCGTAGAGATCCAGGGCGTCGACGAACCGGCCGGCGCGGGAGGTCTGGGAATCGGAGTCCATCGACACGTACAGGCCGCCGGCGCCGCTCAGGGCGTGTCCGGGTACAGCCACATCGGCCCGGGCCGAGCGCAGCAGGATGCGAGCCCGAACCATGAGCGAGATCTCTCCGGCGCGGAGGATGCGCCCCTGGCCGCGCCACGGGTGGACCACGAGCGTGCCGTCGTCGTCGGCCCGTTCCAGACGTTTGGCTGCCAGGCGTCGCGAGCAGGCGTCGATGGTCGAGTCGCTGGGGGCGATGGCGATGACGCCCCGGTGGCGCAGCGGGCCGACGACGGCCGCGGCGACGGCGATGTCCAGCAGGCAGGCGATGGTGGGGGCGGGGCGTGCGACGACGGCGCCGGCTCCGTGCGGGTCCAGGCCCGCGGCCTGGGCCAGCAGCGACCGACGCTCGAACTCGGGCATCGCGCCCGGCCAGCGGACGATCGTGAGGTAGCAGCGTTCCCCCTGCATGGCCAATGGTAGAGCGATCGCCGACGCGGGCGTGGTAGGCTCGGCCGTGCGCGGGCCGGCGCCAAACTCGCAGGACACCGACGCGATCCTCGCGGCGTACCGCGCCGGGTACTTTCCGATGGCGCGTCAGGATGCGCGCGGGCGGCCCGTGCCGGGGGTGCGCGGCATCGACTTCTACACCTGCGACCCGCGGGCGATCTACCCGCTCGAGCCCGGCGCGCTGCGCTGGAGCCGCTCGCTGCGGGCGGCGGTGCGGCGCGGGCGGTTCGAGATCACGGCCGACACGGCGTTCGCCGAGGTGATTGGGGCGTGCGCCGCGCGCCGGCAACGGGCCGACGGCGATTGGATCAACGACTGGATCGTCGATCGCTACACGCGGCTGCACGAGCGCGGCTCGGCGCACAGCGTCGAGGCGTGGCTGCACGGCCCGAACGGGCGGCGGCTGGTGGGCGGGCTGTACGGCGTGCACATCGGCGGGGCGTTCTTCGGTGAGAGCATGTTCAGCCTGCCGGAGTCGGGCGGGACCGACGCCAGCAAGGTGTGCCTGGTGCACCTGGTCGAGCACCTGCGCCGACGGGGCTTCGTGCTGCTGGACAGCCAGTACGCCAACCCGCACGTGCTGTCGCTGGGGGCGGTGGAGATCCCGCGCCCGGAGTACCTGCGGCGCCTGGCGGCGGCGGTGAACTTGCGCTGCGATTGGGCCTGGCGCGGGCCGTGGTCGGGTCCGCCGGCGCTGGCCTAGCGGCCGGCGACTCGGGGCGGCGCGCCGTCGCGCCAGCCGGCGCCGCACTCCGGGCAGCGCGGGGCGTCGGGCAGCGCGCGCATGTCGTAGCCGCACGCCTCGCACGCGCCGCCGTACCACCGCTTGCGCCGGCGCCCCAGCAGCGGCACCAGGATCGCCGGCCCCAAGGCGATCAGCCCGCCGATGCCCGCCGCGATGAGCGCCACGTACGTCCCCTGGCCGCAGTGGCAGTCGCTCTTCTTGCGGACCATCGCGTCCAGCGGCATCACGGCGGCGATCTCGACGATCGTGCCGGTGAAGAGCACCGCCGCGGCGCGACCGAGCGCGGTGTGCTTCTCGCGCCCGCGGCAGAAAGCCACCAGCAGCACCGTGCCGACCGTCCAGTTGAGCAGCAGCAGCACGCCGCCGCCGAACGAGAGCGGGAACAGCAGCGCCTCGCGGCTGACGCGCCCGGGCGAGGCAAAGCCCTGATCGCCCTTGCCCACCACGCCGAGCACCCACATCAGGTCGCCCGCCGCCCACAGCAGCGCCCCGAGGATCCCCGCCACCGCCAGACCCCCCACGGCGCAGCTGATCCACAGCGGCGAGCCCCCGAGCCGGCGCGGTGTCGGCGCCCCGCCACCGCCGAGCAGCGCCCGCCTGCAGGCCCGCGATCGCTCCGGCCGCCGACCGACCACGCCAGCCACTGCGGGTGCACCAGCACCTCCAGCACGCGGTCGATGCTGACGCGTCCGTCGGCGATGACGAACCAGGGGCCCACGGCCCACAGCAGCAGGCCCTGGCCGGCCCAATAGAGCCCGGCCCAGGTCCACTTCAACCTGCCGTTGGGGTGCATCACGCGGGAATGCTACTGGCGGGTCCGGGCGGGCGGGCGGCGGCCGGTACGATGGGCCCATGAGCAGTCCGGCGGTCCAGCGGTGCATCAATCCCTCGTGCGGCGCTTCGTACCCGATCGGCGAGGTGCTGGTGGCGTGCCGCGCGTGCGGGGCGCTGCTGGACGTGGCGTATTCCTGGGCCGGCGGGCCGCTGGATTGGCGGTTCGCCGAGCGGCGGGCGTGCCACGGCGGCGGGCTCGACGCCTCGGGCGTCTGGCGGTTCCGGGAGTTGATGCCGTTCTACGGGCGCGACGAGGCGATCGTGTCGATCGGCGAAGGGCGCACGATCCTGCAGCGGGCGGACCTGCTGGCGGGCGAACTGGGTTTCTCGCGCGACGGCGCGGGCGCCGGGCGGCTCTACCTTCAGTATGAAGGTCTGAATCCTTCGGGTTCGTTCAAGGACAACGGCATGACCGCCGCGTTCACGCACGCGCGGATGGTCGGCGCGGGCGTGGTGGCGTGCGCCTCGACCGGCAACACGTCGGCGAGCATGGCGGTGTACGCGCGCCAGGCGGGCATGAAGGCGGTCATCTTCATCGGGTCGGGCAAGATCGCCTACGGCAAGCTGAGCCAGGCGCTGGACTACGGCGCGCTGACCCTGCAGGTGGCCGGCGACTTCGACGCGTGCCTGGCGCGGGTGCGGCACATCGCCGAACGCATCCCGCGGGCGGGCGTCTACCTCATGAACTCGGTCAACCCCTTCCGGCTCGAGGGCCAGAAGGCCGTGATGTTCCGCGTGCTGGAATCGCTCTGCTGGCAGCCGCCGGACTGGGTGATCGTCCCCGGCGGCAACCTGGGCAACTGCTCGGCCTTCGGCAAGGCGTTCATGGAACTGCGGGCGCTGGGGCTGCTGAAGAAGGTGCCCCGGCTGGCGGTGATCAACGCCGCGGGCGCCAGCACCCTCGACCGCGTGTACAACCGCCTGGGCGTCCGCTGGAACGGCGGGGCGTACTTCACCGACGGCGGCGCGGCGGAAGTGGACGAGGAATACGCGCGGATGGACGCCGCCAACGAGCGGGCCTCGACCATCGCCACCGCGATCGAGATCAACCGGCCGGTGAACCTGCCCAAGGCGCTGCGGGCGCTGGAGGTGATGAACGGCGCGACGGCCGCCGCGGGCTGGAACGACGGCCAGCCCGGGGTGGTGCGTTCAGTGGACGACGACACGATCCGGCATTTCAAGGCGATGGTGGGTCGGTTCGGCTTCGGGTGCGAGCCGGCCAGCGCCGCGAGCGTGGCCGGGGCCGCGCTGCTGAAGAAGGAAGGGATCATCCGCCCGACCGATTCGGTGGTCTGCATCCTGACCGGGCATCAGTTGAAGGACCCCGACGTGACGGTGGCGTATCACACCGGGCTCGACGCCAAGGCCGCCAAGCAGCCGCTGCCCACGGCGCGCCCGCCCGGCCACTGGGCAAACCCGCCGGTGGCGGTGGCGGATGACCTCGGGGCCATTCTGCGGGCGATGGGCGTGCCGACCGAGGGCCTCGATCTGTCGGAGCCCGCCGGGGCCACGACCAGCCGCCGGGACTCATAAGAGAAGAAGCGAGACGGTGGGCGGCCCGAACCGTCGCGCGTCAGTCGTCGTCGCCCGAGCGGGGCTTCCGCTTGCCCTTGGACTTGCCGCCCGACTTTCGGGCCGAGCCCGCGGCGTTCTGTCCGACCAGGCCTTTCCATTGGATGGCCATGCCGACCAACGCCGCGGCGATCCAGACGATCGTCCAGCCGATCGGCGACAGGCTCAGCCGCTCGTGGCCCGGGATGCTCGCGGCGTGAGCGAGCCAAACGCCCGAGGGCACCCACACCGCGGCGCCGACCAGCGCGGTGATGGCCCCGGCGGCCCACATGGGCAGCATGAGCCCCAGGACCGTCCCCGCGCCGAGTCCCACGACGGCCGAGCCGACGATCCACATCTTGCCGTTGGCCGGAACACGGGCCCAGGACGCCGACACATCGTCGCGCAGCGCCTGGTAGAACGCCACGGCGCGCTCCGAGGCGGTGCTCTTGTCGGTGATCACGATGCGTTCGCTCGCCGCTGTGGGCGATGGCGCGATGCCGCCGGCAGTGCCGGACGGCGCGGCCGGAGGCTTGGCGGGCACGACCGGCCCCGCCGGCTTGGGCCCTGGCTTGGTGGCTTTGGGCACCGGCGTGCGAGCAGGCGGCGCATCGGGGTGCATCGGGTCGGGGATCGGGTCCACTTCGGGCTCGGGGTCGGGCAGGCGGATCGGCTGCTCGCCGCCACCCAGGCCGGTGCCGGGTTCATCAGGTTGTACCCACACGGTTTCCACACCCGCCGCCGCCGGCAGGGCCAGGGGCGTGCCCACCAACGCCGCGGCTACCAGACCGAAGCCGCCACCCATCACCGATCCAAAGGTGACCGCGGTGAAGAGGGAGTACAGCATCAGGGAGAGAATGAGCCCGATCGCCGACCCGGCGGCCAGGCCGACGTACGGCGATACGCCGGTGCCTTCCGCCCAGAGGGGGATGAGGACGAACCCCGCCGCAGCCCCGAACGCCGTACCGAGCATGGCCACCACGGGTTTGAGCACCTGGCGGCCAAAGAGCCACAAAACCAGGCCCGCAACGAAGGCCAGGGCGATGACGCCGTGGACCCCCCACGGGAGGTTCTGGATCCCCTGAACAAGGCGGTCGAAGGACTGGGCTACGGGTTGATCAGCCGGCACGCGCGCACCTCCTGCTGGCGGGGGCGATCGGCGATTGGGCCCCGGGCAGTGCAAAACATGTCGGCCGGAACAATGGGGGCAACCGTGTCGGAGATTCCAGCGAAATGAAGGGGCTGGGGTGGGTCGGCGGCGGGGGGCCGGGGACCGGCCAAGGCGTGTCCCAACCCCTTGTGGAGACTCGGGTTGCGAGCGAGCAGCGTCCGATGTAACCTTGCCCGGATGGTCGTGGCGGGGACGCGGTGCGCCCGAGGTGTGGGCGCGGGCGTCTGCGCTGCGGGCTGGGGACACGGTGGTGATGGGCCGCGGGAGGCCCCTCACGGAAGGGCATCGAGCGAATCGACGGCAGTCTCGAAGCGGGTAGTTCGGAGTCAGGCATGAAGAAGATCACCAGCGCGATCGGCGGCATTCTGGGCGCACTCACCCGTGGGCGCGACTCGGAGAAGAAGATGACCGCTCGATCGGTGGTCGTGCGCGCGGGCGCGGACTTCGGCACCGAGGCGGCGTTCGAGCAGCTCGAGCAGCGGCAACTGCTGTTCGGCATGACGATCACGCCGACGCCCGGCCTGCCGATCCCCGGCAGCGGCGGCCTGCTGGCGCCGGACATGGGCCTGGCCAACCAGACGCTCATCGGCTACAACCCGGCGACGGGCACCGGCGCGGTGCAGACGACCTTCGGGTACCTGATCCCGTTCCTGCGCCGCCAGGTGCCGGACTTCCAGGCGCCGGGCACCGCCGAGGAGAATTTCGACCAGTTCGCTCCCCAGGCGCTGCCGGTGGCCGGCGACCAGTCGGGCGCCGTCATCTTCCCCGAGTCGCAGCTGCGCCTGAGCTACACCGACGTGCCCGCGACCATCCCGCCGCCGGCCCTGGTGCTCCCGCCGGCGCCCGCGGCGGGCACGCCGCAGGGCACCGCCGTGCGGCTCACGCTGCAGAACGGAACGGCGGCGGCCAACAACGTCTTCCAGACCAACGCGCCGATCTACCGCTTCGGCTTCGCGGCGGGCGACAGCCTGCGCTGGATGCTGGCGTTCAGCTTCGACACGTACACCGGCGGCGGGCTGGACATCGATTTCACGCCCGGCGCGGCGAACAACCCGTCGATGATCCGCGCGTTCCTGCGCGGCGTGGACGTGACGGCCAACCTGCAGTTCACGCGTGTCGCGCCGGCCCCGGCCACCGACCCGGCCACCGTGCGGTACACGATCACGCAGGTGCCCGGCGCGCCGGCGCCGCAGTTCTTCGACGAGATCCGCATCGCACGCGCCGGCGCCTCGGCGACGGCCGACACCGTGGTGCTCGATAACGTCCAGGGCGTCTTCCCCGCGGGCCGCTTCGCGCAGTTCAACGAGGGCCGCATCTTCGGCGCCCGCGCCCAGGTCGGCGGCACGCTGCGCTACGGCCTGGAACAGATGGACGGCGCCGCGCCCACCGCGACGGCGACCGGCCTGGACTTCGCTTCCATCAGCCGCCTGGGTCTGGGATCGTTCCTCCGCACCACCAACGCGGGCACGAACACCACCTCGGTGGTCGGCGGCGGCGCCACGGGCAACGGCCTGCAGATCGTCGCAGCCAACGGCGCCGGCAACACCACGAGCCTCCGCTTCCTGCCCGACGCCGCGACGGGCTCGACGTCCCCGCGCCTGATGACCGTGCTGGCGTTCACGACCGACAACGTCGCCGGTCAGCAGTTCGACGACGGCACGACGATCACGTTCTTCCGCAACGGCGTGGCAACGCCCGTCTTCATCGACATCACCGGCACCACGGTCAACGCGCTGACCAGCGACCTGATCCAGCTGGCGCAGTTCCGGAACCTCGACGCCGCGACCGACCGCTGGCAGTACGTCTTCCGGGTCGAGGGCGGGTTCGACGAGGTGCGGATCAGCCGCACCGGCGCCGCGGGCAACGACACGGTCGTGATGGACGACATCATCGGCGTGTTCCCGCAGGTGTTCATGCAGGACCTGTACGGGCGGGCCCTTCGGAACACGCTGGCGTTGGGCACGATCGAGGGTTCCGCGGTCCCGCTGGTGGACCTCAACGACGACGGCGTGCCGGACTTCAACGACGGCATCGGCCGGATCGATTTCTTCGGCAGCAACACGCAGAGCTCGTTCACGATCATCGGGGGCACGGTGGCCTTCGACTCGACCCTGGGCGACTTCGTGTTCACGCCGCCCGACAGCCTCGCCGGCCTCTACGGCGCGTTCGCGCAGGCCGGCTTCGGCTTCGCCGTCAACCAGCAGGGCACCGGCGTGGTCGGCATGCCCCCCGCGACCGGCTCGGTGATCATCGGCGCCCCGTTCTTCCGCATCAACGTCGCGGCCAACGGCCTGACGGCGGCCCAGAACTACCACACCGACGCCCCGGGCAACTTCGCCGTCGCGCGCGCGCTGAGCTTCAACACCCGCGCCCCGCTGGGCGCGCTGAACTTCACCACCGGCCGCCTGCAGAACAACGGGGCCGCCGCCCCGGCGGCGACGCCCGCGACGCTGCAGGGCGTGTTCGTCAGCGAGTTCGACAACCAGCCGCAGAACTTCGGCAGCATCAACATCCACGGCGCGCTGTTCGGCTCGTCGCGCCTCAGCGGCTCGGCCCAGAGCTTCGCGGTGGGCTACCTGCCCGGCTCGCTGACCATCGAGGGCGACGTCGGCATGATCTCGGTGGGCACCGACGCGGGCTTCTGGCTCCGCAACGACAGCCCGGGCGCGCCCAACGACGTGCGCCCCGGCGGCGTGTTCAACTCCACCGGCAGCCTGATCGTCGTCGGCCGCACGGCGGGGCAGATCCAGTTCGGCGGGCGCAACGCGGCGGACATCCAGGTCCTGGCCGACGTGAACTCGACCACCCGCCCGCGCGTGGATTTCCTGAACTACGCCGAGCGTGAGAACGTCTACGGCATCAACCCGGCCACGCCGAACCCGATCGCGGCGCTCTACGGCGCGACGGTCGGCTCCGCGACGTTCGGCGGCAACGCCGGCGCGCTGTTCTTCGGCTCCAACTTCTACCGCAACGACCTCATCAACGGCGCCGAGTTCGTCGGCTCGGGCCTGCGCGGCGCCATCATCTCCGGCTCCGTCGGCGCCCAGGACCCCGGCACCGAGGAGGACCCGTCGGACGTCTACGCCTTCGCCGCCGCTCGCGGGCAGCAGGTCGTCGTCAACGCCCAGTTCACACCCCCGCCCGCGCCCCCCAGCCAGTTCGCCACGCGCGTCTACGCGCGCATCGTCGACGCCAACGGTCGCGTGCTGGCCGCCCACCAGCTGCCGCTGCTGGCCGACGGCCGCCTGCCGGCCAACCAGGTCTCGGTCCGCTTCACCTTCACCCCCACCCGCACCGACGTGTACTACCTCGTCGTCGGCACCCAGACCGACGGCACCTTCGGCAGCACCCAGGCGTACACCATCACCATGTCCGGCCAGCTGCCGGTGACGCTCGGCGCGTACACGACGGGCGCCGGCAGCCGCGGCAACCTGCTGCAGGTGCAGTCGGGCGACATCGGCCTGGTGCGCATCGGCGGCGGCATCGTCGGCCCCGACAGCACGCTGGCGACCGGGGCCGACGCGCTGGGCATCTTCACCTACGAGCAGGGGGCCGACATCTTCGACGTCCGCGGGAGCGTCGCGAACCCGACGGGCTTCGCGCTCCAGGCCGCGGGCAACGTGCACGGCATCATCGCAGGCGGCAACTGGGTTGCGGGCACCGCTTCGATCGGCGGCAACCTCGGCAGCCTGTACACCGGCCTGTTCACCGGCGTGGGCGACTTCATCGCCACGCAGTTCCAGATCGGCGGGACGGCCGGCCTGTTCGACATCCGCGGCAGCGTGGCGTACACCACGACGGCGACGGCCCTGCGCACCGGCGGCCCGGGCGGTCCCAACACGTTCGTTCTTACCACCGGCGCCAACGGCACGCCCGGCCACATCGGCGCGCTCTTGGTCGGCGGCCTGCTCAACGGCCAGGCGTTCGTGCTGAACACGTCGGCCAACACCATCGTTGACCGCTTCGTGATCGGCTCGCAGCCCGGCGTCGCCGGCGCGAACAACGGCCGCATCATCCTGTTCCAGCCCACGCTCAACATGGGCGCCGGGTCCGACATCCGCTTCGCATCGTTCCAACGGGTTTCCCAGGGAACTCCCGGTACGCCGCCAGACGGAGCGACCTCCCTCACCCTGGCGTTCAACCAGACGCTGGAACTCGTGGACGACAGCGGCGCCCGCATCCGCATCCGCATCGAGAGCGCCTTCCTGGGCGCCAACACCAGCGCCGGCGTCGTGACCGTCATCCAGGGACCCAACGGCGTCATCATCGGCAGCATCAACGCCACGCTCAACGGCGGCGCCAACCTCATCATCGAGGGCGTCACCGCCGGACGCGCCACCATCGGCGCGATCAACCTGACCACCGACGGCGGCACGCGCCGCTCCAGCGTGATCATCCGCGGCAACACGCAGATCGACGTGCTGAGCATCCAGCAGCCCATCGGGGCCACGGGCCTGGCCGACATCATCAACGAGACCACCGGCGGCGACATCATCGCCGTCGACGTGTTGGCCCTGAACCGGCTGATCGTCCGCGGCAGCCTCGGCCGCACCGAGACCAACGGCGTCGGCGACGATCTGCTCGGGCCCAACCTGGGCATCGGCCAGGCCGGCCAGGCCGGCGCGCCGGGAACGCCGCTGTCGCTGCCGGACAACGCCTACGGGTCGCAGTTCCAGGGCGGCGTGCTGGTGCCCATCAACTGGAACGCCAGCGAGGAGAACGACCGCACGATCGAGGACATCGGCTCGCCGCTGTCGGGCCTGCTCAACGGCGCGGTCGTCCGCACCGGCAACCTGCTGGAGGTCAACGTGCGCGGCGCGCTCGGCGACCTGATCATGCAGGATTTCACCGGCCCCGCGACCGGCAACATCCGGACCATCATCGTCAACAGCGACGGCGTCAGCACCCCCGGCGTCTTCGAGGGCATCGTCGGCGTCGTCATCGCCAACAACATCACCACGCTCGACGTCGGCTCCGGCATCGCCGGGCCGGGCAGCTCGCCCTTCGCCGCCGCCGGCGTCTTCGCCTACGACGACATCGAGACGATCAACGCCGGCCTGCGCGTGCTCAACCCGCGCATGAACGGCATCGTCATCGCGGCCGACCGCTTCGCGCTCGGCACCGCCGGCGAGACCGGCGTGCAGGGCATCGGCACCATCAACATCCGCGGCGGCACCATCGACGGGATGTACATCGCCTCGGCCACGTTCGATTCGTGGTGGCTCTCGGCCCGCTACGCCGAGGCCCGCGACACCGACCCCGGCGACCCGCCGCAGGCCATCGGCACGGTCCGCACCATCAACATCACCCACGCCAACTTCGTCCGCTCGACGATCTACGGCCGGTTCATCGACACCGTCCGCATCACCAACGGCGTGTGGGACGCCTCCACCGCCCAGGCCCAGGGCGGCGCCGCCGGGCCCAACAACGGCTTCATCGGCACCATCACCGCCGACGCGTTCATCAACTCGACCCGCGACGGCGAGCCGCTGGAGTACCGCTTCAACCAGATCCGCGCCAGCGGCAACGTCGGCCGCATCGAGACTACCTACCGGCCCAACACCGGCAACATCGAGGACATGTTCCTCGACATCACCGGCAACATCACCGGCCGCATCGGCGCTTCCAACATCGTCCGCCTGGCCGCCAACGTCGGCGGGCAGATCAACCAGATGCTGGCGCGCCAGAACATCCGCAGCTCCACCATCAACGCCGGCCGCATCGTCGCCGTCAACGCCGAACTCAACATCGCCCAGAGCACCTTCACCACCTCCGGCCGCATCGACCGCATCACCGCCCGCGGCGACATCTCCGGCACGTCCATCAACTCCGACGGCCCCAACGGTTCCATCATCCTGGTGCAGGCCGGCAACAGCATCACCGACGCCTCGATCGTCTCGTCCGGAATCATCGGCCGCATCCAGGCCGATCGCGGCGACATCACCGGCGTGATCCGCACCACCGACGAGACCGACGGCGACCTGCAGAACGTCCGCGCCGGGCGTGACCTGGGCGCCTCGCTCAACATCGCCCGCGACGTCGGCACCATCCAGGCCGGCCGGAACATCGGCCGCCGCCTGCTCGACGGCTCCACGCCCGACGTCATCCGCGTCTACGGCAACCTGTCCAACCTCACCGCCGGCGGCCAGCTCTACGCCGACCTCAACGTCGGCTGGAACATCCTCGGCACGGTCTCCATCGGGCGCGTCTACGCCCTGCCCAACCCCTCGCCCAACACCAACAACGAAGACCGCGACCGCGTCTCCGACGCCGTCATCACCGCCTACGGCCGCATCAACAACATCGTCATCGTCGGCGACTTCGCCGGGTCGATCATCTCCTTCTCCGGCGGCATCAACAGCGTCACCATCAACGCCGGTTCGTTCCGGCGGTTCGCCCCGGGCGTCACCCCCGTCCCCGGCGTCACCCCCGCCAACCGCATCGAGGCCCGCGACGGCGACATCAACAACGTCACCATCAACCGCGGCCACCTGCTCGGCGACGTGATCGCCCTCAACGGCTCCATCAACAACCTCCGCGTCAACGGCGACGGCGTCTTCGGCGCCATCGGCGTCGATTCGTCCCTGTCGCAGAACAGCAGCGCCGGCGTCCCCGGCAACGAGTTCCGCAACCAGCTCCCGCCCGGCGTCGACCCCTCGGTCGTCAACGGCAACGGCGCGCAGGACGGCCCGACCATCTTCGCCGGGCGCGACATCCTGAACCTCTCGGCGTCCCGCGGCATCTTCGAGGCCACCGTGCAGGCCGGCCGTCGCATCGGCAACGTGAACATCGGGCGCGGCGCCGATCACCTGGGCGTCACCGCCAACCCCACCATCTTCATCGCCGGTGACCGCATCGACAGCATCACCATCGGCAGCGGCGGGCTGGGCCTGGTCGCCCAGGGCGTGTTCATCGGCGCGGGCGTCACCAGCCTCGGGGCCGACAACCGCCCCGGCGGCATCGGCGCCAACGCCGACACCGTCCGCCAGGGCACCATCGGCAGCGTGCAGTTCCGCGGCGCCGCCGACGCCAACACCGTCATCGCCGGCGTGAACGCCGGCGCCGGCGGCTCCTACGCCACCCTGGGCGACAACACCGTCGCCAATGGACTCTCGACCATCGGCTCGGTCCGCGTCGACGGCGGGGCCACCAACAACCTCGTCCTGCGCGACACCGGCCCGGTGAACACCACGCCCAACCTGCTGCTGGGCTCCAACGTCGTCGCCGGCCTGGCCCTGCCCGGCGCCGACCCGCGCATCGTCGCCCCGCCCGCCGGGACCCTGATCACCGCCATCGGCATCAGCGTCACCATCGGCGCCGACACCGTGCTGCTGCGGTACACCGGCCCCGGCGCCGCCACCTTCGACGGCGTCAACACCATCACCCTCAACGGCTCCACCTCCGGCAGCAGCCTGACGATCACGCCCCAGTTCGGCGCCGTCAGCCTCACCGGCCTGGTCATCAACAGCGTCGACGATTCGTCCCTGGGCACGCTCAACGTCGGCCTGGCGCTGATCAACCCCAACATCTACGTCGACGGCACCGTCAACACCCTCAACGTCACCGGCGGCATCAACCCCGGCGACCCGAGCGGCTCCGGCATCGTCGAGTCCGGCGCGGGCATCAACTCCATGACCGTCGGCGTCAACAACGCCGCCAACGACGGCACCGCCGCCAACAACTTCATCCTCCGCGGCCCGTCGGTCAACTCCCTGATCCTCAACGGCGGCTTCGGCGGCGCGGGCAGCCTCGCGGCCATCGAGCTGCTGTTCGCCGGAAACATCGAGGTCCGCGGGCCGATGGACGCCACCGTCGTCGTCCAGCGCGACATCAGCACGTTCCGGGCCCGCGACATCGCCAACAGCGGCGTCACCACCGGCGGGCGCATCGGCCAGTTCTTCGCCACCACCCTCTTCAACGCCGTCATCGCCGCCGGCGACGGCTTCGGCTCGATCAACGTCACCGGCGACGTTGACCAGTCGCTGTTCCTCGGCGGCACCTACCTCGGCGCCGACGGGGCCATCGGCGGCGCCGGCGACAACGCCGACGTGCTCTCGAACGCCAACGTCGGCAACGTCTTCATCGGCGGCAATTTCACCGCCAGCGACATCGCCGTCGGCGTCGGCCGCGGCGCCGACCAGTTCTTCGGCACCGGCGACGACCGCGTCGCCGACGGCCGGTCGAACCTGGGCAACGTTGACATCCGCGGCGGGTCGGTCGGGTCGGTCTTCGGCTCGGCGTCCTATCGCGTCATCTCCAACGGCAACCTCGGCACCGTCAAGGTCAACAACCAGGTCTTCCAGAGCCTGGGCAACTTCGCCGTCGACCGCCTGCGGCTCAACCAGCCCAACCGGTTGTCCGTCACCGACGTCCGCATCACCGAGGCCGCACGCCGCTACACCGCCACCATCACCTTCAACCAGGCCATCGACCCCGACTCCATCGCCGCGGCCCTGTCGATCGCCGAGATCCGCGGCATCGAGGGCGGCCTGACCACGATCGCGCTGGTCCAGGGCGCCGACTACACCTTCACCTACGACCCGGTGAACTTCCGCATCGTGATCGAGTTCAACCAGGCCGTCACCAGCCGGCAGATCGCCTTCAACGCCGACCCGGCGCTCGAGGTCCCCGGCGCTGCCGCCGGCCCCGGCGTGTTCCGCTTCACGCTCCTGGCCACCGGCGCCAACCGCCTGCGTGCCCAGGCGCAGGAAACGATCCTCGACGGCAACGGCAACGGCATCGTCGGCGACGACTTCGTGTACGACGACGTCGTCGGCGACGCCGGCGACCGCTTCTTCGCCGGCCGCACCACCGTCGGCGGCCAGACAGGCCCGCAGAACACCGGCGGCTCTCTGGCCGTCACCTTCTACGCCCCGGTCAACCTCGACCTGCTGCTCAACCGCGACAACGCCAACGCCAACCGGCCCGACGCCAACAGCCCCTTCACCATCCGCGGCACCTTGGGCGACCACCCCAACCTCGACATCACCCTGTTCAACAGCGGCGGCGACGTGGACATGTACCAGGTCACCCTCCGCGCCGGCCAGACCCTCCGTCTGGGCGCCACCCAGGGCTCGGCCCCGCTGGTCACCCGCACCCTGCTCGGCCCCGACGGCACCGCCGTCACCGGGCAGCTCGTCACCGGCCTGCGCGGCGACCTGGCCGCCCCCGGCCAGCTCTCGACCGAACTGGTGTTCCTCATCCAGCAGACCGGCACCTACACCATCATGGTCTCCACCGCCGCGCTGGCGACCACGCTGCTCAACACCCCGACCGACCCGGTCCGCGGCGTGACCGACATCGGCCTGCAGCCGCGGCTTGACCCGGCGGCGGTCACCGGGGGCAACCCCACCGGCGCGATCCGGCACAACGTCTTCTCCGGCGGGCCGACCGTCGGCGAGATCGGGGCGTACAACTTCACCGTCACGGTCGCCGAAGACGGCGACAGCGGCTTCGGCGGCGCCGCGGCGCCCTCCACCGCCGTGCCCAACCCCGATCCCAACTTCATCGCGCCCGTCGCCCCGCCGCTGCCGGCCTCGTTCGGCGGCCCGCAGGGCGGCCCCTACCCGAACCAGGTCATCGGCGGCTTCACCTTCACCCTCGACGACGGCGCCGACAACCTCCGCGACACCTACGACGACGTGGTCCGCGGCGTGAACGACGCCTCGGGCATGACCATCACGCTTCTGGCCGGCGCCGACCGCGTCTTCGGCACCGCCGACGACATCGTTGACGTCCGCGGGCGCGGCACGCGCGTGCTCCCGACCACCGGCCCCAACGCCATCCCGACGCCGAGCGCCTTCGCCGGCACCGACGGCCTCCTGGGCACCGTGGACGACCGGGCGTTCATCGAGGTCGGCGGGTGGACCTTCCGTCTCGAAACCGGCAACAACTTCCGGCTCGACGGCGACGGGATCGTCGGCCGCCCGAGCGACGACATCGTCATCGCCACCGACGCCTTCGGCACCCAGCTCTACCGCACCGCCGGCAGCGACGGCATCTTCAACGCCACCGACCCCGTGCGCATCCGCACCAGCATCGGCGACGCCGGCGCCCGCGGCGCTCCGCAGACCGTCCAGCCCGACGTCGACATCCTCACGCTCAACAACGGCGTGCCCTACGCCCCCGGCACCCGCCTGCGGGTCACCCTCCGCACCGCCGACCTGGGCTCCAACCTCGGCATGCTCCAGCCCCAGCGGTTCGGCTTCGCCAACCTCACCACCTTCACCATCGACGACCTCCGCTCCTTCACGCAATTCGCCCTCTTCGACAACACCACGACCACCGGCGTGGCCGACGGCGACCTCGTCGCCGCGCCCGGCTCGATCCAGGGCTTCGCCACCCGCTACAGCCAGACGCTCGCCTCCAACGGCGTCAGCTCCTACGGCTACGACGCCCAGGGCAACTTCTTCATGGAGTTCGCGGTCCCGCCCCAGCAGGCCAACACCGCCAACCAGGGCATCTTCAGCATGCTCGTCCAGGGCATGCTCCGCACCGACTACGAGCTCGAAGTCCAGAACCTCGGCGTGCTCGGCGCGCTGCCGACGCAACGCACCCAGAACTTCCTCATCGAGACCCGCGGCGGCTCGGTCAACTGGCTGGAGCCCAACCGCACGACCACGCTCGCGGCCTTCGACGCCATCGTCAACGGCTTCAGCGGCTTCATCGGGGCCCAGACGGTCAACAGCTACATCCTCAACGGCGACGGCGGCCCGCAGCCCGGCCTGATCGCCTCGCTCCAGGCCATCTTCAACGCCATCCCCGGCTTCGTCGCCAACAGCACCGTCCGCATCAGCACCAACCCGGCCGACTTCGTCGGCCAGCAGTACTCCACCATCTTCATCTCCTCCAGCTTCGAGCCGGCGGCGTTCTTCAACAACGGCCTCTTCGGCGCGGTCCAGCGCGTCGACGCCTTCAACAGCAACCGCACCGACCAGGGCGTGGTCTTCCTGCCGGCGCTCAACAGCCTCGGCAACGCGCCGGACCAGGCCGGCATCGACGCCTTCACACGCCAGCTCACCGGCATCGTCGCCCGCCAGATGGGGCAGCTCATGGGCCTGCCCATCACCAACGCCGGCGGCAACCTCGGCGGGCCGACGCGCATCAACGCCATGGCCTTCAACGCCCAGGCCAACGACCCGGGCGCCGCGCCCAACGCCTACGCCATCAACGCCGCCGACGTCTTCCTCCGCCGCGCCTCCGGCGCCGGCGGCTTCGCCGGGGCCACGACCCAGACCTTCTTCGTCGGCAATCTCAACCCGCAGCAGGCCCTGCAGCGCATCTTCTGGGTGCCCTGAGCCCCCAGCGAGCGTCCCGCACGAACGCGACACGGCCCCGGGCGCAATCCGGGGCCGTTTTCATTCACGCTTCGTTCGCTCAGCCCCGACGCCCACGCTCCGATTCACTCGCGGGGGCGCACGCGCTCGGCCAGCGATCCGGCCCGCGTCGTGATGCTCCGCATCGCGTCGGCGATGCTCGACAGGTCGGCCGTCAGTTCCGCCCGAACCTGGTCCACAAGGTCGCGGATCGGCCCGGGGATCTGCCCCTTGCCCTCGATCAGAACGCCCCGCCACGGTGCCAGGTCGTCCATCAGCCCGCTGATCCGCTCCAGCAGCGCGCCCATCCCCGCCTCGGCCTGCCGCGCCGTCTGGCGCGCCGCCTCGGCCCGGGCGATCAGCGGCTCGAGATTCGCCCGCAGCGCAGCACCCGCGGCATCGATCTCCGCCAGCGGTTCGTTCAGGGCCGCCCGCAGCTCGGCGCGGCGCTCCTCCAGCCGGGCACGCGCCCCGTCCGCCGCTCTCAGTGCATCGGCCAGGCTCGCCCGCAGCGATGCCGCCCGCTCGGCCAGGCGCGCGACTTCCTGCGACCCGCTTTCCAGGGCCTCGACCAGGTGCGACCGCGCCGCACCGGCCCGGTCCCGGGCTTCGTCCAGCTCGTGCACGATGCGACGGGCATCGTCGCGGGCCTGCTCGGCCCGGCGCAGCGCCGCGCCCAGCGATTCGGAGCCGGACCCGCCGGCCCCACCCGTCGCCTCGGTGGTCAGTTCGCTCGGCAACAGCGATTCCGGCGCAGGCTCTGTCGCCTCGCCCAGCAGAGCCTCGGCCCGCTCGATCAGGCCGCGCAGTCGCTCGGCCGGCGCGGCCGCCCGCTGCTCGGCCGCCTCCACCGCCCCCGCGCCATCGGCGATCGCCCGCTCCAGGCGCGACCGCCCTAGCGTGGCGTGTTCGTCCAGGCGTGCCGCGGCGTCGGCCACGATGCCGTTGGCACGCCCTTCCAGCGCCGCCGCTTCCTCGTGGGCCGCGGCGATGGCCGTTCCCGCCCGCTCGATCACCGCTTCCAGGGCCCGGCGCGACCGCTCGGCCGCTTCATCGAGCCGGGCCTGAAACTCCGCCAGTTTCTGGTTCAACACGCCCTCGGCCTCGCGACGGAGCGTTTCCAGCCCGCCCGAGGCCGATCGCGCGGCGTCCAGCAGCGCCTCGGCCTGACCGGCCCGCTGGTCCAGCGTGGCGATCACCTTCGCCGCCGCGGCCAGTTTCGGCTCGCCGGCGCGGATCTGCTCGCGCAGTTCGGCGGCCTGCTCGGTCGCCGCCCTGAGCTGGCCGGCGTGGGCCGACGCGTCTTCCACCAGGCGGCGAAGCGCCCCTGCGAACTCGTTGAACGCCCCGCGATCAACCACGCGGGGCGACAGGAACACCGAGGCCGCGTCGGGCGCGCCGGCGGTGGGGGGCTGATCGGTCGGACGATGGGTGGTCTGGTTCGGCATGGGCCGGCTCCGCCGGCGCGCGGATTTCGCCCGCGCGTGAACCGGTGTCATCGGCTCGGTGCGGCGCGATGGCCGCACTTTCTGCGCCGCGGGGGCGATCTTGCGCTTGCTTGTCTTCTTCACGCGGCGGTTTCCTCGCTCGCGGCCGGCGGGGGCGGCGCGGGTTGAATGCGGAATCGGCCCGACAGCACCCGGGCCCCCGGCTCGATGATCACCCGGGCGGCAACCAGGTCGCCTCGCCAGACCGCCCGCGGCCCGATGTGCACCACAGGCGCCGCCACCGATCCGGCGTACAGCTCACCCAGAACCTCGACCCCGACGGTCGCCTGCACCACCCCCGCGGTGATCTTGCCCCCCCGGCGCACCACCACCCGCCCGCAGGTCTCAACCCGCGCCATGTTCTGGGCGGTGTTGATGACGATGTCCTGGACCGTGACGCGCTTGTAGCACGCCGGGCAGGTCAGCACCATGGCCTGGGCCGCGACGGCGAAGTCGGCCCCGCAGTGCAGGCATCGGACCTCTCGGGTTGGCGCCGCTCGGGCGCGCAGTTTCATCGCCCGGCGTGATCGCAAACGCCGGGCCAGCCCGCGGAAACGAAACGGCCCCGGGCGTTGCCCGGGGCCTGGGTGGCTTGGGTGGCGATGGGAAAGGGGGCCTTACTCGGCCGCGGCCCGGGCCTTGCCAAACGAGGCCAGCTTGGCTTCCAGCCCCGAAAGCGTCGCGTCCAGGTCGCCGCCGTGGCTTTCCACGGGGCGGGTCGATCGGGCGATGCGCGGCGTGCCCGCGGGCAGGCTCGCGGCGAGGGCTTCGGCCTTGGGCGCTGCGCCGGCGTTCTTGACCGCTTCGGGCCCGACGGCGCAGTGGCCGCTGAACGAGGCGCCCTCGGCGACGACAAGCTTCAGGGCGGTGATATCGCCCCGGATCTGGGCGGTTCCGTTCAGTTCGAGGCGCTCGCGGGCAAGAATGTCGCCCTCGACCAGTCCGTCGACCACAACGGTTCCGGCTTCGATGGTGGCCTTGCACTGGGCGCCCTCGCCCACTTCGACCTGCCCGGGGCTGGTGATCTTGCCCTCGAAGCGGCCGAGGATCCGGGCGGCGGACTGGAACGTCATCTCGCCGCGGAACAAGGTGTCGGGCCCGATGACGGTCATGGCGCTGGTCTCCGGCATATCGCACTCCTGCACGTCGGAACTTCGGGGACTTCCTGTCCCCGGCTGGTCATCGTCAAAGTTGCGCACCGTGCCGCATCTTTTTGCGGCGACCCGGCCCGAGGGCCGGCGCCGCCGGGCATCTACGATGGCTGCATGCCACGCGCCGGCCGCAAACCGTCCGCCGCCCGGGGCGGCCCCCGCGGGGGCTCCCGGCGGCCCGCCAGCACCGCCCCACCGGGCATGGTGCGCCTTCAGCGGCTGATGGCCGACGCCGGCGTCGCCAGCCGCCGCCGCTGCGAGGAGATGATCGAAGCGGGCATGGTGGAGGTCAACGGCACCATCGTCAACCGCCTGCCGGTGTTCGTGAACCCCAGGACTGACAAGGTCGTCGTGGACGGCCGGCCTCTGCGGGCCGCCACCGGCGAGCGCCCGGCCGACGCCCGCAAGCTGTACGTCATGCTCCACAAGCCGGCGGGCGTGGTCTGCTCGACGCGCGACCAGTTCGAGCGAACCACCGTCGTCGATCTGGTCAAGCACCCGGCGGGGGCGCGCCTCTACCCGGTGGGCCGCCTGGAGTTCAACGCTTCGGGCCTGGTCCTGCTGACCAACGACGGCGACATGACCGAGCGGCTCACCCACGCCCGTCACGGCGCCACCCGCACCTACCGCGTGACCGTCAAGGGCGCCATCGACGACGCCTACGCCGCGGACCTCGAGCGCGGGTTGAACATCAAGGCCGCCCGCGCAGCCCGCGAGGCCGGGGGGCGTGCCGGGCAGATCCTGGTCCGCGTGGCATCGCGCTTGGCCGCCGGCACCAAGGACGAGCGCGCCCAGGAAAAGACCGTGCTGGAGATCTCCGTGCGCGCCGGCAAGCACCGCCACCTGGACGACATGCTGGCCGAGGCCGGCCTGCGCGCCACCCGCATCGAGCAGGTCGGCCTGGGCCCGCTGACACTCAGCGGCTTGGCGCCCGGCAATTGGCGCGAGCTGGAGCGGGCCGAACTCGCCGCGCTCCGGCGGCCGTTCGGCGATTCGGAGCGGCGTGCGTGAGCGCCGAGCCCCCTCACCCGACCCGCCCCCCTGCGCCCCCGGCGACCGACGACGGGCCGCCGATCGCCCAGGAGCGGTCGGCCGGGCTGCTGGCCCGGGCCGCGTTCACGGTGCGGGCCGTCATCGGCGATGCGCCCATCGCCCAGATGAGCGCCGCGCTTGCCTACCGGACCATCTTCAGTCTCGTGCCCCTGCTGCTGCTGTCGTTCCTGCTCATGCGGCTGTTCCGCGACACCGACTCGCTGGTCGAGCGCTCCCTGTACGGCTTCCTCGAACTGACCGGCCTGTCGCAGATCGCCGTCGGCGACGCCGGCACCGAGAACATCCAGTCCTGGATCGCCAAGCTCGTCGCCGGCTTCAGCGGCCTGAACTTCACCGGCATCGGCCTGGTGAGCGCCGCCACCCTCATCTACGCCGGCGTCAGCCTGCTCAACCAGATGGAGCTGGCCTTCAACGGTGTCTACGGCGTCCAGCGCGGGCGCAGCCTGGTCCGCCGGTTCACCCAGAACTGGCTCATCATCACCGCCGGCCCGATGCTGCTGGTCGCCTCCTTCGCCGCGGCCGATCAGTTCCGCTCCCTGGCCGCATCGCTGGCCGACGGCCACTCGGGCGCCGGCCCGTGGCTGGTGCGGCTCAGCGGGTTCGCGGTGACGGTGGCGATCAGCACCGCGCTGCTGGGAACGCTGTACGTCACGCTGCCCAACACCAGGGTGCGGTTCGTCGCCGCGATCACCGGAGCGCTGGCCGCCGCCGTCGGCATGGAAGGGGCCAAGGCCGGCTTCGGGCTCTACCTGCGCGGCGGCGCGCTGCAGAACCTCTACGGGTCGCTGGCGCTGGTGCCGCTGTTCCTGCTGTGGGTGTACGTCACCTGGTTCGTCGTGCTCACGGGCCTTCGCCTGGCCTACGTCGTGCAGCACGGCCACGTGCGCGCCCTGCGACGCGCCTGGTCGGACTCGGCCCGATGCCCCGTCGCCGGCGCGCCGATGGACCCCGGCGCGGTGATCGCCGTCATGGCCCTGATCGTCTGGAAGTTCTCGCGCGGCGGCGCTGCCGAGCCCGGCTGGCTTATCCAGCAGACCGATCTCGACCCCGCCACCGTGCGCCGAGCCCTTGGCCGGCTCACCGCCGCTGGCCTGGTCAATCGCCTGGCCGAATCGGCAGGCACGCGTCGGAGCGAGGCCTACGCCCCCGCCCGCCCGCCAGAACGGATCGACGCCGGCGAAGTCGTGGCCGCCGCCGTTGGGTTCGCCCCGATGGGCCACGGCCCGGGCCCGCTCGCGGCCGTAGACCAGGTGTCGGCCCGGTTGCGGGCGGCCCAGGTGGTCGCCCTGCGTGGGCTGTCGATGGCCCACATCGCCGCGGGCCACGGGAACCCGGTCGCGCTGGCCGGAGAGGCCAAGATCGTCGCGAACCCTGGCCCGACCCTGACAGACGCCGCCTCGTCGGGCGTGCCCGGCCCCGCTAAACTCGCGTGAGCCAATGCCCTTCTCGCGGGCCGGGAGCATCCGCTGTGAACCACAAGACTCGAACCTGCGGGACCATCGCGGCGGCCGGGCTGCTGCTGGGGCTGGCCTTCGGCGTGGGCGCGGCCGGCGGCTGCGAAGAGCGGGTGGTTCGCGCCACCGGCCCCGGGGCGGACAACGTGGAGATTTCCCGCCCGTTCTACGAAACGCCCAAGTGGGAACGGGACGTCTTCGGCGACCCCAACCCGCCGAAGCAGCGGACCCGCTGAGCGGGCTGCGCGGTTTGAACGGCATCGCGGCGGGGGCGATAGGGAGCGATCGATGGGTCTTGAGGCTGCACTTCCGGTCGATACGTTCGTGACGACGCAACTGCGCCGGGTGATCAACTGGGCGCGGCGGAGCAGCCTGTGGCCGATGCCCTTCGCCACGGCGTGCTGCGGCATCGAGCTCATGGCCACCGCCTGCTCGCGCTACGACGTGGCGCGGTTCGGGGCCGAGGCGGTGCGCTTCAGCCCGCGCCAGAGCGACCTGATGATCGTCGCCGGGCGCGTCAGCACCAAGATGATGCCGGTGCTGCAGCGCATCTACCTGCAGATGGCCGAGCCCAAGTGGGTGATCTCGATGGGCGCGTGCGCCAGCACCGGCGGCGTGTTCGACACCTACGCCGTGGTGCAGGGCGTCGACCAGTTCGTGCCCGTGGACGTGTACGTGCCCGGCTGCCCGCCCCGGCCCGAACAGCTCATCGAGGGCATCATGGCCATCCAGCGCATCGTGGACAACGAGGGCATCCCCCCGCGGTTCCAGGGCGGCAAGCGCGTGGGCCTGGGCCTGAGCGTGGCCCCCAACTACGTGCCCAAGCCCCAGCCCGTCCAACTGGGCGTTTGATCCCCGCCGCCGCCGGCCGGGCGTTCAGAGCACGCCGAGCTTCTGCAGGTCGTTGATCGGGTCGTCGTACGAGCACGAGCCGAAGCAGATGGCGAAGTTCTCGCGCGCCGCCTTGATCTGCGCCGTCGTCAGCCGCGACTGCCGCCACGACAGCCCCTGATCGTCGAACGTGAACGCGCCGCCGTCGGTCTCGCCCAGCACCTTGAGCAGCGTGTCGCGGTTGATCCGCTGCTCGCGCAGCAGCGCCGCGCCCACGAACACGTTCAGGAACCCGTGCATCGTGTGCGTGGCGCACCCCGGCTCATAGGTCAGCGGATGCACCGCCCGCACCGGGTGGTGCAGGCCGGCGGTGGCCTTGAACGGCACCTCGGCCGTGTGGAACGCGATCAGAAAGTCCGCCACCCGCTCCAGCGCCGGGAACAACTCCGGCGTCACGCCCCCCGTGCGGATCTTGGCCCCGGCGCCCATGCCCGCCAGGCACGTCGCGAAGCTGCGCAGGTCCCCGTCGGCCGGGATCTCGAAGAACGGGTACAGCTCCTCCGGCAGCAGCTCCATCGCCTGGTCGATCGTGTCGGGCGTCTGCACCTTCATCTCGATCGTGTCCACCACCGCGTTGTGCGCGTGCTTGTGGGCGTGCCCGTTGCCGTTGCCGTTGCCCGCTGCGTGGGCGTCGTTGAACCGGTCGATCGCCTCGAGATTCTCCGACAGCTTGCCGTCGATCAGCACCGTCAGCTTCCACGGCTCCGGCGGGGCCGAGGCATCGTCCGACGGCAGCGCCGACAGATGCCGGTCGGCCGCGGCGGCCCACTCGTTCAGCCTCGACACCGGGCAGACGAACCGGGCGATCCCCCACGAGAACGGCCCGCGGACGTGCCGGGCGTACGCCTCGACCGCCGACGTCATGTCCAGTTTCGCCGGGGGAAAGAGCCCGGCGTAATCGACCAGGTCGGTCAGCAGGGCGTGCAGGGAAGCCGGTGCGGAAACGGTGTGCATACACCCGATCGTAGGGTCGCCGCCGCCCGCGATCCCCGCGTTTCGAGCCGGTTCCGGCGGGTTTCCTAGAGCCCCGCCATGCGCCGCAGGGGCCCGTCCAGCGCCGGCGGAACCGCCATCACGCTCAGGCGGCTGTGGCGAACCAGAGCGAAGTCCCGGAATCGCGG
Organism: Phycisphaeraceae bacterium; assembly: GCA_026126345.1. Lineage (GTDB taxonomy): Bacteria > Planctomycetota > Phycisphaerae > Phycisphaerales > UBA1924 > JAHCJH01. Next base: position 25,538 of record JAHCJH010000006.1, on the reverse strand, counting down.
GTCGGCCTTGATGGCCGCGAGCGTGGCGTCGGCGGTGCCGGCGGGGCGCACCGCCCGCAGATCGACCACGGGGAACTTGACGCGCCCGTCGGCGGTCAACCCGGGGCGCTGCGGGTCGGGGTAGGGCGCCCGCACCACCTCGGCCAGGCCGGCGATGCGTTTCTCGCCGCCGGTGTGGTAGATGAACGCCTCGTCGCCGACCCGCATTCCCCGCACGACCTCCAGCGCCTGGGCGTTGCTCACCCCGTCCCACGGGCCGGGGCCCCGGCGCGCCAGGTCCGCGTACGAGAAGTCAGACGGCTCGGTCTTGAGCAGGAACGTCGCCATGAGCGCGCTCAGCGTGTGCGGGCCTCGAAGACGGTCCGAGTGTCCAGCCGCCCGGCGCGTTCCAGCACGGCCAGGCCAGTGCCCGAAGCGCCCGAATCGGCGAGGTTGATCGCGTCGGTCACGTGGCTCTGCGGCTCGAGGGCCACGTGCGGAAGGGGCGAAGGGGCGCCGTCGCGGTGGTGCGGGCAGAACAGCACCAGGTGTCCGAGGTTGGGCGATGCCTCGACGGTCAATTCCACGCCGCTGGCGGGCCAGGCCAGGCGCGCCCGCCCCCCGAAGCCGCCGAAGATCTCCGACCCGCGGACCGAATCCTCCAGCGGCGCCAGCGTGCGCAGGCGCCGGCACAGCGCATCGTCCCGCATCGGGCCGGACGGGATGGTCTCACGCGCGGGGTAGCGCCCGGCGCACGGCGCTTCGATCTCCAGCCGGTCGCGCTCGTCCCACAGCCGGCGCGGGAAGTACGGATGCAGGCCGCAGCCGGCGGGCATGGGGCCGTCGCCCCGGTTGATCACCGACAGATCGACCGTGAGCCGCGAGCCTTCGAGTTCGTAGCGCACCTCGCACGCGAACGGGAAGGGGTAGTTCACGCTCGGATGCTCGGCGCTCTCGAACGCCAGTCGCGCCGAGACCGGCGTGCGGTCGAGGATGCGCCACGGCCTGGCCCGCACGTCGCCGTGGATCGCCGTGCCGTCGGCGGCGGTGGCCCGCAGGGCGTGCCGAACGCCGCGGAACGCGAACACCCCGCCGGGGATCCGGTTGCACCACGGGGCCATGCTGAAGCACGCCAGGTTGCTCGGGCTCGGGTCGCCGTGCGGCGTGCGGCGCATGAGCGGGTAGTAGAAATTCGCCGGTCCCCGCAGGGCGAAATCGGCGATCCCCGCCCCCTGGGCAGGTTCGATAACCACGCGGGCGGTTCCGGATTCGATGACGACGGCCATGCGTGCGACAGCGTAGCGGATGCGCGGGGTTCTCGGCCCGCGCCCCGCGTCCCGGGCCCGCACCGGCGTTCAGGTCCCGCGCGCCCGTGTCGATGAGTCGGGATGGACCGGACACCGCCCGGCGGCGTTGCGCGCCCCGACGGCTCCACAATCGAGGCGACCGACCATGAACGGCCACGACGAACACGCCCAAGCCACCGCGACGCCCGGCCAGAACGCCCAGCCCCAGGCCCTCCCAACCCCGCCGGCCGAGCCCGGCCTCACCGCCGACGCCGCCGGCGAGCAGGCGATGTCGTTCCTCTCCTCGATCGAGCGGCAGGTGGCCGACCTGCGCCGCCTCACCGGCGAGTCGGCCCGCAGGGCCCGCGAACTCGACGAGCGCGATGCCGCCCTCAAGGTCCGTGCCGTCGAGATCGACCGGCTGATCGCCGAGCAGCGCGACGCGGCGCAACGGGCCGAGGCCCGCGCCGCCGAGGCCGACGCCGCCCGCCGCCAGGCCGAGGCCAACGCACACGCCGCCCAGACGCAACGCGCCGAACTGGAATCCAGGGTCGAGGAGCACCTCCGCCGGGCCGAAGCGCTCACCGCCGATCTGGCCCGCCAGGCCGACGCCGCCGGTCAGGCCCAGCGCCACGCCGCCGACGCCGCGGCTCGCGCCGCCGACCTGGAACGCCGACTCTCCGAGGCCGACGCCGCCCTGGCCCGGGCCCGCACCGACGCCGAGCAGGCAACCAGCGCCGCCGAGCAGGCCCGCCAGCAGGCCGAGCAGTTCCGCCAGGCCGCCGAGCGCGCCGAGGCCACGCGGGCCGAGATCGAAGGGCGGCTGTCGCGACTCGCCGGGGAACTGGAAGCGGCGAACCAGCTGCTGACCGACGCCGCGGCACGCCAGACCGCCGCCGAAGCACAGATCCGCGAGGCCAACGAGCGGGCGCAGACCGAGTCGCGCCGCGCCGAGGTCCTGACGGGCGAACTGAGCGAGACCCGGCGCACCCTGACCGAGGCGTGCGACGAGCGGGAGTCGCTCAGGCGGTCGCTGGAGGCCGAGGCGCAGGCCGGGGCGCAGTGCCGCCAGCGCGCCGAGCGTGCCGAGCACGCCGAGCGCACGGCGGTGGAAGCGGCGCGCCTGGCCCAGCAGCAGATCGCCGAGGCGTCGCAGACCGCCGGCGGCCAGGGCGTGGCCCTGCAGGCCGCGCAGGAGCAGTGCGAGGCGTTCCGCAAGCTGGCCGAGGAACTGCGCGATGCGCTCAGCCAGGCCGAGCGCGACCGCGATACGCTCGACGGCAAGGTCAAGGACCTGCTCGAAGAGCTCGAATCCGCCCGCAAGGCCCAGACCGAAACCGCCCAGGCCGGCCTGGACCGGGGCCAGGAACTCGAATCGCTGAAACACCTCGTCGCCCAGCGCGAGGAGGCCCTGCGCGTGCTGGCCGGCCGTCTGCTCAACGCCGAAGAGCGGCTCAACGCCGCGGACGACAATCCCGGCGCCACCCCGGCCGAGGTGGCCGCGCTGCGCGAGCAACTGGAACTGGCGCGGGCCGAGGCGGCAGCGCTGCGGGCGCAGGCCGAGGGCGGCCCGGCCGTGGTGACCATGGACCCCGAGGCGGCCGAGTTCGTGGCGCGTCGGCGCGAGCGCCTGGCGCGGTACCGCGCGCTGCTGGCGGCCCAGAGCCACAAGATCGTGCAGGCCAGGGCGGCCCTGGCCAAGAAGAACGAGAAGGCCGACGAGGCCATCGCCCTGCGGGCCAAGCTCAACGAGCAGATGCAGGCGCTGGCGGCCGAGCGCCGCAAGGTTCAGCAGCAGTCGGCGCGTTCCGGCGCCGGCGTCATGCTGCTGTGCTTCTTCGGCGTGCTGGCGATCATCGGCGGTCTGGCCTGGGCCGTCGCCGGTCAGGTGGCCCCGGCCACCTTCGCCGCCCGCGCGGTGATCGCCGCCGACACCCCGGGCCGCACGCCCACCCAGGAGGAGATGCTCGCCTGGACCGCCTCCCACGAGCGCCTCATGGAGGACCCCGACTTCTTCGTGCTCGCCGCCGAGCGCTTCGCCCAGCGCGGCATCGCCACCATGGGCACGCCCGCGTCGGTCAAGCAGCGGCTCAAGAGCGAGTTCTCCGTCCAGACCGACAAGGCCGGTGCGCTCACGCTGGAGCTCCGCGGACGCGGGGCCGAGAAGACCGCACGCGAGCTCGAAACGCTCGCCCTGGCCATCGTCGCCATGGCCAACAGTCAGCGCGAAGCCCGCGGCGATGGCGCCGCGACCGTCCTCAGCCAGGCCCCCGCCGCCATGAACGAGCCCCTGGACGACCAGCGGCTGACGTTCGTCGCGGCGTTCGGCGGCGGCGGCTCGGCCGTTGCCGGGCTGCTGTTCGTCGGCTTCTACCGCATGCTCGCCGGCGGCAAGCGCCGCTTCGAGCAGCAGATGCTCAAGATCGAGAACGAGTAGCCGTCACGCCCCGGGGTCGCCGCCAAAAAGCGCCGCGGCCGGCGTTTCCACCGGCCGAGACGGGACACTCCTTCGGGCCCGCCGCCGGAAGGCGACGGGTCCCAAGCGACACGTGGTTCGGTTCAGAGGCTCTGGCTGCGGAGCACGGCGGCCGCCGCGCGGTCCGCGCTGCTGGAGATCACGACCTGCTGGCCGGCCTTGAGCTCGAGGTTCTTCAGATCGGTCAGGGCCACGCGCGTGCCCGAGGCCTTGAAGGCGAACTCGGCCTCGGTCTTGTTCCCGGAGGCGTCGAGCACCGTCAGGCGGTAGAAGCCGTTGGCGGTGGGCAGGTCCTTGCAGAACAGCTGCCCCGTCTTGGTCTCGGGGTCCAGCAGCAGCACCGCCGCCGGGGCGCCGGCGCCGCGTGCAGTGTCGCTGGCGAACTGCACGAACTGCGTGCGCGGGGCCATCAGCGCGTTCTCGAACCGCGGGCCGAACTCGCGGGCGAACACCTCCGTCACCGCGTTGTTCCGGAACGCGTTGTCCAGTTCGCCGTACCGCGCCTGCATCTGCAGCGTCGTGAAGCCGAACACCACCGCCGCGGCGGCGCAGCCGATGGCCGCCGCCCGCCAGACGCGGCTGACGCCCGCGGCCGGGATGATGTCGGGCCCGATGCGCCCGGCGACGGCCGGGATGGTCGCGCGTTCGACGTCCAGGGCCACGGCCTCGAGCACGCGCTGGCGCAGCGAGGCCTGGGGCGAGACGTCGGGCAGGATGGCGTCGATGTCGGCCATGCGGCGCTGGGTGGCGCGCACCATCTCCTGCACCGACGGGTGGGCCTTGCGGAAGGCCTCCTCGAAGGCGCGGCGCTCGGCCTCGTCGAGCAGGCCGAAGGCGTCCAGCGAGGCCAGTTCCAGCAGATCCTTGGTGTTCATGCGTGCAATCCCTCGTTGAATTCGCGCTCCCGCAACCGCACCAGGGCGCGACTCAGCGCTGACTTGATGGTTCCCAGTGGCGTGTTCAGTTCCTCGCCGATCTGCCGCAGCGTCTGCCCGTTGAGATAGGCCCGGGTCACGACGGTGCGCTGCAGCTCCGGCAGGCGATCGATGCGCCGCATCAGCGCCGCGAACTTCTCGGCGGTCTCGGGCCGGTTCTCCGGCGCGCTGGCGGCGATGTCGCCGCCGGTGAGTTTCTCGTCCAGCGACGCGGCCTTGAGGCTCGCCCGCGTCCGCCGAAGCCGGTCCACCAGGTAGCGACGGCTCAGCAGCATCACCCACGTGACCAGCGCCGCCCGGGTCGGGTCGTAGCGCGCCGCGGTCCGCCACAGGCGGATGAAGATCTCCTGCACCGCGTCCTCGGCTTCGTCCCGGTTGGGCAGCACCTGGTACGCCATGCGGTAGATGAGCGAGCTGAACCGGTCGTACAGACGCGCCACGTCGGCCGGATCGCCCTTGGCGACGCCCTGCATCAGGGCCAGATCCACGGCTTGATCTTGCGGAGTGGCGGGCATGCGTGTCCCCAACGGTGCGAGGGGTGGGACCTGCCGGGATCCAGTTTCGTGGATTCCCCGTCCTCGCATCGGTCCATACGCACTTCCTGGGTCCAAGGATGCTCACGCAAACCCGGTGGATGCGTCTGACATCCAAGAGACTACCCCCGGATTCGCAGAAAGGTAATCCCCCCGGTTGTGGGGTCCGATAGAAAGGGGCTGGGCGGATTGTTGTTGTCGCGGGGGGGCGGTTGCGGTAGAGTGAAGGTGGGGCAAGGGTCGTGGAGAACTGCCGTGGGCGGCATGCTGCCGAATACAGGCCGTGATCCCATGCGTGGACGAGGCGCCGATTGGGGCGCCCGGGGGAACTCCCGGCGCGGGTTCAGCCTTGTCGACGTCCTGGTCACCGTCTCGGTGATCTCGATCCTGATCGGTCTGATGCTGCCGACCGTCGCGGGCATCCGCGAAACCACCCGCAAGGTGATCTGTGCTTCCAACGCCCGCCAGATCGGCCTGGGCGTTGCGATGTACGCCGACGAGCACCGGGGCAACGTTCCCGCCAGTCGCTTCGCGGCCAAGTTCGCGGGCGATCCAGCCTCTCAGCCCGAGAACCTCATGATGGTTCGGGTTCAGATGGCGCCCACCGGCTGGGACGGCATGGGCGTGCTGTTCGAGCAGAACTACCTCAGCGCTCCCGGGGTGTTCTACTGCCCGTCGCACCGCGGCGGCCACCCCTACCGCAATTACGCCGAGCTCTGGAGCGGCCAGCCCGCTGAGATCTTCGCCAACTACCACTTCCGCGGATCGTTCCCCAACGGCGCCAACTACACGACGCAGCTGTCCCGCTTCCGGCCCGAGGCCTCGCTCGTCACCGACGGTCTGAAGACCAAGTGGGACTTCAACCACCTCGTCGGGGCCAACGTGGTCGGGGCGGACCTGCGCGTGGTGTGGATCGACGATCGCTCCAAGACCGTCGACGGTCTGCTGGCGACCAACGCCGACGATTTCGACGCCGGCGACAAGGTCATGGACGCCTGGAACGAGCTCGACGCCAAGATGCGTCAGCCCGGCCGCTGATCCGGCACGCCAACAATCGGGCATGATCCACGCTCGCCGCCTCGGTGCGCTCTTCGGTGCGCTGTTCGTGTCGATGGTGTCCGCCGCCCCGGCGCGGGCGCAGCTCGTCCCCGAGCGGCTCTACTACGGCATCAACCGCTCGATCCCCATGACCGTCGCCGTTCCGGCGGGCGTCGAGGGCGAGTTGACCGTCCGGCTGCTGGCCCCGGGCAGCGCCCAGGAAGCGGCGCGGGCCTCCGTCGCCGCCGGGCGCATTGACATGGCCAGCATGTTCCCCGTGCTCTGGACGCTGGCCGACCCGGACCTGGTGTACGCCCAGTTGTTCGCCGGCGAGAAGAAGATCGGCCCCGCCGTGGTGCTGCAGCCGATGGTCTCGCCCCGGCGCGCGGCCCTGGACGAGCGCAACCCGCAGGTGCCGCTGGTGGTCTACCCGCCGGAGCGACAGCCGGAGAAGACGGTGTACTCCGGCCTGCGCGCGTACGTGGACAAGCACGTGCTGCTGCGGACCACCGAGGGGGAGATCCGCATCGCGCTGCGGCCCGAGGCCGCGCCGAACACCGCGTTCATCTTCCGCGACCTGGTCGCCGGGGGTTTCTACACCGACACGACCTTCCACCGGGTGGTGCCCGTCGGCCGCGCGGGCAAGGGCTTTGTCATCCAGGGCGGCGACCCGACGGGGACCGGCGACGGCACGCCCGGCTTCGAGTACGCCCTGGAGCCCAGCACGCTGCAGCACGATTTCGGCGTGGTGAGCATGGCCCGCGAGAAGGACCCGAATACCAACGGCTGCCAGTTCTTCATCTGCCTCAGCCGCGAGGAAACCGCCCGGCTCGACGGGCTGTACTGCGCGTTCGCCCGCTGCGTGGGCGAGGCCAGCGCCGAGACGATCGTGAAGATCGCCCGCGCGCCGCTGGAGAGCGGCAGCAAGGAAAAGCCGGTCAAACCCGTGCGCATCATCTCGGCCGAACTGGTGGACGCCCCGCCCTACGGCGAGGGACCGGCGCCCGTCGCCGCGCCGGGCTCGGGTCCGGTGGAGCGGTAGCCGCCAGCGCGCCGCCAAACCAAACGCGGCCCCCGGATCGTCCGGGGGCCGCGCGGGTGATTCTCAACACGTGATCGCGGCGGTGGTGTGCCGCCGGTCGTCAGCTTATTTGCCCTCGGGCTTGGGGGCTTCGTCCTTCTTCTCGGCCGGCTTGGACTTCTCGGCGAGCTTGACGATGTCCTCGGGGGCCTTGAACGCGTCGGCGGGCAGTTCGGGATTCAGTTCGATCTTGTCCATGATCAGGGACTGCGTGATGCCCATCACCTTGACCACCGTGCTGTGGGCCAGCAGCAGATCGCCGACCTTCTTGTAGTCGCCGACCGTCGACTCGGCCTCCAGCTCGCCCATCTGGCTCTGCATCTTCATCGACATCTTGACCAGCAGGCCGGTGGCCTTGTCGAACCACTGGTGGATGGTGTCCTTCTCGGGCGTCGTCAGCGCGAGCTTCCAGCAGGCCTTGCCGTCCACGGTCTCCTCGCCGACGGTCTCCACCTTGGTGTACAGCTTCTCCCACAGGATCTCGTTGTTCATCGTGGCCTGGCGCATGAACGTGGCCTTCTCAGGCCCTTCGAGCAGGCGCGGGCCGCTCATCGGGCTCTTCTCCCACGCCAGCGTGCCGTCGGTGCCCTGCTCGACCGATCCGAGCCCCTCGATCTCGGTCTTCACCAGCATCTTCGCCGGCGACGCCTGCAGGATCGTCAGACCCGCGCTCATGCCCATGGGGTCCATCTTCATCGTGGCCTTGACGCGCCGGCTCTTGACCTTTTCGTACGCCGCTTTGCCGCCGGTCTTCTCGATGTACGTGTTGAGGATGTCGCCGGCCTTGGGCAGGTTCGCCGCCGGGGCCGCCGGCTTTTCCGCCGGTTTGTCCGCCGGCTTGTCGGCGGGCTTGTCGGCGGGCTGGGCCAGCCCAGCGCCGGCCAGGGTCATCACCGCCGCCGCGCCGATCATCCAACGCCGCCACATGTTCGCTGCCATCGATCGCTCCTGAGAAGAAAGGGTCTGGTTCCGTCCGTTGAAAGTCCCGGTCCCGCCCAACGGCGGCCGGTCGATTATTGCTCGGTTCGGCCGTCGGACCGTTTCGGGCGCACCATCGTGAAACGCCCGGCTCGCTCGATCAGGGCTTGGCCTCGGGTTTTGCCCCGGTGTCCAAGCCCGGCTGGGATGTGCCGGGGGCCGAAGCGATCCACGCCAGCGCGGCGTTCAGCACCGGGTCGTGCCCCGCCAGCAGCGCGGCCCGCGTGAGCCCGGAAGGCTCGTCGGGGGTCACGCCCGACGCCTCCAGCGGCTTGCCGCCGGCGCTGATGTAGTTGGCGAACGCGTACTGGAAGCGGTCGCCGTTGGGCAGGGGCACGATCATCGACGGCAACGCCATGCCCGGGGTGGCGACGCCGAAGACCCGGGCTCGACCGATGTCCTTCAGCCCGCCGGCCAGGATTTCCGACGTGCTGGCCGAGCATTCGTCCACCAGCACCGCCAGCGGGCCCATGTACGGCTCCAGGCGCGGGTTGAGCACGAATTTCAGCCGGCCCGCCCGGGTGATCATCTCACCCAGCCGCAGGTTGGGCCGGTCCACGAACCAGCCGCCCATGCCCATCGCCATCGCGCCCACGCCGCCGGGGTTGCCGCGCAGGTCGATCACCAGCCCGCGCGCCCCGCCGTCGCGGTAGCGTTCCACCGCCTTGCCGAACGCGTCCATCACCCGCGGCGGATCGAGGAAGATGTTGAGGCTGATGTAGCCGACGTGCCCCTCCAGCCACCGGTCTTCCAAACGCACGTGCGTATCGGGCAGGTTCATCATCTTCGATACGTTGCCGCGGGGGGAGCCGCTGGGCACAACGACCTCCAGCAGGCGGCCCGTGCCGTCCTCGAACGTGGCGCGCACGCCGGCGCCCGCGTCGGTCGCCAGGCGCGACTCGAGCGCCATCGCCTGCATCATCGGCAGCGTTCGCGCATCGGGCACCGCCCGGGCCAGCCGCTCCACCAGCGTCGCCACGTCGCGATCGCCGATGCGCACCAGCCGCCACCCCGGCCGAACCCCGGCGCGCGCCGCCAGGCTCGTGGGGTCGACCGCCGCGACCACCGGCTGACCGTCGATCATCCGGATGCGCACACCGGTTTCACCCTCGCCGCTGCGCGCCACCGGGTTCCCCGCTGCCCATCGGCCCGCCCCGCCGCCGCCGACCGCGAGGCCACCGCCATCCGGGCCGGCGCCGGAGTTGCCCGCGTGCTCGGCGCGACGCTCCGCGGGCGCTTCGTACGCCTCGGCGGGTAGGATCGAAAAGTGCGACTGGCCCAGCCGCGCCAGCAACTCGCGCATGGCGCTGCGCGCCTGCTCGCGGTCGCCGGCGGCCTCCACCTTGGGCCTCAGTTCCGCGCGGGCCGCTTCCCAGTCCACCCCGTTGAGCGCCGGGTCGTAGTGCTGGTCGCGCACCGTGGTCCACACCTGGTCGAACGACGCCAGGTCCTTCTCGCGCTCGGCGGCCTGCCGATCACCGCCGACGGCCGACACCGACGCCGTGCCGGCCGGTGCCGCCGCACGCTCCGAGGCGCAGCCCGCCATCGCCGCCGCGGCCAGAACCGAAGCGGCGGCGCAGACCGGGCGCCATGAATGGAAGAACGAACGTCGGGTTGGAGGCATGCAACGCTCCGAGGCCGGGAATCTGGCCGCGCTGATCGTAGAGATGCGCCCGGAACCCGGTCCCGTCGCGGGCGGCCCGGCGACGGGAGTGGACGGCAAACAAGTGTTTGATACGATGGTGCAGGGAGGTCCCATGGCCGGACGGCCGAGCGACACAACGCCCAAGACCAAGCGCCGCTCGGCCAAGGGCCCCGAGACGCGGATGCGGCTGCTGGTCGCGGCGGGAGAGGAGTTCGCCGACCGGGGCTACCGCGACGCGACCGTCCGCGACATCTGCCGGCGGGCGCACGCGAACATCGCGGCGGTGAACTACCACTTCGGCGACAAGGCGACGCTCTACCACCAGGCGCTGGAGTACGCGGCCCTGGACTCGGCTCAGCGGTACCCCGTGCCGGCGGTTGAAAACGAATCGCAGCCCCGCGAGCAGATGCGCCAGTTCGTGAGCATGTATCTGGAGCGCATGCTCGACGAGGGCCGCCCGCCCTGGCAGGGCAAGCTGATGTTCCGAGAACTGATCGAGCCCAGCGGCCTGATGGACGGCCTGGCCGAGCGGTACCTCAAGCCCCAGTTCGAGCGGCTGGAGCGCGTGATCCGGCACGTGGTCGGGAACGGGCCGGACGCGGTCTCGGTCCGCCGCGCGGCGTACGCGGTGGTCGGGCAGTGCATGTTCTACAAGCACGCGCGGACCGCGATCTCGCGCCTGACGCCGACGATCCCCCTCGACGCCGAGGGCCGGCGCGTGCTGGCCGAGGCCGTCACCGATTTCAGCATGGCGGGGCTGGAATCGCTGCGGGGCGGCGCGCCCCGGGCGGGGTCGGCCGGATGACCTTCGTCGCGCTGCGCATGCTGACCGGCGACCGCGCCAAGTTCCTGGGCATCCTGTTCGGGATCACCTTCGCCAGCCTGCTGATCACCCAGCAGGTGTCCATCTTCATCGGGCTGATGACCCGAACCTTCGGCTTCGTCACCGACACGGCCCAGCCCGACATCTGGGTGATGGACCCCAAAGTCCAGTTCATCGACGACATCAAGCCCATGCAGGACACGCAGCTGCTGCGGGTGCGCGGCGTCGCGGGCGTGCAGTGGGCCATGCCGCTGTACAAGGGGCTGATCCAGGCCCGCATGGAGAACGGCACCTTCCAGAACTGCAACGTGATCGGCATCGACGACGCGACGCTCATCGGCGGACCGGCCACCATGGTGCAGGGACGCCTCGAGGACCTGCGCGCCAGCGATTCGGTGATCGTCGATATCGTCGGCGCCCGCACGCGCCTGGCCAAGCCCGCGCCCGGCGCCCCGCGCGACGAGGAGGGGAACATCCCGGCCGACTGGCCCCGCATCCCGCTGGAAGTCGGCGACACGCTGGAGCTGAACGACCGGCGGGCGGTGGTGGTGGGCTTCTGCGAGGTGTCGCGCACGTTCCAGAGCCAGCCGGTGATCTACACCACCTACGGGCGCGCGACGCAGTACGCCCCGCGCCAGCGCAAGCTGCTGTCGTACGTGCTGGTCAAGGCCGAGCCGGGGCGCGACGTGCAGAACCTCTGCCGGGCGATCACCGAGCAGACGGGCCTGGCGGCGTACACGGGGTGGGACTTCAGCCGCAAGACGTACATGTACTTCATGAAGTACACGGGCATCCCGATCAACTTCGGCATCGCGGTGGCCCTGGGCTTCCTGGTGGGCACGGCGATCGCGGGCCAGACCTTCTACAACTTCACGCTGGACAACCTGCGGCACTTCGGGGCCCTCAAGGCCATGGGCGCCGGCAACGGACGGCTGCTCGGGATGATCGTGCTTCAGTCGCTGGTGGTGGGGGCGCTCGGCTACGGCCTGGGCGTCGGAGCGGCGACGCTGTTCGGCGTCACCGCCGCGCGCAACAGCGAGCTGGCGTTCCGGCTGCTGCCGCACACGCTGGTGGGCACGGGCGTCGCGGTGCTGCTGATCTGCGTGCTGGCGTCGCTGCTGTCGATCGTCAAGGTCATCCGGCTCGAACCTGCGATCGTGTTCAAGTCGTAGCCGCTCCCGGGCAAACTCCTTCCCCGGGGCGCGGGGGTGGGAGACCCCGAACACGGCGCGAAGATCCCGCCCGCCACCCGCCCGGCGTGGACGGACGTCCCGAACGGCGTATACTCGATGAACACTGTTCACTGAACGAACGGTGTTCGGAGCCACCGGTGACCAGCACCACCCGCCGAGCCCGCGAGAAGGCCGCCGTCCACGGGCGCATCCTCGACGCCGCCCGCGCCCTGTTCGCCCGCGAGGGGGTCGAGTCGGTTTCCATGCGCAAGATCGCCGCGGCGATCGACTACACGCCAGCGGCCCTCTACGTGCACTTCAACGACAAGGAAGACCTCATCCGCGCGATCTGCCGGCACGACTTCCGGGTGCTGCAGGTCGAGCAACAGAAGGTCGCCGCCGCCGTCGCCGACCCCGTCGAACGCATCCGCCGCATCGGCATGGCCATCTGCCGCTTCGCCGCGGCCCACCCGAACCACTACCGCTTCATGTTCATGACGGCCAAGTCGGACGTGGAGCCCGCGCCCGAAGACCTCGCCCGCGCCGGCGACCCGGAGCAGGACAGTTACGCCTACTTCGTGGAGCTGTGCCGGCAGGCGATCCGTGCCGGGCGCATCCGCTCGGACCTGACCGATGCGCACCTGGTGGCGCAGACCTTCTGGGCCGCGATCCACGGCGCCATCGCCCTGCACATCACCTTCGCCGACGACCCGTGGGTGCACCTTCGGCCCCTGTCGACGCGGGCGCGGGTGGTGGTCGAGTGCGCGATCGAAGGGCTGACGCGCGGCGCCGCGGCGCCGGCCCCCGCCGGGCCCCGGCGCGCCGTCGGGAGGGCCCGCGCGTGATGTCCGTGGCGCTCAAGATGCTGGTGGGCGACCGCCTGAAGTACCTCGGGCTGGTGGCGGGCATCGCCTTCGCCGCGCTGCTGATCACCCAGCAGGCGTCGATCCTCATCGGCCTGGCGCACCAGACGGGCTCGTTCATCCGAGACACCGCCGTGGCCGACCTGTGGGTGATGGACCCGCAGGTGCGCTTCAGCCAGGACGCCCTGCCGATCCGCGACACGACGCTCGAGCGCGTGCGCGGGGTCGAGGGCGTGCGCTGGGCGGTGCCCATGTACCAGGGCTTCCTCAAGGCCAGGCTGCCCGACGGAACCCGCGTGACCACCATCCTCATCGGCATCGACGACGCCACGCTGCTGGGCGGCCCCCCGCGGATCGTCCGCGGCACGCTGGCCGACCTGCGGGGCGACAACGCGGTGTTCATCGACGAGGCGGCGCTGGACACCAAGTGGATGCAGAAGCGCTCGGGCGGGCGCGGGCTGCGCGTCGGCGACCGCATCACCATCAACGACAAGGACGCCGTGATCGCCGGCACCTACAGCGCCAGCCAGTCGTTCTTCTGGGAGCCGATCACCTACACCACCTACACCCGCGCCCTGCGCTACGCGCCGCCGGAGCGCAACCTCATGGTCTTCACGCTCGTGAAGGTGGACCCCGGGCAGGACGTATCCGCCGTCGCCGAGCGCATCGCCCGCACCACCGGGCTCGACGCGCTCACCGGCCAGCAGTTCATCGAACGCACCGCCGGGTACATCCTCAAGGAGACGGGCATCCTGGTGAACTTCGGCCTGGCCGTCGGCCTCGGGTTCGTCATCGGCACGCTCATCGCCGGCCAGATGCTCTACAACTTCACGCTCGACAACCTCCGCCACTACGGCGCGCTCAAGGCCATGGGCGCCGGCAACTGGCTGCTGGTGCGCATGACCATGCTCCAGGTGCTCACCGTCGGGGCCCTGGGCCTGGGCATCGGCGTCGGGGCCGCGACCTATCTCGGCCGCATCGTGGGCGAGGCGGGCCTGGCCTTCCGCATGCCCTGGCAGGTGCTCGCCGGCGCTGCGGTGGCCATCCTGGCTATCTGCACTCTGGCCGGTCTGCTCTCCATCGCGCGCGTCCTGAGGCTCGAACCGGCCATCGTGTTCAAGGCGTAGATTCCCTCCCCTTGCCCCGCTGTTCTTCCCCCGGCAACGCCCCGATGTCCACCGCCGCTGCCCAGCCCGCCCCGTCCGCCCTGCCGCCCGCCGGCGCGCCCATCGCCATCCGCTGCCGGGGCGTCACCAAGCACTACGGCTCGGGCGACGCGAGGGTCGTCGCGCTCCGCGGCATCGACCTCGACGTCGCCTGCGGCGAGCTCATGATGCTCGTCGGTCCTTCCGGCTGCGGCAAGACCACCCTCATCTCCGTCATCGCCGGCATCCTCGACCGAGACGCCGGCGAATGCACCGTCTTCGGGGACGACTTCGCCGCCATGTCCGGCCGGGCACGCACCCGCTACCGCGGCCGGAACATCGGCTTCGTCTTCCAGGCCTTCAACCTCATCCCCACGCTCACCGCCGCCGAGAACGTCGCCGTGCCGCTGATGATCCTGGGCGAGGGTCGGGCCGCAGCCGTCGCCAAGGGGCGCGACATGCTCGCCCGCGTGGGCCTGGGCGACCGGGCCCGGAGCCTTCCGTCGCAGCTCTCCGGCGGCCAGCAGCAGCGCGTGGCCATCGCCCGGGCGCTGATCCACGGCCCGCGCCTGATCGTCTGCGACGAGCCGACCAGCGCGCTCGACCACGAGACCGGCCACGTCATCATGCGCATGCTCAAGAACGTGGCGCTGCAGCAGGACCGCGCCCTGGTCATCGTCACCCACGACGCCCGCATCTTCGGCTTCGCCGACCGCATCGCCCGGATGGACGACGGCCGCGTCGAACGCATCGAACGCCCCAGCGCCACCGGCGCCGAGTCCGCCTGAGCCCGCCGCCTGAGCCCGCCGCCCCCCCGGGCACGAACCGCACCCGATCCCGCACGGAGGTCCCCATGTTCCGATCCCTCATCATCCCGCTCCTGGCCCTCGCCGGCCTGGGCTTTGCCATCTACACGGTGCGCTCGGAGAACCAGCCGCGCCCCGTTGCCGCCCCGGTGGCCGAGCCCGCCCGCTCGCCGTTCCTGTCGCAGGTGGCCGGCTCGGGCATCATCGAGTCGGCGAACCAGAACACCGCCATCGGCACCCACCTGCCGGGCATCGTCGCCGAGGTGATGGTGCGCCCGGGCATGCAGGTGCGCACGGGCGACCCGCTGCTGCGGATCGACGACCGTCAGTTCCGGGCCGAGCTGGCGGTGCGCCGCGCCGCGCTGGAGGAAGCCGCCGCGAACCTCGCCCGTCTGGAGCAACTGCCCCGACCGGAGGACGTGGCCCCGGTGCAGTCGCGCGTGGACGAGGCCGCATCGCTGCTGGACGATCTGCGCATGCAATACGAAAAGATGCGCGCCGTCCCGGATCAGCGCGCGGTGGTCCAGGAGGATCTCGACCGCCGCCGCTTCGCGGTGCTGACCGGCGAGGCACGCCTCGCGGCCGCCCGGGCCGAGCTGGCGCAGATCAAGGCCGGGGCGTGGAAGCCGGACCTGGAGATCGCGCGGGCGAAGGTCGAGTCGGCGCGGGCGCTGGTGCGTGCCGCCGAGACCGATCTGGAGCGCCTGGTGGTGCGCAGCCCGATCGACGGGGCCGTGCTGCAGTGCAACGTGCGCGTCGGCGAGTTCGCCCAGGCCGGCGCGCTGGCCACCCCGCTGCTGGTCGTCGGTCGCGCCGACGTGCTGTGGGTCCGCGTCGACATCGACGAGAACGACGCCTGGCGGCTCACCCCCGGCGCCAAGGCCCGCGCCTCGCTCCGCGGCAACGCCGACATCTTCACCGACGAGCTCACCTTCGTGCGCGTGGACCCCTACGTGATCCCCAAGCGGTCGCTGACCGGCGAGAGCACCGAGCGCGTGGACACCCGCGTGCTTCAGGTCATCTATGCCTTCCCCGCGTCGAGCCTCAAGGCCTATGTGGGCCAGCTGGTGGACGTGCGGATCGACGCGCCGTCGGACCGGCCCGAGAAGCCCGTGCCGGCGCCGGCCGGGACCAAGTCCGTCGGGTGATGCGCTACGTTTATTGATCTCCCGGGGCGGACACGCCGCCTCCGGCCGACCGAACGAACGAACAGAACTCCGGGCCCGTCGCCGGCCCGCAAGGACGATTCCGATGACGCACCCGTCCCCGATCCGCGCCCGCCCCATGCTGGTCCTGCCCGTCGCGATGCTCAGCGCTCTGGCGGGCTGCAACGTGGGCCCGGACTACGCGCCGCCGAAGATCGACGCGCCCTCTGCGTGGGCCGAGCCGTCGGGCGCCCCCGGACTTCAGGCCGACCTGTCGCGCTGGTGGACGTCGCTGAACGACCCGGTGCTCGACGGCCTGGTGGCCCGCGCGATCGCGGGCAACTTCGACCTGCGGTACGCCGAGCAGCGCGTGGCCGAGGCCCGGGCCCTTCGGCGCGGGGCCGAGGCCGGCGGCCTTCCGACGCTCGACGCCAACGCCACCTACCAGCGCCAGCGCCCCAGCAGCGACCTGGTGAATCTGCCGGCGGGCACGCGCAACCGAGCCGGCGACTCCTACGCCGTCGGTTTCGATGCCTCGTGGGAGCTCGACGTCTGGGGCGCCGTGCGCCGCGCCGTCGAATCCGCCGACGCGACGATCGCCTCGGCCGAGGACTTCCGGCGCGACGTCATGGTCGCGCTGACCAGCGAAGTGGCGCGGAACTACATCGACCTCCGCGCGTTCCAGCAGCGCATCGCCATCGCCCGCCAGAACATCGCCGCCCAGGAAGAAACGCTCAAGCTCACCGAGGCCCGCTTCAAGGCCGGCATTACCAGCGAGCTCGACGTCTCCCGCGCCAAGAGCAATCTCGAAACCACCCGCTCGGTGGTCCCCTCGCTCCAGACCGGCGCCCGCTTCGCCCAGCACCGCATCGCCGTGCTCCTGGGCCGATTCCCCGCCGAGCTCATCGCCGAACTCGACGCGCCGGCCCCCATCCCCGCGGCCACGTCGGCCGTGCCCGCGGGCCTGCCCTCGGACCTGCTCCGCCGCCGGCCCGACATCCGCGGCGCCGAGCGCGACCTGGCGGCGCAGAACGCCCTGATCGGCGTCGCCGTCGCCGACCTCTACCCGCGCTTCAGCCTCAACGGCTCCATCGGCCTGCAGGCCGGCCAGATCGGCAACCTGTTCGACGCCACCAGCCGCGCCTACTCCGCCGGCCCGGCCATCACCTGGCGCATCTTCGACGGCGGTCGCATCCGCGCCAACATCCAGGTGCAGGAAACCCGCACACGCCAGCTGCTGGAGATCTACCAGGGCGTGGTGGTGCGGGCGGTCGAAGACGTTGAGAACGCCCTCGTGGCCCACGCCCGCGAACAGGTCCGGCGCGCCGCGCTGGCCCTGGCCGTCGACGCCGCGAAGCGATCGGTGGAACTCTCCGAGTCGCTCTACTCCAAGGGCCTGACCGACTTCCAGAACGTGCTCGACGCCCAGCGCTCGCTCTTCAACCTGCAGGACCAGCTCGTGGAGTCCGAAGGCGTGCTGAGCGCCAACCTCGTGGCCATCTACAAGGCCCTGGGCGGCGGGTGGAGCGACGAACCGGCGGGCGCCGCCCCGTCAGCGGAGCCCCAGGCCGTGCCGCCCGCCGGCGCGCCGGCCAAGGGCTAGCCGTTCTTCTTCAGGTACGCGATCGCCTGGCGTGCCTGGTCGGCGTCCAGCGCCGACAGCACCTTCAGAAACAGCTCGCGCTTCTGCGCCTCGGTCGGGCTCATGCCCGCCTTCTCCGCGAACTCGGCGCACCACGCGCGGATCCGCGTCGCCTGTTCGGGCCGCAGCTTCACCACCTCATCGATCTTCTGGTACAGCAGCTCGCCCGAGTACACGCTGCGGTAGAACGCCCGCTCGATCTCCTTGCCGAAGGCCCGGAGCCGCTCGTCGATCACGATGCCCAGGCGCGCCGGCGGTCGGCGCTTGCCCTGGCCGTCGGTCTCGGCCTGCGACGGGTCGGCCTGCCGCTCCTCCACCAGCGCGTCGAAGTACTCCCGGATCAGCCCCTTGAACTCCGCCGCGCGTTCGGCCGGCAGCACCGCCACGAACTGCTGCTCCAGCGTCCCGGCTGTCCGCAGGTCGCGAAGTTTCTCGAACGCCTCGCCCAGCAGCAGCAGCGTGTCCTTCGTGTCGCCGGCCGCCGTCGCCTGCCCCAGCTTCGTCAGCAGGTCCAGGTTCCGTGCCACGAACTCGTCCAGCACCCGCGCCCGGCTCGACATGATCCGCTCGATCCGTTCGCGCACCGAATCGTCCAGGGCCAGCAGCGCCGCCGCGGCTTCTTCGGGCGTGCGCTCCAGCCGCACCACCTTGCCGTTGAAGTCGCGATGTACCAGGGTGGGCTTCTCGGCCCTCGGCGCCGTCGGCGTGGTCGACGGCCCCCGCAGCGGCGCGGGCGCCGGTGCGGGTGTCGGCGCGGGCGGCTCGGCGCACCAGGCCGCCGGCTCACTCAGCGGCGTCGCGATCGCCAGCGCCAGCATCCGACGGTTCCGGGCGTTCGGGTTCATCATGGCGGTCTCCCGTGCGGGGCGACGGGCGCAACGTCCCGGCCCCCAGATTGTTTCGGATCGGGCGGTTCGGCGTTGCGGTCGAGTCACCAGGCCAGCACCTGATTGACCGTCTGGGGCGATCCGCCAGCCGGTTCGGGCGGCAGGGGACCCCGTCGGAGGGTGTAGAGCGGGATCTGTCTGGGGCAGTTGATCCGCAGGCCGGGCACCCACGACTCGCCCACCCCCCGCGAGACGCAGCAGAGCGACCGACCCAGCCGCAGGCACCCGGTGGCCAGGTGGGGCGGAATGTCGCTGGAGGTGTGGGGGGCCAGGCGCGCGTGCAGGCGGATCTGGCCTCCGTGCGTGTGCCCGGCGAGCATGAAGGGAAGGTTCACCTCGGCGCAGGGCAGCAACGCCGTCGGCATGTGCACGAGCGTCAGCGGAAAGGCCCCGTCGGCCAGCAGGCCCCCGGCCCGCAGGGCGAAGGCATCGGCGTCGCTCATCGACAGCACGGCGCTCACCGGGTCCTCCGGCCAGTCCAGCCCGATCAGCCGCAGCGGCAGCGGCTCGCCCCCATCCGGGTCGGCCAGCGGCTCGGTGGGCGCCGGCGAGAGCCAGCGGATGCCCGGCAGGGCCCGCGCCGCCCGGCGCATCGCCGGGGTGTCGTGATTGCCGAAACTCCCGAAACACCCCAGGCGCGTCCGGCACGCCGCGAGCATGTCGGCTAGGCCGATGAGGGCTCCGGCTTCCTGCCCCTGCTGGTCCACGTAGTCGCCGGTGAAGCAGGCCAGGTCGGCCGGCGTGGACTCCAGGGCCGACAGGATGCGATCCCAACGGCCGGTCCTGCGGCGGGCCCGGCGGATGTGCACGTCGGAGATGTGCAGCACCCTCAGGCCGTCGAGCCGCTCGGGCAGATCGGGGTGCGGGATGTCGAAGGCCTCGATCGGGGCCGGGGGCCGGGCCGAACGGCGACGGACCGTCGCCGGGTCGGGTTGGGCGGCGGGTGGGAAGGAGGGGGGAGGGGGCGGCATGGCTGCAAGTTCGGTAGTATCCTCACTTTACGAGACGGCACGCCGCCGGGACGGTCCGGCGGCCGCCGGCGGCACGTCCGCCGGCCCGGGCTCGTCGAAACGACCCCAGCCCCGACCCAGACCCCTCGGCGGGACGACAGACGGAGATCGACGCATGGCCAAGATGTTCTACACGCTCGAAGAGGCGGCCGCCAAGCTGGGCAAGTCGCCGCAGGAAGTCCGCGACATGGCCTCTTCCGGCCAGTTGCAGGAGTTCCGCGACCGCGACAAGCTCGTGTTCAAGCGCGAACAGGTGGACCTGCTGTCGGGCAACGAGCAGGGCGACGATGTGATCCCCCTGGCCGATTCCGGCGAGGCCGCGGCCCTGGCCGACGACCGCTCGGGCTCGGGCAGCGGTTCCGGGGGCGGCTCGCCGACCAGCGACACCGGCACCAAGGAGCGCTCGGGCATCTCCATCTTCGAGGGCGACGAAGGCGAGAGCGACCCTTCGGCCCAGACGCAGGTCACCGCTTCGATCGGCGGCGTGGCCCCCGACCCCGGCGCCAGCGGCTCGGGACTGCTCGACCTGACACGCGAAGCCGAGGGCAGCAAGCTCGGCGCCCAATTGCTCGACGACGTGTACAGCGGCGGCGAGCAGGGCGGCGGCCCCGCCCCCGGCGACAGCGGCGAGAGCGGCGCGCTGTTCGAGAGCGCCGGCGTGGCGTCCGACGTCGGCGGCGCCGCGGCCCCGGCCATGATGATGGTCGCCGCCGAGCCCTACGACGGCACCTGGAGCGGCATCGCCGGCGGCCTGGCCCTTGGCATGGTCCTGGTGCTCGGCGTGCTGGGCGTCATCGTGCTCTCCGGCCTCGTCGGCTGGAGCGGCATGCCCCTGACCAAGATGTTCGCCGAGAACTTCTGGATGTACGTCGGCATCCTCGGCGGCGCCGTGGCGGTCTTCGGCGTCGTCGGCATGGTGCTCGGCAAGAAGTCCTGAGCCGTGGAGATTTCGCGACGATCGCCCACCAGGCCCGGGCCGTCCCGGGCCTGTTTCACGCGCCGCCGTCGCCCGCCGCCGCCGTCGCCAGCGCCAGCCTGGGCGGGTCCGCGCGCCCGCCCGTCACGCCCAGCCGGGTGAGCCACTGGGTCGCGGCGTACAGCAGCCTCGGCGGAGCGCCCGCCGGCGCGTCGATCACCGCCGACAGGTGCCCGGGGATGATGATGTGCGTGTGCCCGTCGCGGTCGCCCGCGATGGTCGCCCGGGCGCCCTCGGCCAGAACCGCCCGGCCCGTGCCCACGGCCAGTTCCAGCGCCGCGGCGGCCGTGCCGTCGTCCCGCAGTTCCACCGTCCACGTCAGGCGTGCCGGTTCATCGGCCGGAGCCCGGCGCGCCGCTTCGGCCAGGGGCGAGCGGTCCAGCGCGCCCGGCGCGACGGGCCACACGATGCGGTACGCGCCGCGCCGCGGGCGCGACGAACACCCCGCGGGCGCTTCGCCCAGCGTCGCGGCGGCGGGCCAGCGGTGGATCGTGGGCTGCATCGTCAGGTCTCGCGGGTGAGCGCCTGGGCGGTGGTGCGCAGTTCGTCGGTCGGCAGTTCGCTCAGCCGCTCGCCCATCTGGTCGAACGTGCGGAGCAGTTCGATCATCGCGTCCAGGCGCGCGTGGTGGCCGGCGATCGCCTCCGGCTCCGGCCGGCCGTTGGTCGCGTTGCCCGGCCCGGTCATGTCGCGGATCTCGCACAGCGAGGCCAGCGCCGGGTGGATCTCGCGCTTGACCCGCTGACGCACCACCGCCTGCAGCAGCGACCAGACGTCCTGCTCGGCCTGGTAGTACTCCTTGCGGTCGCCCCGCTTGTGCACCCGCGTCACGATGCCCCAGTCCACCAGCGCCCGCAGCGACATGCTGGCGTTGCCGCGGCTGATCTCCAGCCGCTCCATCGCATCGTCGGTGCACAATGGCTCGCCGGTGATGTACAGCAGTGCGTGCACCTCGGCCATGGTGCGGCTGATGCCCCAGGTCGAGCCCATTTGGCCCCAGGCGGCGATGAAGCGGTCCTGGGCCTCCACAAGCGCATCGGGCACTGGGCGTCGCATGGCCATGCCCAAGGCTATCCGGTGACCGCGTGAGCGTCACATGAATTTCAGAAATATCTGAAAGTGCTATGCCCCGATCAGGGTATTTGTCGGTCAGCCCGCAAACACTCGAACCTCGGACGGACTCCCGATGTATATTAGTGAACACTAACTTGCTGCCTCGGCAGCGGGAGGATCACATGGATCGTCGGAGCACCATCTTGGGTCTGGCGGCACTGGTCGTCGGGGCGGGATTGCTGGCGGGGTGCAGCGACCAGCCCAGGCCGCAGTCGGCCATCACCGAACGGCCGGCCGACCAGGCCGCGGGCCAGATCGACCGCGAAGCGCTGATCATCGCCTACTACCGCAGCGAGCGGTTCGCCAAGCAGCTCGATGCTCTGCGCGCCCGGCGTGACGCGGCCCGGGCGGCGGGCGACGAGGCTGGCGCGGCCGAGTGCGAGCGGCAGGGCGCCGCCCTTCAGGAGCGGGCGCACCAGCAACTGTGGGGCGGCCAGAGCGAGAAGCCGATCACCGACGACCTGCAGGACATCCTGGGCGCCATCGCCGATCGGCGGCACTTGCGGCGGATCGAGGTCGTGGACAAGCCCAGGACCACCAGCGACGGATCCCTCATCGACATCACCAAGGACGTGCTGGCGGCGCTGCCGGCCGATCCGCGTTACCCGGCGACCCCTACGCCACAACGTCGGTGACGCCGGCGGCGCCGACCAGGCACGACACCACGCCGTTGAGCGTGAAGAACGCCAGCGGCAGCCCCGACAAGCCGCGACGCTCGAGCACCGCGTGCTCCGCGGCCAGAACCAACGTCGCCAGCAACGCGCCGGCGAGGAACAGCGTGCCGAAGCGCGGCTCCAGGCGCCAGGCGGCCAGCAGCGCCAGGGCGGCGCCGGCGTGAAAGAGGCGGCTGAGCGTCGCGGCGCCGCGAGCGCCCAGGCGCGCGGGGATGCTGCGCAGCCCGTGCTGGCGGTCGAACGCCTCGTCCTGCAGGGCGTAGACGATGTCGAACCCCGCGACCCACAGCAGCACCATGACGCTCAGCGCCAGCAGCGCCGGCGTTTCGGCCAGCGCGTGCGGGCGCACGGCCAGGGCCGCGGCAAGTGGGCTGATCGCCAGGGCCGAGCCGAGCAGCACATGGCAGAGCGCCGTGAAGCGCTTGGCGAAGGAGTAGAGCGCCAGCCAACCCAAGACGGGCAGGGCCAGCGCGACGGGCCAGGGGTTGGCGAACCAGTGCAGGAACAACCAGCACGCCGCGACGAAGCCGGCGGCGCACGCGCCGGCGATGGCGACAGCGACCCGTACGGGCAGACGCCCGCTGGCGACGGCGCGCCCGGCGGTGCGGGGGTTGGCGGCGTCGAAGCGGGCGTCGGCCAGACGGTTCACGAGCATGGCCCAGGTGCGGGCGAGCACCATGCACGCGACCACCAGGGCCAACTGGCCGCCGAAGCGGCCCCAGCCCGCCTGCGGGTCGAACGCCAGGAACGCGCCGAGCACGGCGAAGGGCAGCGCGAAGACCGAGTGCGAGAGCTTGATGTCGGCCGCGGCCAGGGTCAGCGCGGCGCCGAGCGACGGACGCTCGCGCGGGCCGCTCTGGTGGGCGTGGGCCGGTGCCTGCGACATGCAGGCAGTCTACGCCGCGGCGTGCCGACGCCCAAAGACAGGCGGGGCGGCTCGACAAGAGCCGCCCCGCCCACAGGAAGGAAGGTCACAGGAACGAGCGCGGGGCCCGTCAACGCCGTCGACGCGAGGCGCAGACCGCTCCGACGCCCAGGAGCAACGCAGCGCCGGGCGCGGGGATGTTGCCGCCGCCGCCACCACCGCCGCCGCCACCGCCGCCACCACCTCCGCCACCATCGCCGCCGTACGGGTTGCCCATCTTGTAGGGGTTGGAGTTGATGCCGCTGGAGGAACCCTGCGCGTTGAACCCGCCGACGTCGTTGGTGCGGGGGCTGAAGGCGTAGGCCGGCTCCTCCTCCATGTCGAACGTCTGGACGGCGACGTTGTCGATGCCCCACGAAGCGCCGTCGCCGAGGCCCGAGGCCTCGAAGGCGAAGCGGACGGAGGCGGCGTTGTGCTTGAACGTGTAGACGATGCGGTAGACGCCGTCGCGGGGCGTGCCGGTGGCCCCGTCGATGAACCCCAGCGCACCGGAGCGGTAGGCGCCGGTGCCGGCGGGGTGCTCGGCGCCGCCGGGCGCGTCGGGGTACGACTGCATGCCGTCGTCGACGGTGCTGATGGTGGCGCGAAGCAGTTCGCCGTCCTCGGCGCCGCCGTCGGGCAGGTTGAGCACGAAGGTGCTCGGGCCGGCCGAGCCCTTCCAGTCGCCGACGACGTAGAGGTCGAACGCGACCATGACGAACGAGTGCCGCGGCATCTTGTTGACGATCAGTTCCAGCCGGCCGTCGCCCGCGACGCCGAGGAACTGCTCGCCCGTCGGGCTGCGCTGCATCGAGCCGGCGGACCACTCGGGGCCGGGCGCGATGTCGAACGACGACTGATAGGCCGTGTGCTGGGCCTGGGCCGCGGAGGCGGTCAGCACCGCCGCGACGGCGGCGAGCGACCACCGCCCCGCGGAGGGGCGTTTCTTCAGGGCAGACATTTCTGACTCCTTCCTTCCTTGGGCGACTCGACAGAACAAGTCTGCACTGGGATATTCGCAACGCAAGGGCGGGGGTTGCACGCCCGGCGGCCGTACGGTGCCGTGGCCGGCGCAGGCCGCGGATAACGCAGCCCGGACGTGCGGAAACCCGACCGCCGGGGCCGTGTTCCGGGGCCAACGTCGGCCGTACGAACCGTTCGTTCGCGAGGGGTTGGCGCCGGATCAGCCGGTGAAGAAGGCGACGATGACCGCGTCGAAATCGTCGCCGGTGATGAACCCGTCGGGCACGCCCAACGTGCCGCCGCTGGAGGCCACGTCGGCGATCAGCCGGCCGATGGCGTCGCGCTGCTCCGAGAAGAACGCCTGGATGAACAGGTCGAAATCGTCGCCGGTGAGGAAGCCGTCGGGCACCGGCGCTGCGGAGCCGGCGGTGGCGATGTCGGCGATGGCGAACCGCGGGCCGGCGGCCTGGACGTTGACGGTGGTGGCGGCGGTGACGGTGACATCGCCCAGCGTGATGCGCAGCAGCAGGTTGCCGCCGAAGACCGGCTCGGTAAACGGCAGCGGCGGCTGCGCCGAAGGGCCGGGCTGCACCTGGTTGGCGTCGAGGCTGGTCGAGGCGCCGCCCGAGGCGCTCGCGCCGGCGACCGTGAGCGAGCCGGAGACGACGACGGCGGCGCTCTGAGGATCGACGGGGAAGGGCTGGCTGTCGAGCGTCGCATCGGCGGTCACCCGCACGTTCATCGGCACGCTGAACGTGTACTGGTTGGGCCCGGTGGGCGTGAGCGTTCCGACGTCGATGGTGTTGACCTGCGTGGCGGTGACGGCGTTGATCGAGGCGTTGCCGAGCGGCTGGGTGGTGGTGGTGCCGGGGACGAAACCGGTGGGGTTGCGCTCGGTGAAGGTGCTCCAGCCGATCGTCACGGTGGGGGTGAAGGCGATGGGCGCGCCGTTGAGCACGTCGACGGTCAACCCGGCGAGGGCGCAGGAGCCGGCCTCGGGGTTGATGAGGATGGTCAGCCCGCCGGCGGGGCGAGACGGGTTCGACGTGTTGCTGGCCGAGAAGTTGGAACTGCCGGTGGTCAGCGGCACGCGCTGGTTGTCGGAGAAGTTGGCGAAGACCAGTCCGGGCCGCGTGCGGGTGCCCGTGGCGTTCGAGACCGGGTCGTAACTGCCGATGAGGTCGCTGCCGGTGGCGCCGCCGATGACGAACGGCGCGCCGACGGTCAGCGAGAACGTGCCGGAGCCGGCGGGCGGGTTGATCGTGAGCCGGTAGTTGCGCGGGTCGGCGCTGGCGCCCGCGGACAGCAGCAGGGCGCCGGTCAGCGCGGTCAGGGTGCGTCCGGTGCGGGCGTGGTGCGCGTGCATGAGCGGATCTCCCCGAGGGCCGATTCGGCCGTCGTCAAGGCTAACCGACGGGGCGCGACGGGGCCAG
This sequence comes from Phycisphaeraceae bacterium, assembly GCA_026126345.1. Lineage (GTDB taxonomy): Bacteria > Planctomycetota > Phycisphaerae > Phycisphaerales > UBA1924 > JAHCJH01. The sequence goes on along the minus strand of JAHCJH010000006.1, from coordinate 31 downwards.
TCGCCGGACGGGATTGCCCCCCGCACGAAAC
>JAHCJH010000059.1 GCA_026126345.1 Phycisphaeraceae bacterium | reverse complement strand
GCATGGTCCGCGCCGACGACGGCCACTGGGTCTTCGCGTTCGACAACGGCCCCAACAGCCGCACCGAGCCGCCCATGATCCTGCTGCCCTGCCTCACCATGGCCGCGATGGAGAAAATCGCCGAACGCGCCGGCGACGCCAGCACCATGTCCGTCAGCGGCCAGGTCTTTGTCTACAAGGGCCGCAACTACCTGCTGCCCACCACCTGGCAGATCAACCGCCGCACCGATCTCGTGCCCAACCAATAACTCCGCGCGGACGCTCGCTCGCCGCACCCGCGCCCACGCCGCTCTGCACGCCTATCATCCCGCACAAGCCAGCGGCCTCAGTCTCACTCGGTCCCGCTCCGCGGGGCCCGATCGTTCTGGGAATCGTCTGGCGGCGTCCATGCCGCACCGTCGCGGCCGGCGCCAGAGCCCGGATCGGCCTTGCTTGTTCCAACCAGGTTGGCGCAAGAACGCCCGAACCACGGATCGGATCGATCGCCCGCGCCCTTCGGCCGGTGCATCGCCGAAGGAGTCAGTGTTTTCATGCCGTTCGCCACCCTTGGTCTCACGTCCAACCTTCTCAAGGCCCTCGTCGAAGAAGGGTACACCACCCCCACGCCCATCCAGGCCCAGGCCATCGGCCCCATCCTGACCGGGCGCGACCTGCTCGGCTGCGCCCAGACCGGCACGGGAAAAACCGCCGCGTTTGCCCTTCCCATCCTTCACCGCCTCACGCACCAGCTCAGCCTCGCGCAGCCCGACCACCACCACGACCGGCCCAACCCTCAGCCCGTCGCACACGCCCAGCCGCAGCGCGCGCACAACGGCCGGCACGTCCCCAACACCCGCCACGCCCAGCGCCCCGGCCCGCGCGTCCTGGTCCTCAGCCCCACCCGCGAGCTGGCCAGCCAGATCGGCGAGTCCTTCGCCACCTACGGCCGACACACAGGCCTCTCCCACGCCGTCATCTTCGGCGGCGTCAGCCAGCACCACCAGGTCAAGGCCCTGCAGCGCGGCGTCGACATCCTCATCGCCACGCCCGGCCGCCTGATCGACCTCATGGAACAGGGCCACGCCGACCTTTCCAACGTCCGCATCTTCGTCCTCGACGAAGCCGACCGCATGCTCGACATGGGCTTCATCCAGCCCATCCGCCGCATCGCCGCCGCCCTGGTGCGCCCGCCCGTCCGCCAGACGCTGCTGTTCTCCGCCACCATGCCGCGTGAGATCATGCACCTGGCCGACTCGCTGCTGCACGACCCGGTGAAGGTGGCCGTCACGCCCGTCGCCAGCGCGGCGCCGAAGATCTCCCAGTCGCTCTACTTCATTCCACGCCAGCGCAAGCTCGCCCTGCTGGCCACCCTCCTGGCCGATCCCGCCGTCGAACGCGCCCTGGTCTTCACCAAGACCAAGCACGGCGCCGACCGCCTCTCGCGCCAGCTCCACGCCAACAACATCACCAACGCCGCCATCCACGGCAACAAGGCCCAGAACCAGCGCACCCGCGCCCTCGACGCCTTCCGCGCCGGTCGCGCCCGCGTTCTGGTCGCGACCGACGTCGCCGCCCGCGGCATCGACGTCGACGGTGTCACCCATGTCTTCAACTACGACCTGCCCATGGAGCCCGAGGCCTACGTGCACCGCATCGGCCGCACCGGCCGCGCCGGCGCGAGCGGCATCGCCGTCAGCTTCTGCGGCGACGACGAAGTCGGCCTGCTCCGTCAGATCGAGCGCCTGACCCGCGCCAAGCTCCCCGTCGTCCAGCCCCCGGCCAAGCTCCTGCAGCCGGTCGTCGAGCTCAAGCCCACGGCCGCCGACGACTCCCCGCGCGACCAGCGCCGCTCCGCCGGCCAATACCGGGGCCAATCGTCCCACCACCGCTCCGGAGGCAAGCACCAGGGCGGTCACAGTGGCCACGGCGGCTACGGCCCGCGCTCCGACCAGCGCCGCACCCAGCGCCCATCCCACCCCCACGCCCACGCGCCGCACGCCTCCGGCCACGCGGCGCACACGCCCCGCGCCGACGAGTCCCCCGACGCCCCGCGTCCATCCGGCGCCGCCAGCAGCACCCACCGCGCCCGCTCGGCCGTCACCATGAACCGCTGGTCCCGCCGCCGCTAACGCGCCGGCTCACGCCGGCGCGACCTTCCCGGCCATCCCACGCGCTCGCGTTCTCGACTCGACGCCCCTCGCTCATCCGCGCCCAACCGCGGGGATCCCCCTCCCCATGAACATCAGCGTTCATCCGCGTTGATCCGCGGCCGCTTTCACTCGCGACTCGCGACTCGGCACTCGCGACTCCCCTCACACCGCCATCGCTACCCCGCCCAGCGCCAGCGCCACCCACACCAGCCCCTTCACCGTAAAGAACACCACCGCCGCCACCCCCAATCGCCCCGCTGCCGTTCGCTTGACCACGATCGCAACTCCTTTCAATCTCACACCCGCTTCCATCCGCGGCCTGTAAGCCTCCGCCCGGTCCGCCGCGCTCTTCCCTCAGTACTCAGCACTCAGCACTCAGTACTCAGTACTCAGTACTCAGTACTCAACACCGCCCCCTCCCCCGCCGCCCGCCGCGGCAGCGGGATCACCGCCCGCACCTTTCTCCGGTACTCCAGGTACGCCGCGCCGTGCTCGCGCACCAAGTCGCGCTCTTCCATCCACACGCCGAAGGCGATGTAACCGCTGACCATCAGCGCGAAGAACAGGTGGCCCAGCGTCATCGTCGGCGCGCTCCAGAACGCCACCAGGAACCCCATCATCAGCGGGTGGCGCACCAGGCGGTACAGCCCCCGCAGCCGGAAGCCCACCGGCGCGTACGCGCGCCCCTTCCAGGCGAACCACACCTGCCTCAGCCCGAAGAGGTCCCAGTGGCTCACCATGAACGACGACAGCAGCACCGTCGCCCACCCCGCCAGCGACACCGCGTGCATCACCGCCCGAGCCGCGACGTTCTCCACCTCCCACACCACGCCCGGCATCGGCCGCCACTGCCAGAAGACCAGCGCCAGCGATGCCGACGCCAGCAGCACGAACGTGCTCCGCTCCATCGCCGCAGGCATCCACCGCGTCAGCCACGCCTTGAACCACCGGCGCGCCATCACCGTGTGCTGCACCACGAACACGCTCAGCAGCGCGGCGTTCACCAGCATCGCCATCACCGGCTCCACCGCTCCGCCGCTGTCGATGCTCTTGGGCACCACCCAGTTCCCCACGAACCCGATCGCGTACAGGATCGTCCCGAAGAACGCCCCGTACGCCACCAGCCCGTACCCCAGCAGCCCCACACGCGCCCACACCGGCAGCGCCCGCGAGCCCATCACCCCATCCAGCATCGCATGCACAGGACACCCGCTCTTGGCTTCCACGTTCGTCTCCTTCGCGGCGTCTATCCGGCCCGGCCCACGCGGCCATGCCCCGGTTCGCCCGACGCGCGGGCCCGGCCCGCTCGCCCGCATCCAACGGGGCAACCATTCCGTTCATCCCCCCGCCGGAACAGTTGACTTCACGTCCACCCCCCAGTTGACTTGACGTCAACCCCCGCCCCGCCCTTACCAGCCGGGCGGACCCCGGGGGTTCCCCCGCGCCGCCAAGGGAGCCAGCCCATGACCGAGTCCTCCCGCGAACGCATCATCTCCACCGCGATGCGGCTGTTCTACGACCACGGCTTCCACGCCACCGGCCTCGACCAGATCCTCGACGAGGTCGGCGTCACCAAGACCACCTTCTACAAGCACTTCGAGAGCAAGGATGCGCTCATCATCGCCGTGCTGCACGAGCGCGACCTGCGCGAAACCGCCGAGTGGATCACCGCCATCGAGCAGCGCCACGGACACGACGCCCGCTCACGCTTGCTGGGCTTCTTCGACCTGCTCGCCGAGTGGTTCCAGCGCCCCGACTTCAAGGGCTGCATGTTCATGAAGGCCACCGCCGAGTTCCCCGACCCGCTCGACCCCATCAACGTCGCCGCCAGCCGGCACGGCACCTCCCTGCTCAAGATCATGCGCGACCTAGCCCACCGCGCCGGCGCCGCAGACCCCGACTCCCTCGCCGCTCAGCTCATGATGCTCCTCCAGGGCGCCATCGTCTCCGGCAGCCGCGGCATCATGGGCGCCCGCGCCGCCAACCTCGCCCGGGCCACCGCCGAAACCCTGATCGGCGGGGCGACCGTGCCAGCGAGCTGACGTGTCACCGATTTCACGTGCCACCTCCCCCCTACCTCCCCCTCGTCGCCTCCACCCACTTCCGCCGCTGCTCCGGCGTCAGCACGTCCAGGATCTTCCGCGCCAGCTCCGCACGCTGCGCCTCGGTCTGGTTCATCCCGCCCCCTTCCGCCGCGGCTTCACGCGCCAGCCGCCGGATCTTCTCCCCCTGCTCATCGCTCGCCCCCACCGCCTTGAGCATCTCGTCCATCCGCTCGCGCCGCTCGGTCACCATCGCGCCCAGCGTCCGCCCCACTTCCCGCAGCAGCAGGTTCAGCTCCATCCGCATCGGCGCCGCCCCCGCCCGCTCGGGCCGGCGCGCCGCCGGCCGGTCGCCCTCCATCGCCGGCTCGCCGCCGCGACGCGTCGCCGCATCCTCCTCGCTCATCGCCCGGATGTACTCACCAACCACGCGGCTGAACTCCGCCCGCCGGGCTTCCGGCAGCGTCGCCGCCACCTGCTGCGCCAGCGGCGGGTCCACCAGGCCGCCCGCCGCCTCGCGAAACTCCCGCAGCTTCGGACGCAGCTCCTCCGCCGCCGCCCCGCCTTGGCGCGCCCCCTGCAGCGACAGGAACAGCGCGTAATGCTCCGTCAGCAGCTCGCTCACCTTCACCGCCCGCGCCGCCAGCAGCTTGTCCGCACCCGCCCGCTCCTCGGCCGTCAGGCCCAGCAGGTCCAACGCCGCGGCTTCCGGCCGCCGGTCCAGCCGCTCAAGCTTCCCGTCGAAGTCTCGCTTGACCAGCGACGCCGGCGCCTTGGCCGCCTCGCCCCCGCCCGGCTCGACCTTCGGGCCCGACATCGGGTCCGGCTTGGCCGCCGGCTTGGGCTCAGGCTCCGCACCCGTCATACCCCAGGCGCCCACGGCGCTGCCCGCCGCCGCCAGCAGCGTGCCCACCGCCATCACCGCCGCCAACCGCCACGGCCGGCCCAACCCCCCCGCGCCCCCCACGCCCCCCGCCCCCCCCACGCCCCCGATCGCCCGCGCCGTTCCGCCGCACCTCATGGTTTGGTTGGTCTGCTTGATTCGCATGGTTTGCTCCACGATTACCCGCCCCAAGTGTTCGCCTGTTGCTCGCCCGGTCCGCGCCCGATTCGCATCCGGCGTTCGCGCGGCACACCGCGCCGGCCAGCCACTCCAACGCAGCCACCCCACGCCGCATTGCACCGCCTCCCGGCCCGCCGCCGGCCCTTGGCCCTCTTCCCTGCTCGGTCCGCCTTTGGCCCTTTGGCCATTTGTCCTTCAGCCATTTGGCCATTTGGCCACGCCGCCTCTTCCGTGTCCCTTCTTGCGTCTCGCGACTCGCGTCTCTCGACTCTGTACCCTCTCCCCGTGCTCCGCCCCTCGGCCCCCGGCATCGCCGGCGACCCAACCTGGCCCACCTACCGCGCCGCCAGTCGGTTCCTACTCCTTTGGATGGTCATCGTGCTCGGCGGCATCGCCTGCAGCATCGGCCTGGTCTTCGCCATCCACGGGCCCAACCGCCAGGGATCCCCGTGGGTCCTCTTCGGCGTCATCATCGCCGGCACGCTCGGATCCGTCATCGTCGGCGTCGTCACCATCCGCTCGCTCGAACGCCGCCGCTGGAACCACGCCGCCGCGCAGCTCGCCGCCGAGGGCTGGACCATGGCCTGGGATCTCGACGATGCCCGCCGCTCCGCCGCGTTCGCCCCCGTGGCCCACCTGGAGTCGTGGCTCGGGCTGCAGAAAGCCGCGGCGGGCATCCGCTGGGCCGCGCTGCGTCAGGGCGGCGCAGCGCTCATGTTCGAGCACGAGTACACCACCGGCAGCGGCAAGTCCACGCAGATCCACACGCACACGGTGCTGGCCTGGCGCGTCCCGGCGTGGTGGCCGATGCTGCGGCTCACCCGCGTCGGCCGCTTCGAGCACTGGCAGATCAAGCGCACCGCCGGCGAAGACGTCGCGCTCGGCGATGCGGAATTCGACAAGGCCTGGCGCATCGACGGCGATGCCGCGTTCGCTCGCCGCATCGCCACGCCGAACCTCCGCGAGGCCCTCCAGCGGGCCCCCGTCGGCGAGGGCTGGGTGCTGGGCGGCGGCTGGGCGGTCATGTGCTACCGCGGCCCGCTCGACGGGCCCAACACGCTGCGGTTCATCCAACGCTGCCTGCGCGTGCTGGGCGAACTGCCCGCCAACCTCTGGACCGACACCCCCGCCTGACCCCGGCCCTCGGCCCGGTCCCCCGTGCCCTTCCCCTGTGGCCCTTTGACCATTTGACTCTTTGGCCATTTGGCGGCCCCCGCGCCCGGGGCCCCCTTCGGCGCTCTTGCCCACGCCCTTGCCCTTTGGCCCGTTGACCATTTGTCCTCTGGCCATTTGGCGGCCCCCGCCCCACCGCGCTAGTATTGGCCGACCCGGCCGAGAGATCGGCGGCCGGGGGTCCCCGCTGGCCAAGGTGGCCGGCCAGGGGGCCGAGTTCCGCGACAAGGCCTCTTGAAGCGCCCTTGTGCGACTGTCGCCGCAGGCCCACGGACGGGCGGCCACGCCCTTCGTGCCTCAGCGGTGACCGATCTCGACTGTCGCCGGTTGCGCTGAACGGACAGGTAGACCCATGGCGAATCAACTGGTTCAGGATCTCATCGAGGCGGGCATCCACTTCGGCCAGCGGGCCAGCGGGTGGAACCCCAAGATGGCCCCCTACATCTGGGGCAAGCGCAACGACATCCACATCATCGACATCAAGGAGACCATCAAGGGTCTCCTCTTGGCCAAGAAGTTCATCGCCCGCATCGTCGCCGAGGGCAAGGACGTCTGCTTCGTCGGCACCAAGCGGCAGGCCCGCGGCGTGCTCGAGCAGCGCGTCGGCGACGTGAAGATGCACTACGTCACCGAGCGCTGGCTGGGCGGCACGCTGACGAACTTCCGCACCATCCGCTCCCGCCTCAAGCGGCTCGACGAGCTCGACGCCATCGATAACGGCGGCGGCTTCGCCAGCTACTCCAAGAAGATGGAGAGCCAGCTCCGGCGCGAGCAGCAGAAGATCAAGCGCAACCTCGAGGGCATCCGCCACATGGACAAGCTCCCGGGCGCCCTGGTCGTCATCGACGTCAACAAGGAGGTCAACGCCCTCCGCGAGGCCAAGAAGCTCGGCATCCCCACCGTCTGCCTCATCGACACCGACGGCGACCCCGACCTGGCCGACATCGCCATCCCCGGCAACGACGACTCGATGCGCGCCATCGACGTCATCCTCCGCGAGCTGTGCCTTGCCGTCGCCGACGGCAAGACCGCCCGCGCCCAGAAGGCCGCCGAGTCCCCCACCGGCGCCGCCGGTGAGGGGCCCCGCCGCTCCCGACGCGCCCAGTTCCGGGCCGACGGCCCGGCCGCCGAGGGCGAAGACCCCACCGCCGCCGCGCTCTCCGCCGGCGCCGGCGAGAAGCAGGCCTGACCCCGCCCGGACCAGCCGGGCGTTCGAGTTTCCCGGGCCCATCGCCGATGACCGGCCGCGCAGCGACGCGGACGCCCCGGCGCCCCCGCCCCGCACCCGACCGTTTCAGCAGAACGCAGGAGACCTGACTGTGGCCGAGATCGCCGCCGCCGACGTGATGAAGCTCCGCAACCGCACGGGGCTCTCGATGATGGAGTGCAAGAAGGCCCTGGTGGAGGTCGGCGGCAACGCCGACGCCGCCGAGGACCTGCTCCGCAAGAAGATGAAGGGCAAGATGGACGCCCGCACCGACCGCGCCGCCGGCGAGGGCCGCATCGCGGTGGCCATCCACAGGCCCGACGCCGGCGGGGCCACGCCCCACGCCTCCATCGTCGAGGTGCGTGCCGAGACCGACTTCACCGCCAAGAACGATCAGTTCATCGCCATGGTCGCCAAGGTCGCCGACGCCGTCGCCGAGTTGCCCGCCGGCGAGGTCGCCGCCCCCGCCCAAGTCACCGCCATGATCGACGAGGTCCGCATCAAGACCGGCGAGAACTGCTCCTACGCCCGCGGCCGCAAGATCGCCGGCTCGGCCTCCAGCGTCTTCGGCGCCTACGTCCACCACGACGGCAAGACCGGCGTGCTCCTGCACGCCGAGGGCGACATCTCCGCCGACCTGCTCAAGGACATCGGCATGCACGTCGTCGCCAACCCCATCATCCCCAAGGGCGTCAACGCTGCCGACATCCCGGCCGACATCGTCGAGAAGGAGCGCAAGTTCCGCATCGACCAGGCCATGGAGAGCGGCAAGCCCAAGGAGATCGCCGAGAAGATCGTCGAGGGCGGCATGCGCAAGTTCTTCGAGGACGTCGCGCTGCTCGAACAGCCCTTCGTCAAGGACCCCGCCCGCAAGGTCAAGGACGTCGTCGGCCCCAAGGCCCGCGTCCTGGGCTTCTGGCGCTGGGCCGTCGGCGAGTCCAACTGACCTGACCCCGTCCCGGGCGCCGCCCGCGTGCGCCCCCACCCCCCACTCCCCGCTCGGAGCCGCCCATGCGCATCGCTCCCGAAGGCTGGCCGGTCATCGCCGTCGTCGCGGCCCTGACCATCCTGCCCGTGGCCGGCGCCGCGCTGCTCTGGTGGCCCGCCGCCGCCGTGCTCGCGCTGCCGGCGCTGGCCGTCCTGGGCTGGGCGGTCTGGTTCTTCCGCGACCCCGAACGCACCACGCCCCCCGGTGACGACCTGGTCATCAGCCCCGCCGACGGCGTGGTCATCCGCGTCGACGAGGCCGAGCTGCCGCCCGAGCTCCGCGGCCTGGGGGCGCCCGAGGGCCGCCTGGCCCGCATCACGGTGTTCCTCAACATCTTCAATGTGCACGTCAACCGCGTGCCGGTCAGCGGGCGCATCGTCAAGGTCGCGTACACGCCCGGCAAGTTCCTCACCGCCTCGCTCGACAAGGCCGGCGAGGAGAACGAGCGCTCGGCCGTGCTGATGCGGGATGCGAACGGCCGCTGGCTGGGCTTCGCCCAGATCGCCGGCATGATCGCCAAGCGCATCGTCAACCACCTGCGCGAGGGCCAGGAGGTTCGGGCCGGCGAGCGCTTCGGGCTCATCCGCTTCGGCTCGCGGGCCGAGCTGTGGCTGCCGCCCGGCTCGGTGGTCCGCGTCGCCAAGGGTCAGAAGATCGTCGCCGGCGAGACCGTTCTGGCCGAGATGGGCCGGGCCGCGCCGGTCGTCGAAGCCAAGCAGCCCGCGACGGCCGGGGCGGCACGATGAACCCCGACGCCGAACGCACCCGGGGCGAAGTGGAGCTCCGAAAGCTCCTGCCCAACCTGCTGACCGCCGGCGCCCTGTGCGCCGGCGTCGCGAGCATGCACTACGCCCTGCGCCTGGGCACCGACCCGCAGGCCCTGGCCAAGGCCATCGCCTGCATCGGGGTCTCGTTCGTGCTCGACGGACTCGACGGCCGCCTGGCGCGGCTGCTCCGCGCCACCAGCCGCTTCGGCGAGCGGTTCGACTCGATCGCCGACTTCGTCGCGTTTGGCGCTGCCCCGGCATTCCTGCTCTACCAGTGGCAGCTCAAGGGCCTGGCCGTCGGCGGGGCCGACACCATCGGCCTCTTCGTCGCCGCGACCTACGCGCTGTGCGCCGCCATCCGCCTGGCCCGGTTCGCGGCCCAGGCCCGCAAGAAGAAGCTCGGCGCGCCGGTGGCGCGGTTCTTCCAGGGCATGCCCGCGCCCGGGGCCAGCGGCGCGGTGCTGGTGCCGCCGATGCTGGAACTCAGCTCGCTGCAGGTGACGGCCCCCCCGTGGGCCACGGCCGTTTACACGCTGGTGATCGCCTGCCTGATGGTCAGCAAGGTGCCCATGATCTCGGTCAAGCACATCCGCATCAGCCGGCGGCTGATCGTGCCGCTCATGCTGTTCGTGGGCGTGCTGGTGATCGCCGGCTCGCGCGACACCTGGCTCACGCTGGCGGTGCTCTCGTCGGCGTACCTGCTGTCGATGCCGGTGGCCGTGGCGCAGCGCCGGGCCGCCGCGGCCAAGGAAGCCTCCGAGGCCGCCGCGCTGTCGGGCGGCGCGCCGCCGGGCGTCGGCCGTCAGAGCGTCCGCCGGTAGTTCACGCGGCGCGATTCGCGGGATGAGCCGGCAAGGCTCGCTGCACGAAGGCGGCCAGTTCACGCGGGCTGAAGGGCTTGCGCAGCACGCCGACGACCCGGGGCCCGAGCATCGCTTCGTCTTCGAGATCGTGCCCCAGACCGGTGATGATGAGCACGGGGATGTGCGCCGTGCGGGCGTCGCTCGCCATGGCCCGCACCAGGGCGACGCCGTCGGTGTCGGGCATGCGTACGTCGGAGATCACCAGGTCCACGTCCTCGGTCCGCAGGACGCTCAGCGCGTCGCGCCCGTCGGCGGCGGTGACGACGCGCAGGCCGCAGCGGCGGAGCTTGGCGGCGACCACCGCCGCGATGTGCGGCTCGTCGTCCACGATCAGGATCGTGTGCTGCTGGGTCATGCCTGCGCTGAAGCAGTGGATCGGCCCGTGGGGCATACATCTGGCGGCCGGGCAAGGCGGCGGCGCGGGCGCTGACCGCGACGGACCGTCGCACCCGGCGCGGGTTCACGAGCCGTCAGGACCGGGCAAGACCGCGCCGCCGGGTGAACCGGATGAACTTGCCGCAATACCGGCGCTGCGGGGGCGGTTATGGGCGGGCGGTCATCGGCCCGGCCGCGGCTGCGGCCGCAACACCGCGCGGGCGAAGGCGGCCAGCTCACCCATGCTCGTCGCGTGGGCGAGGCCCTCGACGGCGGACGGCGGGCTGGCGGCGACGGCGCGGCCGCCGACGACGACGGTGCCGCCGAACTCGCGGGCCTCGTCGGCGAGCCGGCGGACGTCGTCGAGCACCTCTCGGACCTTGGCCGCGACGCTGATGGACACCCAGATGAGCGCCGGGCGGTACTGCCGGGCGGCGTTGCGGAGGACCGAGATCGGCGTGTCGGGTCCGAGATTCACGTCGCGGAAGCCGACCTCCCAGAGCGTGACGGACGCCATGAGCGACGGCAGCATGTAGGGATCGGCGGGGCCGGCGGAGCCGAGCGCGACCGGGGCATCGGGCCGGCTGAAGGCGATGAGCGGGCGCAGCTGGCTGAGAGCCTGGATGCACAGGTCGGTGGCGCGATGTTCGACGGCGATGCCCCATTCAGCGTGGAGCCACATGGTGCCGATCGATTCGAGCGCCGCGCGGATGGGGCCGTCGCAGATCTCCGGGACGGTCCAGCCCTGGAGGTAGAGCGACTGGAGCGTGGCGCGGAAGGCCGGGCCGTCGCCGTCTTCGAGCGCTTTGTGGACGCGCTGCAGCGGGTCGGCGGTGACGGCCCAGTCGAGCGGCAGGCCCTCGAGATCGTTCAGGCCGAGCAGCTCGGGGCGCACAACGCTGGCCCCGATCGCGCGGATGAAGCGGACGGCCTCCACGAGCGTGATGCGCCGGTGGCCGCCGGCGGTGCGGGCGACGTTGAGCCGGCCGTCGTCGGACCAGCGTTTCAACGAGGACTCGCTGACACCGATGGCTCGGGCGAGTTTGGTTGTCGTGAGGGTTGTACGCATGAGGACGACGCCCAGTCCGTGCGAACGATTTTACCGCTTTGACCGACTTTTTCCACAGGGCCATTTCGTCCAATTGAGTCCAGGATCCGCTCAATATTCAAAAAATCGGCTCGGAATGAGCGAACCAGTTGACAGGCGGCATCGAACTGGTAGAGTTCACGTGAACGATTTGAACGAATTTCAGGAGCCCCCCGATGCTGCTCGACAAGACTTCGGCGATTCGGAACGGCGGCTGCGGCTGCGATGACCACCGGGCACGGGCGGGCGGCGACGTCCGCCGGCGGCTGGCAAAGGCCCTGGCGCCGAAGGTGGATGAAGCCCGGATCGAGCGGGCCGTGCGGGAGATCCTGATCGCGATCGGTGAGGACCCGGACCGCGAGGGCCTTCTGGAGACTCCGGCGCGGGTGGCCGGGGCGTACGGGCAGATCTTCTCGGGCCTGCGCGAGGACCCGGCCAAGCACCTGGGGCGTGTGTTCACCGAAGCGACGGACGACGTGGTGATCTGCCGCGGCATCGAGTTCCACTCCATGTGCGAGCATCACCTGCTGCCGTTCACGGGGACGGCGCACGTGGCGTACCAGCCCGACGGGCGGCAGGTGGTGGGGCTGAGCAAGCTGGCGCGGACGGTCGAGACGTTCGCGCGGCGGCCGCAGGTACAGGAGCGGCTGACGAACCAGGTGGCGTCGGCGATCATGGAGCACGTTCGGCCGCGGGGCGTGCTGGTGGTGATCGAGTCGGCGCACCTGTGCATGCGGATGCGCGGGGTGAACAAACAAGGTGCGACGATGGTGACGACGGCGGCGCGCGGGTGCTTCGAAGAGACGACGCCGGTGCGCGCGGAGGTGATGTCGCTGATGTTGGGGCGGGGCGTGTGAGCGGATCTCTGTTTCTCCTGAGGTCGGTCGTCGGCGGTCGGACTCGCGCCCCCGAGCGGCCGCCGGCGGCCGGCCAACGCGGGAGATGGATGGCGGGCGGGGGACAGCCGTAACGAACGGGCCGGTCGGCAATGCGTGCTCGCCGATCGGCCCGGTTCGTTTTTGGGAGAATGGGGCGATGGCCAAGGGAACCGCGGGGAACTCGGTCGGCGGCGGTCGGACGCTGGTGTGGTTCCGCACGGATCTGCGCTGCGCGGACAACGCGGCGCTGGCGTCCGCGGCGGCGGGCGGCCGGCGCGTGGTGGGCCTGTGGGTGGTGTCGCCCGGGGAATGGGCGGCGCACGACTGGGCGGCGTGCAAAGTCGACCTGGCGCTGCGGACGGCGGCGGAGCTGTCGCGGACGCTGGCGGGGCTGAACATCCCGCTGCTGGTTCGCCGGGCCGAGCGACCGGGGGACGTCGCGGGGGTGGTTCGCGCGGCGGCGGCTCAGGTGAAGGCGACGGAGGTGCACGCGAACATCGAGTACGAAGTGAACGAGGGTCGGCGTGACTCGGCGGCCGGCGCAGCGCTGTTGCGCGACGGGGTGGCGCTTCGGTTGCACCACGACCAGGCGGTGATCGAACCCGGGGCGGTGCGGCCCCAGAGCGGCGGGCCGTTCACGGTGTTCTCACCGTTCAAGCGGGCGTGGTGGGCGGAATTAGAGCGGCGCGGCGGCGTGCGTGAGCACCCGGCACCGAAGCGGCAGGCGGCGACGGGCATCGAGCCGGAGGAGGTGCCCCGGCGCGTCGATGGGTTCGACAGCGCGGTGCCGGCGGCCCTGTGGCCCGCGGGCGAGGGCGAGGCGCAGCGCCGGCTGGAGCGGTTCATCGCCCGGGGCCTTGGGACGTACAAGGACCTCCGCGACCGGTGCGATCTGGATGGGACCAGCGCGATCTCACCGTACCTGGCGTGCGGGGCGATCTCGGCGCGGCGGTGCTTCCGGCTGGCGGCGGAGGCCAACGGCGGGCGGTGGGATCGCGGGGGCGATGGGCCGGTGCACTGGATGAGCGAACTGATCTGGCGGGAGTTCTACCGGCACATCCTGGTTGCCTTTCCGCGGGTGTGCAAGCACCGGGCGTTCAAGCCCGCGACGGACCGCATCGCCTGGCGCGACAACCCGCGGGACGTGGAGGCGTGGAAGGCCGGGCGGACGGGATACCCGATCGTGGATGCGGCGATGCGCTGCCTGGCGGCGACGGGGTGGATGCACAACCGCCTGCGGATGATCGCGGCGATGTTCCTGACCAAGGACCTGCTGGTGGACTGGCGGATCGGCGAGCGGCACTTCATGCGGAGCCTGGTGGACGGCGACCTGGCGAGCAACAACGGCGGGTGGCAGTGGTCGGCGAGCACGGGGACGGACGCGGCGCCGTACTTCCGGATCTTCAACCCGTTCTCGCAGAGCGCCAAGACGGACCCGGAGGGGACGTTCATCCGCCGGTGGGTTCCGGAGCTGGCGGGCGTTAAGGGGCCCGAGGTGCACGACCCGCGCGGGCTGCCGGCGCTCCTGCGGAGCGGGCTGGACTATCCGGAGCCGATCGTGGATCACGATGCGGCGCGGGCGCGGGTGATGAGCGCGTTCAAGGGGCTGGCGGCGGGCGCGTGAGCGGGCCGAACGAAAACGCCGCCCGGGGGCTGCCCGGGCGGCGCTGGATTACCACAAACACTGAGCCGACTCGATCAGGCGCGGCGGCGGCGGGCGGCCAACAGGCCACCGGCCAGGAGCGTGGCGGCCGCGCCGGGGGCGGGGACCCACGTGACGATTCCGCCGAAGGTCGGCGAGGAGGAAGCATCGACGGTGAAGGCGCCAAAGTCGGTGTTGCCGAAACCGGTGACGACGAAGTAGTAGGTGACGCCCGACGAGAGGTTGACGTTGAAGCCGGAGAGACCGATGTTGGGGTTGTCGTCGTTGCCGATGACGACGTTGGTGAACTGGTTGAGCGGGTCGAAGGCGTTGGCGTAGACGAAGGTGTAGTTATCCCAGCCACCGGTGGCGGTACACTGGAAGGTGTAGACGCCGGACAGATTGACGGTGAACTCGAGCGCCTGGTAGGGCGTGGCCGTGCCGACGCCGCTGAGCGGGGGAACCGGGGGGTTCGGGCCGTTCGCAACCGGGCGAGTCCATGTGGGCTGGCCGGTGGTATCACCCGAGGTGGACTGGGCGAAGGCGGGCGTGCAGGCGGCCAGCAAAAGGCCAACGATGATGAACTTTGCAGTCATTCGATCCCTCTCGAGAAATGGTGTGCGACACGGAACCCGGACTCCCGACCGGGAGCCGGCATGTTAACCCGAAGCTGCGCAACGCACAAGCCCCTGAATGCGGGATCGGCACCGCGGGATTGCGGATCCGTTCCGGGACGGTGGCGGCCGGCTTGCATAGGTATGCTGCGGTCGCGTATATTCGTGCATGCGGGCAAATCGCCGGGAATTGATCGCGGGGATCCTGCGACGCGGGGGCGTGTCGAGCCAGTCGCGACTGGCCGAGCTGCTGCGTGAGCGCGGGGTGCGGGTGACGCAGGCGACGCTGTCGCGCGATCTGCGCGACATGGCCGTGCTCAAGGGGCCGCGGGGCTACATGCTGCCGGATCAGGCGGGCGGGGCGGGAACGGGCGGGTCGTTGACGGCGGCGCGGCGGCTGGTGGTCTGGGCGGGCGCGGCTGGGAATCTGGCGGTGCTCAAGACGCGCCCGGGCAACGCAGCGCCGCTGGCGCTGGCGCTGGACGGCGCGCCGCCGCGGGGCGTGCTGGGTACGGTGGCGGGCGACGACACGGTGTTCGTCGCGACCGAGAGCGCGGCGGCGGCGCGGAGTCTGGCGGCGGAACTGACTGGAGGCGGCGGATGAGCCAAGCGCGGCAGCGGTACAAGGACCTCTTGACGATCGGGCAGTTGCGGCCGGCGGAGGTCGAGGCGCTGGTGGCCGATGCGCTCGCGTTGAAGCGCGAGCCGCGGCGGTGGGCCGGGGCGCTGGCGGGGCGGTCGGTGATCCTGCTGTTCGAGAAGCCGTCGCTTCGGACGCGGGTGAGTTTCGAGGTCGGGGTGTCGCGTCTGGGCGGGCACGCGATGTACTACGACCATTCGAAGCAGCGGATCGGCGAGCGCGAGAGCGTGAAGGACTATGGGCGGAACCTGGAGCGGTGGGTGCGGGTGATCGTGGCGCGGGTGTTCGCGCAGCGGGTGCTGGAGGAACTGGCGGGGAACACGGAGGCGGCGGTGATCAACGCGCTGTCGAACGAGCACCACCCGTGCCAGGCGCTGGCGGACGTGCTGACGCTGACGGAGCGGTTCGGGACGGTGCGCGGGGTGAAGGTGGCGTTCGTGGGGGATGGGAACAACGTGTGCGTGTCGCTGGCGCAGGCGGTGACGAAGCTGGGCGGGCGGATGGTGATCGTGACGCCGCCGGGGCACGCGCCGCCGGCGGCGGTGATCGAGTCGTGCCGGCGCGAGGCGGCCGAGTGCGGAGGATCGGTGGAGGTGGGGACGGACCCGGCGCTGGCGGCGGGTGCGGACGCGGTGTACACGGATGAGTGGGTGTCGATGCACCAGACGGGCTCGGCGGAGCGGCTGGCGGCGTTCGAGCCGTACCGGGTGGACGAGCGGGTGATGGCCCGGGCGTCGGGCCGCGCGGTGTTCATGCACTGCCTGCCGGCGGTGCGAGGGCAGGAGGTGACGGCGGGGGTGATCGACGATGCGGCGCGGTCGGTGGTGTACGACCAGGCGGAGAACCGGATGCACGCGCAGATGGCGGTGCTGGTGCGGGTGGCGGGGGACGAAATTGCCAAATGACAAATGGCCAGAGCGCCAAACGGAAGTCGCGGGGGACGGGGCCGAGGGCCGAGGGAGGCGTGGGCGCTGAGCGCTGAACGCTCGGCGGGGCGGGGCGGGGGCGGGTAACCTGTGGGCCGGTTTGGAGCACCCCTTTTTCAAGAGCTGATCATGGCGAACAAGGTCGTCGTCGCGTACTCGGGCGGGCTGGACACTTCGGCGGTGATTCCGTGGCTGAAGGAGCACTACAACTGCCGCGTATACGCGGTGGTGGGCGACGTGGGGCAGGGCGCGGACGAGCTCAAGGGGGTGGAGAAGAAGGCGATCAACTCGGGCGCTGAGGCGTGCGAGGTGGTGGACCTGAAGCGGGAGTTCGCGGAGGACTACTGCTTTCCGATGCTGATCTCGGGGGCGGTGTACGAGGGGCGGTACCTGCTGGGGACGTCGATCGCGCGGCCGATCCTGGCGCGGGCGCAGGTGGAGTACGCGCGGAAGCTCGGGGCCGATGCGCTGTGCCACGGGTGCACGGGCAAGGGGAACGACCAGGTGCGGTTCGAGAGCACCTACGCAGCGCTGGCGCCGGACCTGGAGGTGATCGCGCCGTGGCGGGTGTGGGACATGCGCGGGCGCGAGGACCTGTTGAACTACCTGAAGAAGCACAACGTGCCGACGACCGCAAGCCTGACGAAGATCTACTCGCGGGACCGGAATCTGTGGCACATCAGCCACGAAGGGGCGGCGCTCGAGGACCCGTGGAACACGGTGCCGGACGACATCTGGATGCTGACGGCGCACCCGTGGCAAGCGCCCGACAAGGCCGAGGACGTGACGATCGCGTTCGAGCGCGGACGGCCGACGGCCCTGAACGGGCGGGCGATGGCGGGCGATGAACTGGTGGCGCGGCTGAACCAGATCGCGGGCCGGCACGGGGTGGGCCGGGTGGACATCGTGGAGAACCGGCTGGTGGGGATGAAGAGCCGCGGGTGCTACGAGACGCCGGGGGGCACGGTGCTGATGGAAGCGCTGCGGGGGCTGGAGCAACTGGCGCTGGACCGCGAGACGCTGCACTGGCGCGAGTCGCAGGCGCTGAAGTTCGCGGAGATCATCTACAACGGGCAGTGGTTCACGCCGCTGCGCGAGGCGATGTGGGCGGGGTTCGAGCGGGTGGCGCGGTCGCTGAACGGGACGATCGTGGTGCGGCTGTACAAGGGAACGGCGACGACCGTGCGCCGGCGGAGCCCGGACTCGTTGTTCAGCGAGGCGTTCGCGACGTTCAGCAAGGACGAGGTGTACAACCAGAAGGACGCGGGCGGGTTCATCCGCCTGTACTCGCTGCCGTCGCGGATCGCGGCGCTGGGGCGGCTGGCGGCGCAGGGGACCGGCGGGCGCGCGAAAGCGAACGGCAGGCCCGCGGTGGTGGTGAAGGCCGGGGGCAAGCGCGCGGCCAGGGGGGCGCGGTAAGTGGGCGCGCTGTGGGGCGGGCGGTTCGCGGGCCGGTCGTCGGACCTGTTCAAGCGGTTCAACGACTCGCTGCCGTTCGACCGGGCCCTGTGGCGGGAGGACCTGGCGGGGTCGGCGGCGTGGGCGTCGGCGCTGCGGCGGGCGCGGGTGCTGACGGCGACGGAGCACGGAAAGATCATGCGGGCCCTCGGGGCGATCGGCCGGGAGCTGGAGCGACGGCCCGAACTGCTGGCGCGCAGCGGCGAGGAGGACATCCACAGCTACGTGGAGCGGGCGCTGATCGCGCGGGTGGGCG
>JAHCJH010000058.1 GCA_026126345.1 Phycisphaeraceae bacterium | reverse complement strand
GCGGCATTTCGCCAGGCCGAGGCCCGCGCCCTGGCGGCGGTGGTCGATGACCTCGCGGCCCGCGGCCCGGCCGTGATCGCCCTGGGAGGCGGCACACCCACCGCGCCCGGCGCTCCCGAACTCCTGGCCCGCGCCAAGGCCACAGGGGCCATGGTGCTGTACCTGTTCGCTCCGGCGGAGGTGCTGGCGGCTCGCCGGCTCACCTCGCCCGGCAACCGGCCGGCACTCACCGGCCTGGGCGCCACCGAAGAGGTGCGAAGCCTGCTGGCACAGCGCCACGCACTCTACGAGTCGCTGGCCGATTTCACCGTGATTTCGCGCCACCAGTTGCCCGAGGATGCGGTGCAGGCACTCGCCGACGCCCTGGCCGCGCTCGAACACCCGCCCCACGACCCGGCCTGACTCACGCGCCGGAAGCCGCACGCGCCACGGCCGCTCGCAGCGACCCGGCCAGGGCGACGAGTTCCGCCTCGCGCAGCCGCGGCTCGGCGGCGTCCAGCGCCAGAGCCGCCCGGGCCGACTCGCCCGTGTAGCGAGCGGAGATCAGCGCCACCATGAGCCAGGCGCGCGGGGCTTCGGTATCCGTAGGGAACGCGCCGGCGAACCGCTCGTAGGCCGCGACGGCCAGGCGGTGCGCTCCCGAAGCGAACAGCGCGTTGGCAAGGTCGATCTGGTGCTTGCGGGTCAGCACCGCGCCGGGGCCTTCGCCCGCGCCGGCCAGCAGCGCCTCGTACGCGCCGGCGGCCCCCGCCACGTCACCCTCCGCCAGGCAACGCGTGCAGCGCTCGCGAAGTTCCGCCAGCCGCAGGCTCTCCGGCGTCGGCGCCTGCTCGGCCGCTTTGCGATCGGCGACTTCTCGCACCGCGACCGCCTCTCGGATCTGCCGCCGCCGCTCGGCGTGCCGAACGATCGACAGCAGATCCCACGACTCGCGCGGCAGCACGCGCGTCGCCAGCAGCAGCACGGCAACCGCTACACCCGCGCCGTACCCGCCCAGGTGCGCCCATGTGGCGATGTTGCCGGCCTTGCCGGCGCCCGTCAGGTACACGTCCTTGGCGATCGCGAACGCGATGAACCACCACGCCGGGATCGCGAACACACCGATGATGAAGAAGAAGACCAGGCACCGCACGTGCGTCCGCGGGAACAACACCAGCGCCGCCCCGGTCACCGCCGCCACCGCCCCCGAGGCGCCGATCACCGGCCCCCGCTCCAGCGCGCAGTGAACCCCGCCCGCCGCCGCGGCCCCCGCCAGGTAGAACGTCAGATAGCCGACGCGCCCGAAGCGGTCCTCGACGTTGGCCCCGAAGACCCAGAGCACGACCATGTTCCCCAGGACGTGAAAGAAGTCGGCGTGGAGAAAAGCGCACGTGAAGAAGTTGATCGCCCGCGGACGCTCGGGGTCAAGAGCCATCGCTTCCAGCAGCCGCTGGGCGGCCGCGGGATCGGTGCGCGTGAGGTAACTGGACGCGAGGTACGCCACGAGGTTGATGAACACCAGGCTCGTGTTCACGAGCGGCCGGTGGCGCAGCGGGCGGTCGGTCCCGATGGGAATCAGCACGGGCCGATGGTACGTCCGGGCCGGGGTTCCTCGGCCGACCGGTGCGGCGCGCCGGGCCTAAACTCCGCCTCCCCGCCGCGAGCCCGGGCGCCCGCGCGTGGGAACGAACCACGCACGCCGACTCCAAAGGTTGGAAAGAGCCACGCCATGCCGCTGACTGCCAAAGGTCTCGAGGGAATCGTCGCCGCCGAAACCCGAATGTCGTTCATCGACGGCGAGAAGGGCGTCCTCGAGTACGTCGGTATCCCCATCGACGACCTGGCGCGCCGCTCCACCTTCGAAGAGACCACCTTCCTGCTCTGGAACAAGCGCCTGCCCCGGGCCGATGAGCTCGCGGCGTTCACCGCCGACCTTCGGGCCCGGTACGCCCCGCCGGGCGCCGCCATGAAATTGCTCGCCGGCCTGCCGACCAGTGCCCAGCCCATGCACATGCTGCGGACCATGGTCTCGGCCCTGGCGATGTTCGACCCCGAGCCCAACCGCAACGACGTTCCCGCGGCCCGCGTCAAGGCCCTGAACATCCTCGCGTCAACGCCCGCGATCGTCGCCGCGTTCGACCGCCAGCGCCGCGGGCTGGCGCCCGTCGCCCCCCGCGCCGACCTTTCCTTCGCCGCCAACTTCCTCTACATGCTCAACGGCAAGGAGCCGACGCCGACCATGGCGCGGGCCTTCGACGCTTGCATGATCCTCCACGCCGACCACGGCCTGAACAACTCCACGTTCTCGGCGCGCGTGGTCATCAGCACCATGTCCGACGTCTACTCGGCCATCACCGCCGCCGTCGGTTCGCTCCGCGGGCCGCTGCACGGCGGCGCCAACGAGGACGTGATGAAGATGCTCAACGAGATCCCCACGGTCGCCGCGGCCGAGGGGTACATCCGGGGCAAGCTCGAGCGCAAGGACAAGATCGCCGGCTTCGGCCACCGCGTGTACAAGGCGTACGACCCGCGCGCGACCTACCTCAAGACCCTCGCCAAGCAGCTCGCCGCCGACACCGGGAACACGCCGCTGTACGAGAAGTCGCAGGCCATCGAGCAGGTCATGCTCCGCGAGAAGGCCGCCAAGGGCATCTACCCCAACGTCGACTTCTATTCCGCCACCACGTACCACTGCATCGGGCTGCAGCTCGACCTGTTCACCCCGATGTTCGCCCTGTCGCGTATCTCCGGCTGGAGCGGGCACGTCATTGAGCAGCTCGAGGGCAACCGCCTGTTCCGCCCCGACGCCGAGTACATCGGCCCCCACGCCGCCCCCTACACGCCGATCGAGCAACGGTGACCAACCGGTGCACAACGGTCGATTGGCCGCGGCACCCCGTTCTGTCGCACTGAATCCGGGCGAACCTGGCACGCGAACACACCGCGAACCGGGGGTCGCCGCCGGTATGCCGCGCCGTCCGTTGACGCGCACGTCCCACCGTGCAACGATCCGCCCTTCCGAAGCCGCCTGGGGGCCCCGAGCGGCGCGGAACTCCAACCCCGAACCAAGGCCCACACGAAAGAGGTATCCATGAACCGTCTGTTCCTTCCCGTCGCCGCGATCGTCTGCTGCGTCAGCCCCGTCCTGGCCGCCGACAAGATCGACAACCCCGAGTACAAGCAGTGGGCGGCCTACAAGGCCGGCACGTCGGTGACGATGAAGACCGAGTCGGAGGCCGCCGGCAACAAGTCGTCGATGTCGATGACGACCAAGCTGGTCGAAGTCACCGGCGACAAGGTCGTGCTCGAGACCGTCATGACCATCGACGCGGGCGGCCAGAAGATGGACATGCCCGCGCAGAAGCGCGACGTCCCGGCCAAGATCGAGAAGCAGCCCGAGACCAAGACCGACGAGAAGGCCCCCAAGCCCAAGACCGGCGAGGAGGAGATCGAGATCGCCGGCAAGAAGTACAAGGCCAAGTGGACCGAGACGACCACCGAGCAGAACGGCATGAAGTCCACCGCCAAGGTCTGGACCAGCGACGAGGTGCCCGGCACCGTGCTGAAGATGGAGAGCAAGACGACCGGCGCCATGGAGGCCACCAGCAAGGGCGTGGTCACCGAGATCAAGATCGTCAAGTAACCGAAGCGGCCAACCACGAGATTCCGTGAGAGAGGCCCGGAGCGATCCGGGCCTCTTTTCATGTCACGGCGCCGAGGCGCTCGACAGCGCGCCGATCGCGCCCGCGGGGTCGGGCGACGGCTCGGCCGGCAGCAGCACCTCGAACACGGCGCCGGAGCCTTCGGCGCGGTTCCTGGCCAGCAGGATCCCCCCGTGCTCGCGGACGATCCCCTCGCTGACCGCCAGGCCCAGCCCGGTTCCCCGGGCGTCCAGGCGCGTGCTGGCGAACGGCTCGAACAGCCGCTCGACGATCGCCGGATCGAGCCCCGGGCCGCTGTCGCTGACCGTCAGCGACAGCCAGCGAGCGCCGTCCTTGTGCACGGGGCGCGCCGCGACCTCGATGCGGCCCGCCCCCCCGCCGCACGCGTCCACGGCGTTGCGCAGCAGGTTGACGAGCACCTGCACGATGCGGTCGGCGTCGCAGCGCACCAGCACGTCGGCGCCGACGGTGCTGACGAACTCCAGGCCCCGCGCCTCGCGGTCCAGGCGCACGAGCGTCCAGGCCTCGTCCACCAGCGGGCCCACGGCCGCCACGCGGCTCTCGGGCGGTCGGGCCCGGGCGAAGTCCAGCAGGCTGTCGCTGAGCCGCTCCAGCCGTTGCACCACGCGCAGCAGCAGGGCCGACTCCGCCGGGTCCAAGCGCTGCTCGGGCGACGACGCCAGCCGCTCGACCAGCCCCTTGATCACCGCCAGGGGCGTGTTGAGTTCGTGCGCCAGGCCGGCCGACATCATGCCCAGGCTCGCCAGGCGATCGGCGTCGGCCAGGTTGCGCTGCGCCGTCTCCAGCAGGTGGTTCTTGCGCTTCAGGTCGGTGGCGGCTTCCTCCAGTTGTCGCAGGGCGCCGGCCAGCGCCTGCTCGTGGGCGCGCAGGGCCTCGACCGTCCGGTTCCGCGAGCGCATGATCTCGCCGATTTCGTCGGCCGGCATCGCCGTCGCCGGGATCAGTTCCCGTTGGCGGTCGTTCTCCCGAACCGCCCGGTCGGCCGCCAGCAGGCGCTGGATCGGCTGGTACACGTGCTCGGGCAGGATGAACACCTCCAGCGCCACGGCGATCAGGCCGTAGATGCCCAACAACGCGAACGTCATCATCCACAGCAGCCGCTTCACGCCGGCGCGGGCCTCGTCCAGACGGGCCGTGGCCACGTAGCCCGTGCGGTCCACGGGGTCGATGGCGAACGGCGCCTCGGTGCCGTCGGGCAGCGTCGCGACGGTGAACGCCGATGCGCCCGACGCCGCCAGAGACTCGGAGCTGATCGCGAACCGCTCCAGCGGCCCGTGCAGAATGCGCACGCCCTCCGGCAGCCCGGCGTTGATCGCCGCCAGCGCCGAGTCGGCGTCGAACCCCTCGCCCGGTCGCTCGGCCCGCAGTTGCTCGATCCGCCCCAGCGCCACCGACAACGCGAACCGCGCCTCATGAAACTCCGCCTGCTGCACCACGCGCGTGATCGCCGGCCACACCGCCGTCAGCAGGATCCCCGCCAGCACCAGCGAGAAGAACGTGTGCAGGAAGATCAGCTTCTTGCGGATCCGCATCCCCGCCAGCAGCCGCCCCGGCAGCTTGGGCCGAGGCACCGCCCGCGGCTGTTCCGCCCGCGCACCGCCCGATCCTGGGCCGTTGCCGCTCATCGCCGAGAATCCTACGGTGCCCACGCCCGCCCCAGTGCGCGGCCGATTCGCGCGATCAACGCTCAGTACCCCAGCCGCTGGAGCATGTCCGACAGAATTGCGCGGCTTTCATCCTCGTTGCCGAATAGCCCCACCCGCACCTCGATCGTCGTCGATGTCGCCCGTGCGTACAGCGACACCGTCGCGTCGTCCAGGCCTTCAGTGCCCGCGCCGGCCCGCCGGGCCTTCACCACGGCGGGGTCCGTCGCCGTGCTGGCCCGCCACCGCTGCACGTAGCCGCGCCCCTGCAGCGCCGATTCCGCGGCGGCCACGAGCGTCGCCGTTCCGCCCCGGGGCGGAACGACGTCGATCGACAGATTGCCGAACGACCAGATAGCTTCGAGGTTGGTCTGCCCCACCGTGAAGGGCTGCGTCTGGGCGCAGCCGCCGATGCACGCGGCCCCGAGCACGCCCCACAGAACCCGTCCAGAGCGATGTCGCATGCCCCCGATCCTACCGTTTCCGCCGCCGCGAGCTCCGTCCGGACCGGCCCCCGCCGGGGAACAGACTTGATCCGGTCCCGGGCCCGGCCTTTACTTCCGCCCGCGAGAAACCGGACAAATCCCTTTCACTCAGCGAGATTCACTGTCATGGCGATCCGAGTCAAAGCACGGGGCGGCGAGTCGACGGACCAGATGCTTCGCCGCTTCAAGAAGCTGTGCGAAAAGGAAGGCCTCACGAAGGACATCAAGCGCAAGGAATACTACGAGAAGCCCTCGGAGCGCCGCCGGCGCGACATGCGCAAGGGCATCGCACGGCGCATCCGCGAGGCCTTGGGCGATCTGGCCCCGCAGCGCGAGTCGCGCAAGAGCCGCGGCTGATCCCTCGCCGTTCCCGCGATCCCATGATTTCCCCGGCCCGCTCGGGCCGGCACCGTCCACGCCCCTTCCGCGCTTGACAGGACGGCGCGGCGTTGGGTATCACCGCTTCCGCCCCTTCCGATTCATCCGGGAGATTCGCCAGTGATCAAACACCTGGACGCCCTCGTGCACCGTCTGGTTCCGGCCCGCCTGGCCGTGATCCTGCTCGCCGCCATGCTGGCGGTCAACCTCGCCCCCTCGGCGGCCCGCGCGGCCGACGGCGGCCACAAGCCCGGCGGCGAGGCCAACCTGGTCATGCCCGACCTCAAGAACGAGACCATCAAGGTTGAGTTCATCGGCGGCCTCTCCGGGCACAACCTGCTCATGGCCGGCATCGTCGTGTCGGTGCTCGGCCTGATCTTCGGCGGCATCATCTTCAGCCAGCTCCGCGCCCTGCCCGTGCACAAGAGCATGCTCGACGTCTCGGAGCTGATCTACGAGACCTGCAAGGCGTACCTGTTCCAGCAGGGCAAGTTCCTGCTGGTTCTGTGGGTGTTCATCGCCGCGGTCGTCGGCGCGTACTTCGGCGTGCTCATCCCCTACGAAGACCCGGTCACCAAGGTGGTCGGCAGCGGTATGCCGCTGGACCGTGTCGCGATCATCCTGCTGTTCTCGCTGGTCGGCATCGCCGGCTCGTACGGCGTCGCGTGGTTCGGCATCCGCGTCAACACCTTCGCCAACAGCCGCACCGCCTTCGCCAGCCTCAGGGGCAAGCCCTATCCCTGCTACGCCATCCCCCTCAAGGCCGGCATGTCCATCGGCATGATGCTCATCTCCGTCGAGCTGCTCATCATGCTCTGCATCCTGCTGTTCCTGCCCAGCAACCTCGCCGGGCCGTGCTTCATCGGCTTCGCCATCGGCGAGTCGCTCGGGGCCGCGGCCCTGCGCATCGCCGGCGGCATCTTCACCAAGATCGCCGACATCGGCTCCGACCTCATGAAGATCGTCTTCCGCATCAAGGAGGACGACGCCCGCAACCCCGGCGTGATCGCCGACTGCGTGGGCGACAACGCCGGCGACTCGGTCGGCCCCTCGGCCGACGGCTTCGAGACCTACGGCGTCACGGGCGTTGCGCTTATCTCCTTCATCCTCCTGGCGATCATGCCGAGCCTGTTCCTGCCCGCCGGCGTCACGTCCGCGACGGCGACGGCCGACCAGATGGCCGCGGCGACCGCCGCCGCCGGGGCGGTGCAGGTGAAGCTGCTGGTCTGGATCTTCATGATGCGCATCATCATGGTGATCGCCTCGGGCGTGGCCTACTTCATCAACGAGGCGCTGGCCCGGGCCAAGTACGCCGCCGCCCCGAAGATGAACTTCGAGAAGCCGCTGACCAACCTGGTGTTCATCACCTCGGGCCTCTCGATCGCCCTGACCTTCCTGGCCAGCTGGCTGCTCATCCCGTCGTTCACCATCGGCGGCAAGGAATACACCGAACTGTGGTGGCAGCTCTCGCTCATCATCACCTGCGGCACCGCCGCCGGCGCCATCATCCCCGAGATGGTCAAGGTGTTCACCAGCACCGAGAGCCGGCACGTGCGCGAGGTCGTCAAGAGCTCCGAGCAGGGCGGACCGTCGCTCAACATCCTCTCCGGCCTCGTCGCCGGCAACTTCTCCGCCTACTGGCTCGGCATCGCCATCATGATCCTGATGGGCGTGGCGTACTACGTCAGCCTGGCCTTCCCGCACGACGAAACGGGCAAGTGCCTGATCATGGTCGCGCCGGCCGTCTTCGCCTTCGGCCTGGTCGCCTTCGGCTTCCTGGGCATGGGCCCGGTCACCATCGCCGTGGACAGCTACGGCCCGGTCACCGACAACGCCCAGAGCGTCTACGAGCTCTCGACCATCGAGTCCGCGCCCAACATCAAGAACGAGATCCAGCAGCAGTTCGGCTTCGCCCCCGAGTTCGAGAAGGGCAAGGAGTTCCTCGAAGAGAACGACGGCGCCGGCAACACCTTCAAGGCCACCGCCAAGCCCGTGCTCATCGGCACCGCGGTCGTCGGCGCCACGACCATGATCTTCTCGATCATCGTCGCGCTCACCGGCGGCCTGACCAGCAACCTCGACAAGCTCTCGCTCATGCACCCGCCGTTCCTGCTCGGCCTCATCGCCGGCGGCTCGCTCATCTACTGGTTCACCGGCGCCAGCACCCAGGCCGTCACCACCGGCGCCTACCGCGCCGTCGAGTTCATCAAGGCCAACATCAAGCTCGAAGGCTCCACCAAGGCCAGCGTCGAGGACAGCCGCAAGGTCGTCGCCATCTGCACCCGCTACGCCCAGGCCGGCATGTTCAACATCTTCCTGGGCGTGTTCTTCTCCACCCTGGCCTTCGCCTTCTACGAGCCGTTCTTCTTCATCGGCTTCCTCATCTCCACCGCCCTGTTCGGCCTCTTCCAGGCCATCTTCATGGCCAACGCCGGCGGCGCCTGGGACAACGCCAAGAAGGTCGTTGAGACCGAGCTCAAGATGAAGGGCACCGACCTGCACGCCGCCACCGTCGTCGGCGACACCGTCGGCGACCCCTTCAAGGACACCTCCTCGGTCGCCATGAACCCCGTCATCAAGTTTGCCACCCTCTTCGGCCTCCTGGCCGTCGAGCTCGCCGTCAGCGTCGTCGCCAAGAACAACGGCGACCGCACCCTCACCCACGTGCTCGCCGCGGCGTTCTTCGCCGTCTCGCTGTTCTTCGTCCACCGCTCGTTCTACGGCATGCAGATCGACCGCGCCCGGCACGGCTGATCGAACCGATGCCCCAAGCTCTCCCCGAACCGGCGGCGCTCAGCGCCGCCGGTTTTTCGTTGCGCGCCGTTCCCTCACCGCCGCCGACCCACCGCCGGCACCACCCAAAAACAACAGCCCCCGGCCGTTGGGGCCGGGGGCCGCGGAATTTCTTCTCAGGGCTGCACATCGCAGCTCCGTCGAGCCGCGTGTTACACGCGCAGCCCTCTGAAACATCCGTAGGTCGACACTGGACCACCTCCTTTCGCGGGAAACCCGCCGAACCGTCGCCGGCGATGCCCCGGCCGCCCGGCATTCCCCCGCGGACCGTCGTCCGCGGCACATCGCCCGGGATCCACCGGTCTGCAGCCCGCAGACCCCGGTCGTCGCCGCCTGTTCCCGTCGGGTCGGGTGCTTGTGTGTCCGCCCGTCCAGGCTTCAGCGGCGATGTTCGTACTATGCCTTGTTCGGGCGACCGGTTCAACCGGCTGCATTCCGCGGTGGAAAACCCGCATTCCGGGCACCCCGCCCGGCCCGCCGAGCGGTCCATAACCGATCCGCCTTTGCCCAGACTATCAGCTCGCCGGTCCCCGCCCACCCGCCCCCCCCGCCGCTCACTCGCGGTACTGGGCGAACGATCCCTTCTTGGCCTCCTCCTCCACGTACCGCTTGAAGTCGGTCATCTTGTACGACACGAAGCAGAACACGTGGTGCAGCGTCAGCCACTCCAGGCTCGCCTTGTCCTGAGGCACGTCCTTGCGCAACCGATCCAGTTCCGCCAGCAGACGCTCGGGTTTCATGCCGTTTCACTCCTGGGCGGTGCAGCGCCCGATCCCAACCTGTTCCAGAATCCCGCGGCGACGAACGCCGCGACCATGGCCAGCACGATGCACGGCCCCGGCTGCAGGTCGGCCTGCAGACTGACCGCCAGGCCGACGACCAGCCCCCCCACCCCGACGGCGACCGACAGCGCCAGCACGCTCCAGAGCCTGCGGCTGAGCTTCAGCGCCGTGGCGCCCGGCAGCACCAGCAGCGCACTGGCCAGCACCACGCCGGCGAGCTTGGTCGCCGTGACGGTCGCCAGCGCCAGCAGTACCATGAGCACCGTACGCATCAGGGTCCCCGGCACGCCGAACGCCGGAGCGCACGTCTCGTCAAATGCCCAGAACAGCAGCGGCCGCCGCGCCAGCCACGCGACGCCCACGGTCAGCACCAGCAGCCCGAACGCCACCAGCACGTCGCCCCACCCGGCCGTGAGGATCGAGCCGAACAGGATCGACTCCCACGACCTCGCCCCCACCGGGTGCCCCAGCCGCTGCGCCAGCGCCCGCGCCGCCTCGACCAGCAGCCCGCCCAGCGCCATCGACGCCACCAGGAACAGGCCGATCCCCGTGTCCACTTCGATCGGCCTGGAACGCCCCGCTCCGCCGGCCGTGCCCACCGACGCCATGCCCAGCGCGGCTCCGATGCAGAACGTCACCACCACGCCGAACTCCACCACGCCTCCCTGGCCCGCCCACGCCGCGCCCGTCGCGGCACCGATCACCGCCGCCACGCCGATGCCGCCGAACGCCGAGTGGCTCACACCCTGCCCGATGAACGCCAGCCGCTTGAGCACCACCAGCACGCTCAGCAGCGAGCACATCACCACGACGCAGGCGCCGGCCGCCAGCGCCGTCAACACCAGTTCGGCCGTCGCCCACGAATCAAAGTACCGCAGCAGGTTCATGGCGTCCCCCCGCCGGCGGTCCCGCGCCCCCGCACCGTCAGCCCCACCGGCCCCGGCGTCGGACCGTGCTCCGGGCACGGCTCATCCGGCCCGTGCGCATGCACGTGAACGCCCGCGAGCCCGCCCACGCCCGCCAGGCCCGCCACGTCGTGGCTGAACAGTTCCGCCAACACGCGGGGCGTCAGGCCCTGCGGGCTGACGTGCGAGTGCAGCCGGCGCGCCAGGCATGCCACCCGGTCGCACCCCGCCGCGATCGCCCGAAGATCGTGCGACACGATCAGGATCGTCACCCCCGTCGCCCGGTGCACCGTTGCGAGCAACTCGGCGAACTGCTGCTGTCCCGCGGCGTCGATGCCCACCAACGGCTCGTCGAGCACCAGCACCTTCGCGTCGGTCGCCAGGGCGCGGGCGATCATCGCACGCTGGGTCTGCCCGCCCGAGAGCGACCCGATGGGCCGATCCGCCAGCGCCGAAGCGCCCGTCAGTTCCAGCGCCCGGTCCACCCGCGCCCGGGCCTGGCCGCCGAGACGCCGCCACGGGGGCGTGCGCCACCCGGCGGCCAGCTCCACGACCTGCCGAACCGAAAGCGGAAAGCCCAGCTCCGCGTCGATGCGCTGCGCCACGTACCCGATCAGCCCGCGCCCGCGGGCCTCCGCCGGCGTCAGGCCGAACACACCGATGCGCCCCTGCTGCACCGGCAACAGCCCCAGCGCCAGTTTCAACAGCGTGCTCTTGCCCCCGCCGTTGGGGCCCAGCACGCCCAGCCGCTCGCCGGGCAACACCGACAGCGTCACCCCCTCCAACGCCGGCGACGGTGCGCCGGGGTAGCGGTACGTCACCTGCTCGAACTGGACAGCCTCGGTCCCCATGCGCGGTGCGGCCATGGTACGTGCCGCCCCGCCCATCAACGAAAACGCCCCGGGCGGCCGGGGCGTCGTTGGGGGGCTTGCGGTCGGCGGGGATCAACCCGCTTCGGCGCGCGGGTGGGCCTGGTCGTAGGCGGTCTTGAGCCGCTGCGCGGTCAGATGGGTGTAGACCTGCGTGGTGCTGAGGCTCTGGTGGCCCAGCAGTTCCTGGACGCTCCGCAGATCGGCCCCGTTCTCCAGCAGGTGCGTCGCGAACGAGTGCCGCAGCGTGTGCGGGCTGATCTTGGGGTCCAGGCCGGCGGACTTGAGATACTTGTCGAGCTTCCGTCGCACCGATCGGCTGCTGAGCCGGCCGCCGTGCTTGTTCATGAACAGCGGCTTGCCCGAGCCGCCCCCGGCCCACAGCATGCCGAAGCGCGGGTCGCTCCGCACCATGCCCATGAACTTGCGAATCGCCGCCAGCGCGTGGCTGCCCAGGGGCACGATGCGCTCGCGCTTGCCCTTGCCGCGCACGCGGAGGGCCTCGCCCGTGTCGTCCAGATCGTCCACGTTCAGGTCCACGAGCTCGCTCACGCGGATGCCGGTGCTGTACAGCGTCTCGAGCATCGCCCGGTCGCGCATCCCCAGCACGTCGGCGTCGGTCGGCGTCACCAGCAGCTTCTCGATCTGCTCGATGGTGATGGCCCGCGGCAGGCGCTTGCCCTGCTTGGGCGTGCGGATGGCCGTCATCGGGTTGATCGAGCTCAGCCCGCGCCGCTCGGTCCACTTGTAAAACGACCGCAGGGTCGCGATCTTGCGCGCCATGGTTGCCGGCGAGTACTCGCTGGTGCCCAGGTGCTGCAGGAACGCGCGGATCGTGTCCGGCGTCGCCTCCAGCACCATGCTGGTCAGCGTCCGGTTCGGCGAAGGAGGGAACGGGCCCGGCTTGCCCACGCGGTCGAGCCGCTCCTGGTACGCCCGGGTCTCGGCCGCCTCGTTGGCCGGGGCGCCCAGTTGCGTCTCGAGCCAGTCGGAGTACTGCCGCAAGTCGGCCCCGTAGCAGCGCGCGGTGTACGCGCTGAAGTGCCGTTCGTTGGTCAGGTACGAAATGAAGCCGGCGGTCAGTGCGAGGGTGAACATGTGTGCATCTCCCGGCAAGGCGATCGAGTCCCGTCGTCGGCCCGCCGTGCCGGGCGATTGGCCTGGCCTAGCGGGCGGTTGGCTTGTCCGGCGGCCCGGGGCGCGCCAGCCGCAGACGCTCCTGGTCCAGCAGCCGGCGCAGCGTCCAGAACGCCGCGAATTCCGAGTACAGATCCATGCTCGCCGTGTACTTCCTCCAGCCCATCGGCCCCGTCGGGTCGTGCCGACCCTCGGCGTACCGCCGCAGGTTCATCAGCACCTCGTGGTTCTTGCTGTCGAGGTGCTCGGCCGCCACGCTCAGCGGCTGCTCGCTCCAGGCGCTGGCCGCCGCGGTCGCGTCGGCGCCCGCCGTGCGCAACTCCCGCACGTCCAGCGATGGCCCGGCGGGCGCGATGGCCGATCCATCCCGCCCGTAGAGCCCCACGGTCAGCCCCAGCGTCGGCGGGTCGTACGGGTCGTAAGCCGTGATGGTCCCGACCAGGATCCCGTCGCACCCCAGCGCTTGCGCCAGCCGCCGGGCGTCCGCCGGCGACGACACGCTCGGCATCCGCAGCGTCCGCATCGCGGCCACCGTCCGGTTCACCGGAAGGCACGACACCCCGCGGATCTCCGCGGCCCGCGCCGCCAGCGCATCGCTCACCATCATCGCGTCCGCCGCGCTCGTCCCGCTTTCATTGCGGAGCGGAGCGACGGCCCACAACACCCGGGCGCCCCCCGTCTGATACGGGGCCACGAGCACCTCGGGCTCGGTCAGGCCCGGCTTGGACGGGGCGCACCCGCTCGTCGCGGCGGCGCCCGCCAGTCCCAGGCACGCGATCACTCCGGAGACGGCGCGCAGCATCCTCATGCCCACCGGCAACCGCAAACGCGGTGCCGACCGGACGATCCCGGCGCGCACGCCTCCGTTGGCTTGCATGTTCTGCACACTTGTCATGGCATCCCTGCCTTCCCGGTTCTCACCGGCCACGGGCTCCGCCCGGCTGCACGAATCCGACAGAATGCGGCGGGGCGGGCGCATCCCTGCACCCGTCCGCCGCGGGTAGTCCGTTCAATCGCCCGAGCCCGCGGGCGCCGTTGCGACGGGCCGGGCCTCGTTGCCCACGCCGCGGATCGCCGCCAGGGCCCGCTCGGTCCCGACCGACCAGATGGCCTCGCTGCCCGAGCGGTCGCTGACGAAGTACACGCGCCCGTCCCTGCCCCAGCAGGGCATCAGGTTGGCGAATCGCCCGCTGGTCAGGTTCACCTTGCCCGCGCCGTCAACCCCGGTGATCCAGAGATCCGCCGCGCGGGGTCGGCCGCTCTCGGTGGCCGGGACGGTCGCGTACGCGATCCACTGCCCGTCGGGGCTCCAGGCGGGGTTGATGGCCGCCTGGCCGCGCTCGGCACGCACCACTTCGGTCGGGGTGCTGGCGTCGCCCGGCTTGTAATCGATCGTCCAGAGGCCAAAGGCGCGGTCGCCCCGCTCCCGCCCGCGCTGGAACAGGATCCGATCGCTGCCGGCAAAGCCGGTCGCTGGCGTGGGGCACCACTCCGGGAAGATGCCATATCCGATGAACTCGGCGCTGGCGGGTTGCTCGACGTTGACCACCCACAACTCCCACCGCCCGCTGACCTCGCCCAGCCGACTGAACACCAGCCGCTTGCCGTCGGGCGACCAGGACGGGTGCAGGTCGTGCGTCCGCTCGGAAGTCAGTTGCACCGCCCGCCCGCCGCGGATCGACATCACGAACACCTGCCACGATCCGTTGCGGTCGCTGCAGAAGGCGACCCGCTGGCCGTCGGGGCTGACCGCGGGCATCACGTCGTTGGCCGGGTCGGCCGTCAGTTGTGTCACCGTGCGCGAGCCGACCGGCTTGATGTAAATGTCGCTCGTCGGCCGGTGCTGCGTGCTCGAGAAGACCAGATGCTTCCCGTCCGGGGTCAGACGCGGATCAAAGTCAGCCCCCTCCACGGCGAACGTCGCGGGCGTCAGGCCCTCCAGCGTGTCCACGAGCGTGGCGTCGGGATCGCCCGCGGGATAACTCGGCCGTCCGGACGCCTCGGTCGAGTTCTGCGGGGTCTTCAGAGCGTTGTCCGCGGCCGTGGTCACCCATTGGGGCGTTGTCTTCGTCGTCGCCGCGGGCTCCATCGAGGCCGCCCGCCACGCGACCGGGGCCTCCGCCTCCGGCTGGGCCGGGGATGCGGTCGTCACGATCGGCATCGGCGCGAACATCGGCTGGCCGGGCGACTGGACGCTCCTGGCGTCAGAGCCCCCGCCGGCGCCGCAGCCCGCCAGAACGGTTAGCACGGTGGCGAGCCCCACGCGCTTGGCGTGCGCACGAACGTTCGTTGGTTGAAGGTGCTGCATGTCGGCGGCTCCGTCAGATTCCAATGCCCTGGCACTCCGGCCGCTCGACCCCGGCATCCCGCCGGGGTGCGCCGGGCCGAAACCCGACGCACGGCCCGATTTATCGGACGGTCCCGCGACCGCCCTTGAACGACCCCCGTTCCATCGGCCGCAATAACCAGTGGGATAAGTCCGGGAATGAAAAACGCATCGCCGGGACTCGCCCGCGGCGATGCGCTTCATCCTGCCCCCGATCGCGATTCGGTCCCCCGGGCCCCCGGTCAGTCGTCCAGCCGGTCACGCCCCGTCGCCGCCGCCGTCTCGGCCGGGCGGAGCCACCAGGCCATGCGGCCGCGCGGCTCCTGCATGGCGTGCAGGTGGTTCAGGTAGTACTTCAGCGACTGGTCCTTGAACTGATCCAGGTACTCGCGGGCCGCCGTCGGGTTGATCGTGATGATCTGATCGATCAGCCGCTGCCGTTCCGGGCTGACGGCCTTGGGCTGGGCCTGCGCGGCGGGACGGGACAGGCGATCCATCAGGCGGCCGGCCATTGAGAGCACCATGGGGCACCTCCGTGTGCGGGATGCCCGAGCGATCGGCCAGCGGCCCGCAATCGGGCACAGTGTGTAACTGCGGTGTGATGGCCCGCCACGCCGCCCCGTGCCCCCTTCGGCACTACCGGTTGGGGTCGGCTGGCCGCTCGACCCCGTTCGATCGGGGTCGGCACCAGTCTGAGAGAAATTTGCGTTCCGAAACCGGACGTTGGAACGCTCCCGACCGCTATCCTCGCCCGTGCCACGACCCGCCCGACCTTCCAGACCTGCCAACGGCTCCAAGCATCGAGCCGGCCCCCACCCCTCGGGGGGCCGAGCCAGGCCCGCCGGCGCCAAGGGGCCCAAGCGGCCCCGCCCCCGCCCCCAGACGATCGACGCGGGCCGGGATGCGGTGCTGGCGTGGCTGTCGCGCCAGGCGGCCAAGTGGCCGGAGCTGGAACTCCGACCGTTCGAATCTCCCGCGGGGCTTGACGGACGCGACGCCGCGCTGGCGCACGCCATCGCCGACGCGGTGGTTCGCCGCTGGCTGACGCTGGAGTTCCTGATCAACGCGCGCGCCTCGCGCCCGCTGGAAGGGATGCAGCCCGGCCTCCAGGCGGCGCTGCTGGCGGGCGCAGCGCAGATCTTCCTGCTCGACCGCGTGCCCGCGTACGCCGCCATCGACCACGCCGTGGAGTACGCCAAACGCCACGTGCGCGCCGGCGCCGGCGACCTGACCAACGCCGTGCTCCGGCGGCTGGCCGAACTCAAGGGCGAGCGTTCCGGCGAGCCATGGCGGGGCGAACCCGACCGCTTGCCGATGGACGGCGGCGGCAGCCTCTCGCTGCGCCAGGCCGTGCTGCCCGACGACGCCTTGGCGCGGCTGGGTGTCGCGACCAGCCACCCGCGCGAGATCCTCGAAGCCTGGTCGCAGCGCATGGACGGCCAGGCCGTGCGCGACCTGGCCATGCACAGCCTGTGCGCCGCCCCCACCGTGCTCAACGTGGCGCACGCCGACCCATCCCAGCCCCTGCCCGACGATCTGCTGACCCCGCACGGCACGCCCCATTGCCGCGTCTTTCGGGGCGGGCGCGAAGCGCTGCTGGCCCTGCTGGCGGCGCGGCCGGACGTCTGGGTGCAGGACGCCGCTTCGACCCTCGCCGTCCTGAGCGTTGCCAACCTGCGGCCGGCGCCCCGACTCATCGTGGACCCCTGCGCCGGCCAGGGCACCAAGACCCGCCAGCTCGCGGCGGTGTTCCCCGAGGCCACGATCGTCGCCACCGACGTCGAGCCCCGGCGCCTGGGCATTCTGCGGGAGACGTTCGCGGGCAACGACCGCGTTGAGGTCATGCCGCACACCGAGATCGAGGCACGCTGCGCCCGCGAGGCCGATCTGGTGCTGCTCGACGTGCCGTGCACCAACACGGGCGTGCTGGCCCGCAGGCCCGAGGCCAAGTACCGCTACGCCGTCCGCTCGCTGGGCGATCTGGCCCGACTCCAGCGCAAGATCTTCGATCAGGCGGTCTCCCTGCTGCGGCCCATGAGCGGGGCCATCCTCTACTCCACCTGCTCCATCGAGCCGCGGGAGAACGAGCAGCAGGTGGAATGGGCGACCACCCAGCGCGGCATGCGAGCCGGACGCCTGGAGCAGACCCCGCCCGCCGGCGCGCCGGAAGACGGCCCGGAGCGGTACCACGACGGCGCGTTCTCGGTGCTGCTCACACCGGGGTGAGCCGGGGC
Organism: Phycisphaeraceae bacterium; assembly: GCA_026126345.1. Taxonomy (GTDB): domain Bacteria; phylum Planctomycetota; class Phycisphaerae; order Phycisphaerales; family UBA1924; genus JAHCJH01. Next base: position 911 of record JAHCJH010000058.1, on the reverse strand, counting down.
GGGCCGGCCCGCCGCCTGCTAGACTCTCCGCCCGAACGATCCCCAGATGCCCGGCTCGATCGCCATGAACAGCCTGCTGGAAATCCTCAAACCCGATTGCGTCAAGGCGCCGCTGGCGTCGTCGGACAAGAAGGGCGCGATCTTCGAACTGTGCGACGTGCTCGCCGGCACCGGCCGCATCACCGACGCACAGGCGCTCAAGGACGCTGTCTGGACGCGCGAGCAGACACGCACCACCGGCATCGGCCACGGATTGGCGATTCCGCACGGCAAGTGCGCCGGTGTCGCCAACCTCGCCATGGCCATCGGCCGGCCGCCCACGCCCGTCGAGTTCGCCGCCATCGACGGCAAGCCCGTGCGGCTCATCATTCTGCTGGCCAGCCCGCCCGATCGAACCAGCGACCACATCCAGGCCCTGGCCCGCGTCAGCCGCCTGATGATGATGGAAGACGTCCGCGAGAAGATCTACGCCTCGACCACCGGCCAGGAAATCTACGACCTGCTGAGCATGCACGATCAGCGCGTCTGACCCGGCCGACGCACCCACGCCCATGGCCAACGCCACCACGCACGCTTCCGCCCACGCAGCCGCGCCCGGTGCCGTCCACGCTCGGCACGACGAGCCGGGCCCCGAACTCCGGGACGCTCTGGCCGAGCCGGTCGGCCCCATCGAAGCCTTCATCGATCGTTACGTCGGCCAGTCGGACATCCCGCCCAACCTGCGCGACGCTGTGCGCTACGCCCTGCTCGGGGGCGGCAAGCGCCTGCGCCCCGTCCTGGCGTGGCACTGCGCCGTCGCCGCAGGCGGTCGGGGCGAGCAGAGCCTGCCCGCCGGCGCCGCCGTGGAACTCGTCCACGCCTTCAGCCTCGTGCACGACGATCTGCCCGCGATGGACGACGACGACATGCGC
>JAHCJH010000057.1 GCA_026126345.1 Phycisphaeraceae bacterium | reverse complement strand
TTGGCCTTGGCCAACGCCTCCTGGGCGGCGCTCAGGGCCTTGGCCGCCGCGTCGGCTTGTGGTTGTCCGGGGTTCGGAGCGTCCTGCTCGGGCATGGTTCACCTGTGGCCGGATCCGTGGCCTGGGCGCGCGGCGACCACCGCGGCTGAAACAGAATCGGCCCGCCCGTGCACCCGTCCCGCACAATTCGCGCCCCCCGCGCACCGCCCGCGCTCCCCCCTGGTCTGTCCGGCAGTTTGTGCGCTCCCCCGACCGGTTGCGCGAAGGTCAGAAGTCAGCCGGGAAGCCCCGGCACTTGCTGATCAGCACGCGCTCGATGTACGGCGCGCCCTGATCGTCCGACCCGAACACCTTCTGAAGGAACGCCGTGATCTGACGGTTCAGCGTCTGGCGGTCCGGCTCCTTGAGCTGCACGTGCTGTGCGCGGCTGAAGATCTGGCTGATCCCCTCCTTGATCTCCGCGTTGCGCTGCTTCAGCATGCCCTCGACCTTCTCGAAGTTCCGCTGCCGAACCTGCACGTGCACCGAGGAATCCCACACCCACACCTTGCCCGACTGCAGGTTCTGGAACCGGTCCTCGACGATCAGAAGCTCCTGCGTCTGCTGGCCCGCGTCCGCCTTGATCTGGCCGTGACCCGTCTCGGCGTGCGTCGTCTTGGGCCCCATCGAGCTGAACACGAGCATCACCCCCACCGCTTCGATCGCCATGATCGCCCCGACCACGCCGATGGTCTTCACCGGCAGGCCCTTCTTCGCGGGCGCGGCGTCAGCGGTGGCGGGAGCGGCGGCGGGCTTGGCGTCTTTCTTGGCCGACATGGATGCCTCGCGGTTGAGTGCGGTCGCGGGGCGCACCGGGCGCGCCGCTGCCAGATCCATCGGCGGAATCCGGGCGGCGTTTGACCGCTACGCCGCGGCTCGGACCCCGCCGGAAAGGTCCACGTTCGGCGGCAGCAGCTCCGCCACCCGTTCCCGGACCATGGCCGCGTCGCCACCCTGACGGATGGCCAGCAGCCCCTCGATCAGGATCAGCCCGGCGAGCATCTCCTGCGCCCGGGTGGCGTGGAACGCGTCGGCAAACGGGCGCGACAACTGATGGAACACGCCCCCCGCCACAACCAGCGACAACACCGCCAGCGCCACCCCGGCGCTGATCGTCGTCGGATCGTCGGCGTGGCGCAGCACCAGCGCCAGCGCCACGGCCAGCGATCCGAGCCCGATCGTCGCCATCGCCTGGCTCGTCAACCGTCCCATGCGCCCCGGGCGCATGGCCAGCATCATGTCGAGCGATCGGTGCAGGTCCCGCCGCAGCAGTTCGGGCTCGGTCCGTGATTCGATCAGGCCCAGCCCGCGCTGCGTCAGCGCGTCGGGCGCACGCCCCACCGCCGAACCCAGCGCCCCCATCCCCTGACGGCTCGCCGCCTCCGCCAGACGGACGACCGTCGCAACCGCCTCGTGCGGCGCCGGCAGCGCGGCGTGCCGGGTCAGCGCCCGGGCCACAAGCCGGTCGAGCCGCAGCACGCGCGCCATCACCAGCGCGCCGATCACCGACGCGACCACCAGAAGGCACAACTCAATCACCTGGCGTTCCACCGGGGTGCTCCGACTTCTCCCCTGCCAGTCGGAGTTATCGGGTGAAGCCGGGCCAGACTTTGGCGGTTGCCAGCCGCGCCGGCCGTCCGTGGGACGCCCGGCCGGTCTGGAGAAGCGGCGCCGCCCGCTCAGGGCCTGAGAACCGAACCCGAGCCGGGCGGTCCCGGCTCAGCGGCCGAGCACCAGCAGCTGCTGGAGCAACTGGTCCGTGGTTGTGATGACCCGCGACGAGGCCGAGTAACCGGTCGAGGCCAGGATCAGGTTGATGAATTCCTGGGCCAGGTCCACGTTCGACAGCTCCAGGGCCCCGCCGACCACGCGCCCGGTGCCCAGGTTGGTGGGCGTGGTGATCACCGGCGTGCCGGAGTTGGGCCCGACGCCGAAGAGATTCGACCCGATGTCCACCAGGCCCTCGGGGTTGGAGAACGAAGCCACCGCCACCTGCCCGATCGTTCGCGTCAGGCCGTTGGTGAACGCGCCGGTGATCGTGCCGTCCTGTCCCACCGAGAACGACGACAGTGTGCCCAGCGGCGTGCCGTCCTGGTACGTCGCCGCCAGGGTCGATTGCGTCGAAGCCAGCGCGGTCACCGACGACGTCGGCGAGCTGAACTGGAAACTGACCGACAGCGGCGTCAGCGCGCCGGTGTTGGCCCGGTCGATCGTCGCGGTGATGGGGTTCACCGTCAGCGCCCGGCCGGCCGTATCGAACTGGAACGTGCCCGTGCCGATCCGCAGGTCGACGTCCGTGTCGTCCGGCGAGTCGAGGAAATACCGCCAGGTCGTGCCCGTGCTGTCGCGCTGCTCCAGCGCCATCACCAGGTCAACGCTCACCGCGTTGCCCAGCGAGTCGTACACCAGGAACGTCGTGCGGATCGACTCGCCGTCGGCCGTGGAAGTCTTGTTCAGCGTCAGCGGCGACGAAACGAAGTTCCCCGAAGAATCCAGGATCCGAACGTCGCTGGTCTCGATCGTCAGGTCGTTCGCAGTGCCGTAGTTGCCGGTGATCGTGATCACCCCGCCGACCACCGCCGCGCCCGGGGTCGTGCCGTCGGGGTTGTTTCCGATCGTCGTCTGGATCCCCAGCGCCTGCACGTAGAAGTCCAGCAGGTCCTGCACGGTTGTCGTTCCGGTCACCTGCAGCGTCGCGGGCGGGATCGTCTTGCCGCCCTTCTCCGCCCCGCGGAGCTCGATCGACTGGCCGGCGGTGAACAACGCCTGCGTGCCGGCGATCGTCGGGTCGTCCACGTCTGTCAGCAGCGTCGCCCCCGTGATCGCCGCCGACGAAAGGTCCGTCAGCGACGGGAACGTCGTCACCGAGCCGCGGCTGGGCATCGTGCCGCCGGCGTTGAGGTTGCCCGTGAACCGCACGTTCTCCGTCGCCTCGGCCAGGCGCAGCTGCCCGACCGGAAGGTTCATCGGCACCAGCGAGCCCGTCACCACGTTGAAGTCGGCGTCCACCCCGTAGCCCATCACGCGCTCGCCCGAAACCGTGATCAGGTCGTTCGTCGAGTTCTGTCGGAACGCCCCCGCCCGAGTGTAGAACCGGTCGTTGCCGCGCTGCACGATGAAGAACCCGTCCCCTTCGATCGCCAGGTCGCGTTGATCGCCCGTCGCCGAGATCGAGCCGGTGTTGAAGTTGCGCTGCGTGCCGGCGATCGTCACGCCCAGGCCGATCTGAGCCGGGTTCGTGCCGCCGGTGTTCTCCCCCGGCACCGACCCCAGCGAGAAATTCCGCGAGAACTGCGAGGCGAACAGCATCCGGTTGGACTTGTACGCCGTCGTGTTCACGTTCGAGATGTTGTTGCCGATCACGTCCAGGTAGCGGGCGTTGGCGGTCAGCCCCGACAGGCCCGTGAACATCGCGACGGTTGATGCCATGTGTCGTCCCTCGTTTCGTGCACTCGCGCGTCCAGCGCCCGCGGTGCCGTGATCCCGTTCATCCAGCAGCGCCCGTGCCGCCGCGCGCCCCCAGCGACGCCAGCAGGCGCAGCACCGATCCACTCAACCCCGGCCCAGCGCCGCCCGGCACCGGCACCGCCGGCGCCGGCCCAGATTCGCCCTCCGCAGGCACGTACACCACGCCGTCCACGTGCCCCGCCGAACGCTGCGAAGCGTCCAGCCGCCCCGTCACCACCCGCGCCTGCACGTCCAGGTGCATCGCCATCCCGTCGATCACCGCCACCGCCGTCACCATCCCCGCAGACTCCGCCTCGTCCGCCGCGCGGCTCAGCCGCGTCAACTGCTCCTCGTTCAACCTCAGGTCGCACCGCGGCGACACCGTCACCTTCAGCCCGCTCTCCACCTCCCCCCGCCCCGCACGTTCCAGCAGCGCCGCGAACGCCTCCGCGCCGCCGGCCACCGCGCGCGTCGCGCCCGCCGCGGCGGCGCTCAACGGCGTGGCAGCCCCGGCGAGTCTCTTCAGCAGCATGGCGCCGTCAACGCTCATCGTCGCTCCCGATCATCGCGCTCGCACCGACCCGTCACTCCACGCCCGCCGGCTCGGTCGGCGCGGTGTCGCTCCTGGGCGGGGTCGCCGCCGGCGGCGGGGTGGTGCCGGGGTTCGGCGGGGTCGGCGCCGGCGGTTGCAGCAGGCGCGGATCGATCACCTCGTCCATGCTCCCGAAGGGCACGCGTGCGCCGTTGGCCAGGTTCAGCACCGGTCCGCCGGCGGTGCGGTTCACCGACAGCACCATCCCCTCCACGCGCCGATTGTTCTCATCAAGCCCAGAGATGTACGCCCCGATCAGCGAGCCGGCCGAGGCGAACTGGTTCTGGTTCACCAGCGACTCGAGCTTCCGCTGCATCTGCATGTCCGACTCGATCGACCGCAGGCTCGACATCTGCTGCAGCAGCTGCGACGAGTCGTTCGGCTTGAGCGGGTCCTGGTTCGACAACTCGGCGAACATGATCTTCACGAACTGCTCGCTCGAGAGCGCCGCGTACGCGTCCACCTTCGTGCGCGAGACGTCCGATGCAGTCGCCGACAACGCCGATGCCTCACCGCTCATGGGCGATCCTCCGGGCCGTGCCCGCCGCGCAGCGCCGCCGTCACGCCACGGCGTCGAGCCGCAGCGTCACGCGGTCGAGCACTCCGTGCCCCGGCGCCGCTTCAACGTCGATCTGTTCAGCCGGCCGCTCCGCGCCCGGTTCGCTCGGCGTGCCTCCGGCACGCCCCCATCCGCCGCTCGGCCCGGCATCACGCCCGGCCGCTCCGCTCCCGCCGCTCCAACTCCCCGCACCGTCGGCTCCGCCGTTCGTGCCGGACCCGGGATCCTCCCGGCCTGTCGCTCCGTGCCTGCCGGCCTGCTCCCCTGGGGGCCGCGCCAGGCTCGGATCGATCCGCACGTCCACCTTCTCGACACTGAGGCCCTTCGCTTCCAGCGACGACCTCAGGTTCGCAAGCGTTGAGTCAAGCAAGTCCCGTGCCTGAGCGCTCCCGACCGCCAGACGCACGGAAACCGTCCCGCCCGCCAGCTCCATCTGAACCCGCAACTGCCCCAGAGTTTCCGGGTGCAGCCGGAGCGTCACGCTCCCGCCTCGCTGTTGCAGCGCCGCCGCCAGGCCCCGCGCCACCTGTGCCTCGAACGCTTCCGGGCTTGGCCCCGCCGCCGACGGCGTCCCCGGGCGCACCGCGTGCGACGTTGATCGTCCTTCACTCACCAGCCGGAACACCGCGGGTGTCGCCCCGCCCCCATACGACTCGCCCGAGCGTGCGTCGGGCTTGGCCGCGCCACTCGTGGCCGGTGCCGCCGACGCCGCTTCACGCCCCTCAGGCACCGCCGCTTCCTTGGCTCCCACGGTCGCGCCCACAGGCACATCGCCCATCGGCTGGCCCGCCGCGGCGTCAGCCCGCGCCGGCACATCCGCCGGCACGGCGACGGGGGCCGCGCCCGGCGCGCTCGTTCCCGCCGTTTCCGCGGCCGGCGGCTGGGGTCGCTCAGCCGTGCCCGCGAACCCGTTCATGCTCACGTCAACCCGGCCCGCCGACAACCCCGCCACGCGCAGCAGCAGTGCCTTATCCGCCCGAGCAAGCAGATCGTTCAACGCACGAATCGTCATCGGCCCGGACCCGTTCGGCCGCTCACCGCCACCCGTCGCCTCCGCCGCGTCGCCACCTGGCACCGCGTTCCCGCCGCCCTCCGCCGTACCGGGTCTCTCCTGCCCGCCGGGCCGCCGCCGTGATCCATCCGCATCCACGCGCACCGGCGCCAGGCCCTCGGTTCCCGACCTGGCGCTGGGTTCGCCACTGCTCGTCAGCGATTCGTTCACATCGGCCTGTGGATCCCCTTCTTCAACCGAACCATCAACACGCCCGTCCGCGGTCCGGCCGCTTCCCTCGACCTCGCCGGTCGGCTCCGTGTCCATCGCCGACGCTCGGTCCACATTCGATTCGAGATCCGCGCCCTCAGCGGTCGGATCCGCAACGCGCCGCGCGTCCACCTCGTCGGTCGCCCCGGCTGGCCGCCCGGCCGCCGGTTCGGATGGCGCCGCCGCGTTCGTCACATCCCGCGGCCGCGCCGGCTCTGACTTCGTTTGCTGCGCTCCGTTCTTGCGCCCCGCGTCGCTCTTGCGCTCGGCGCGCATCGCATCCGCGAACGGGCTGGAATCGGCTGCGTCCTGCAGCGGGCGACGCCCCGCGGGCGTGCTCAGGCCGTCGGACGATGTCGCTCGGAATGGATCGGCGAGTGCTCGGGTGGTCATGGCGCAGCGGTCCGGGCCGCGTCAGGGGTCACGGCGACCCCGCGCGTCCGGAGCTGCTCAAGCAATCCCGCTGCCACTTTTTCGTCGGCCTTGATGAACTCGGCCACGATCTTGGACCTCGTCCTGTCCTGCATCGCCGCCAGGTACGCGATCACCTCGTCCTGCTTCCGTTCGTCGATCAGGGCCTGCAGCACCGCCCGCGCCGCGGCCGGTTTCTGGCTCTCCAACGACGCCAGGGCAGACTTGAACGACGCGGTCCCCGCCGCCCGGGTCAGGGTCGCCTCCCGTTCGGCCAGCCGCTTCTCGGCATCGGCCAGCGCGCTCTTGTCCGCCGCCAGTTGCTCCTCCTGGCGCGCCAGCGTCGCCTTGAGCTGCTGCACCTCTTCCCGCAGGCGCAGGATCATCGCCTGCCGCACATCGTCGGCCTCGCGCTGGCGGTCCAACTGGTCGCCCGCCGACTCCGGCAAGCCCGCCAGCCGCTGCCGCTCGGCCTTCTGCTTGACCTCGGCCTCGGCCTTGGCCGCCTCCTCCGCCAGGCGGGCCTTCTCCGCCGTGATGGTCTCGGCCAGCATCGCCCGGATCTTCGCCGCACGCTCGCCGTTCAGGCGGTCCGTCGCCTTGAGCCACGCGAAGAACCCCGCCACCGCCACCAGGTTCACCACCGCCAGAAAGGCCAGCACGCTCCACGCCTTCTTCATGCCGCGGCTCCCGGTTCATCCAGCCCCACCACCGCGTCGGCCCGGCGCCCGTGTCGCATCACCGCCAGGTCGTCCATCGCGTTGTTCTCGATCCGAGCCTGCTCCCGCCGCCACGCCTGGTACCGGCGCGACCTCAGCGTCTCGACGGCCTTGCGTGCCACCGTCGCCCGCATCAGCCGCGCCCGGGCCGCGTTGAGCCGCTGGTGCACGCCCGCCAGCTCCAGCGCTGCGCGTTGCAGCGCGATCAGGTCGTGCAGCGAGCTGGTGCTCTGCAGCCGCACGGCGTCCATCGGCACCGCCCCGCCCGCGCCCAGCGCCCGCCGCATCGACTCCCGTCCGTGCGACAGACGCGTCTTGATCGATTCCACCCGGGTTTCCACCAACACACGCTGGTGCTCCAGTTCCGCGACGGCCCGCTGGTGCAGCTTCTCCTCGCGCCCCCGCTGCTCCAGCACCGCCTCGAACTCGAAGACGAACGCCGCCATCACCCGGCCCTCCGCGCTGCGCCGCCGCCGGCCGCGCGCCCGCCCGGCGCCGCCGTGGGCTGATTGCCGGCGTCCATGGCCAGCTTGATCGCCAGCGCCCGCGCTTGCTCAAAGCCCGTCGTATCGTCCTTCGTCTGGCGCAGCAACTCGTTGATCCGCGGCGCGTACGCCAGCGCCAGGTCCGTTTCGGGGTTCGACCCTTTGGCGTACGCCCCGATCTGCACCAGGTCCTCCACCTCGCGGTACAGTGCCATCAACCGGGTGAGCATCCGGCGCGCGGCGACGTGGTGCCCGTCGCACACGTCGTCGGCCACGCGCGACACCGAGTCCAATACGTCGATCGCCGGGTAGTGCGCCCGCTGCGCCAGCGCCCGGGACAGGATGATGTGCCCGTCGAGGATGCCCCGCGCCGCGTCGGCCACCGGCTCGGTCATGTCGTCCCCCTCCACCAGCACCGTGTACAGGCCCGTGATCGACCCCGGTTCGCGCCCGGGCACGTCCGACTCCACGATCCCCGCCCGCTCCAGCAGGCCCGCCATCGCCGCGAACACACTCGGCGTGTACCCCTTGCTCGCCGGCGCCTCGCCCACCGTCAGGCCCACCTGCCGCTGCGCGTGCGCGAACCGCGTGATCGAGTCCACCAGCAGCAGCACGTGCAGCCCCCGGTCGCGGAAATGCTCCGCCACGGCGCACGCCGCCTGCGCCGCGCGGATCCGCATCAGCGGCGACTCGTCCCCCGTGCTGCACACCACCACCGACCGCCGCAGCCCCTCGGGCCCCAGCGTGTGCTCGATGAAATCCCGCACCTCGCGGCCCCGCTCGCCGATCAAGGCCAGCACGTTCACGTCGCTCGTCGCCCGGCGCGTGATCGTCCCCAGCAGCGTGCTCTTGCCCACGCCAGGGCCCGCGAAGATCCCCATCCGCTGGCCCCGGCCAAGCGTCGTGAACAGGTCGATCGCCCGAACCCCCGTGTACAACGCCTTGCTGATCCGCCGCCGCCGCAGCGCAGGCAGCGGCCCCGGGTCCAGCGGCCGCGGCCGCGTCCCGCCGATCGGCCCCAGCCCGTCGATCGGCCGCCCCAGTCCGTCGATGCACCGCCCCAGCATCGCATCGCCCACCGGCACCGTCTGCCCGGCGCGCACGCCCACCACCGCGTCGCCGGCTCGAACGCCCCCGGTCGATCCCAGCATCATCACGATGGCCGTCGGCCCCTGGAAGCCCACGACTTCCCCGTGCGCTCGCCCCCCGTCGGCCTCGGCCCGGGGCAGTTCCACCAGGGCCCCCACCGGCAACGGAAGATCCTGAACCAGCACGCTCATGCCCCGCACCGCCGACACGCGCCCGGTGATGCGCACCGGCTGCATCGAACGCACGGTCCGCAAGGCCGATTCGAGCACGCTCACGTCGCGCCCCCATCCGGCAAGAGCGCCGCGACCACCCGCTCCAACTGTGTGCCGATCGAAGCGTCGATCTCACCGTCCGACCCCGCCAGGCGCGCCACGCACGACCCGCGCTCGAGCGTCGCATCGTCCAGCAGTTCCACGTGCTGGGCGTTGTGGAACCGGGCCATCGCCTCCGGGAGGGCCGCCTCCACCAGCGGCCTGTCCGCCGGGTGCACCCGCACCACCAGCCGGCTCGGGCGCAGCACCAGCGACAGCACTTCGCGCAGTTGCTCGGCGACCACCGCCGGGTCCAGATGCACCTGCCGGCGCGTCACCTTCTCGGCCACCATCGCCGCCAGGCGCACCACGTCAAGGCGCGCCGCGTCCAGCATCGCGTCGCGCTGCGCGTTCCAGCCGTCCAGCGCCGCCGCCCACGACGCCCGCAGGTTCGCGATGGCTTCCTGGTTCGCCGCCAGCGCCTCGGCCCGTCCCTGTTCGAAGCCCCGTTCCCGCCCTTCGGCCAGGCCCCGCGCCAGCCCCTGGGCGTGCCCCGCCTCGGCCGCGCCCGCCACCAGGCGCGCGCGCGCGCGCCGGGCCTCCTCCAGTTCCTCCGCCGCCCTCCGGCGCGCCGCCGACAGGATCGCATCGCCCTGCCGCTGCAGGTCCCCCAGGTCCAGCACGACCGCGCTCTTGGTCAGATCGCCCAGGCTCGCGTGCTTGATCAGCGCCATCGTTCAGCAGTCCTCGCTCAGACCAGCAGTTCCGTGCCGCCGCCGCGCCCCGCGATGATGATGTCGCCCGAGTCCTCCAGCCGCCGCACGATGTCCACGATCCGCTGCTGCGCCGCTTCCACGTCGCTGACGCGCACCGGGCCCATGAACTGCATGTCTTCCTTGATGAGCTGCGCGGCACGCTCCGACATGTTCTTGAAGATCTTCTCCTGCAGGTCCTGGCTCGCCGTCTTGAGCGCCAGCGCCAGCTCGTCGTTGTCCACTTCCTTCAGGATCGCCTGGATCCCCTTGTCGTCCACCAGCTTGATGTCCTCGAACACGAACATCAGCCGCCGGATCTGCTCCACCAGGTCCGGGTCCTCCGCCTCCAGCCCCTCCATGATCGACTTCTCCGTCGACCGATCCGCCAGGTTCAGAATCTCCGCCACCGTCGGGATGCCCCCCGCCTTCTCCATGCTCTGCGTCAGCATGTTCGCCAGCCGGCTCTCCAGGCCCCGCTCCACTTCCTTGATCACCTCCGGGTTCGTCTGCTCCATGTTCGCCACCCGCTTGATCACTTCCAGCTGCTTCTGCAGCGGCAGGCCCCCCAGGATCTCCGCCGCCTTGTGGTGCGGCAGGTGGCAGACGATCAGCGCGATGGTCTGCGGGTGCTCGTCCTGAATGAACGTCAGCAGGTTCTCGCTCTCGGCCTTCTGCAGGAAACTGAACGGCGTCTTCTGCACGTGCGTCTGGATCTGCGACAGCACCCGCTCGGCCGCCTTGGAGTCCAGCGACTTGTTCAGCAGCACCTTGGCGTAGTCCAGCCCGCCCTCGTTGGCGTACTGGTTCGCGATCGACAGGTTGTAGAACTCCTCCACCACCGCTTCGCGCAGCCGGTCCGGCACCCGCCCAAGCCCCGCCAGCTCGCGCGTCACCTCTTCCACCAGCTCCGGCGACATCTGCTTGAGCATCTCGCCAGCCGCCGCCGGTTCCAACGTCAGCAGCAGGATCGCAGCCTTCGTCAGCCCCCCCAGCTCCGCCGGGTTCTCCGGCAGCTTGTCCGTCGGTTTACGCGCCATGCGCCCGTGCCTCCAGGTTCGCCACCGTCACGCCTCCACCGCGATCCACCGGTTGAGGATGCTCGCCGCGTCCTGCGGGTTCTTCTTCACCAGCTCCGCCACCTGCTCGAGCATCTTCTTGGTCTTCAACTGGTCCTCGCCCAGCTCGATGCCCATCATCGCCGTCTGCGTCTCGTCCGCCTCGCCTACCAGGTCGCTCTGGGTCTGCAGCGCCGGCGGCACGCCCACGAGCTCCTTCGGGTCCGGCAGCTCCGCCGGGCGCGACGCCTTGCGCACCATCAGCATCATCATCCCCAACGCCACCACCGCCAGCACGCCCAGCAGCGCCGTCTTGAGCATCCCGCCCGAAAGCAGCTCGCCCACCGGGCCCGCCGCCGCGGCTCCCGTCCCCTCGCCGCCCGGCAGACCGATCGACCCAACGCCCGTGCCCGCGGCACGAAGCGCCACCGGGATCATCGACACCACCACCGACCCGGCCTGCGCCTGCCCTTCGCCAGACGTCGTCTCCACCAGCGGCCGGACGCCCTCTTCGATCCGCTTCTTCTCCGCGTCGAACTGCGCCTTGAGCTCCGCCTCGGTCGGCTCCGCGTCCGCCGCCGCGCCCCCCGCCGGCGCGCCCGACGCCTTGGCCTGCCGGGCCAGCGCCGCGACGTACTCCCGCGACAGGTTGATCATCACGTTGACCTTCGTCGGCATGCCCCGCGGGTCAACCACCGTCTGGTTCTTGCGGCCCAGGCCCACCGAGAACGTCGTGTCGCTGGTCTCGTCATTGCGCTTCGGACCGCCCGCCGCCGAGCGGTTGATGTCGTCGCCCGTGTTGATCCGAACGCCCGGCTCCACGCCCGCCGCCGACGACGTCTCGCTCTTGGTCGTGGTGTTCTCCTTCGTCACCACCGACACCGACCCCTCCCCCACCGGCAGGTACGCCGCCGTCGTCGTTTCCGTCCGCCGCACGTCCACCTGCGCGCTCACCGCCACCACCACGCCGGGGATGTACCGCAGCGCCGACAGGATCTTCTCCTGGAACCGCTCCTCGATCTTGGCCACGTGCTCCATGTAGTCGCCCGCGCGGAAGTCCTCCGGCGACCGCGCCGTGTACTGCCGCTGGGTCGTCCCGTCGATCACCTTCACGTCCGTCACCCGCATCCCCGCCTTGGCCCCCGCCACCATCGCCGCGATCGCGTCCACCGTGTCGCGGTCCACCTGGTGCCCGGCGCGCGTGAACACCGTCGCCATCGCTGTCGGCCGCCGGTAGGCCATCCCCATCCCGATCGGCTCCGGCGCATCGATCATCACCACCGCCCGCTCCACCCCCTTGAAGTTCGCGATCACCCGCGCCAGCTCGTTCTGCAGGGCGATGTTCGCCCACTGGTCGTTCATGCTCTTGCTGTTCATCCAGTTCTGGTGGTTCGCCAGGTTCGCGAACAGCAGCCCCGTGTTCTCCGGCAACTGGCCCGCCTGGCCCATCATCGCCAGCACCTGCGTCCGCTTGTCCGCGGCCACCATCACCTTGCCGCTCTTCATCTCGTACGGCACGTCGATCGACGCCAGGTATTCCTTGGCCCGCCCCTGGTCCGCCCCCGCCATGCCCGGCAACAGCTCGACCATGACCGACCTGGACGTCGTCAGCGCCACCAGCATCAGCGACATCAACCCCACCACCATCAGCGCCGCGATCAGCAGCCGCTGCGACACCGTGAGCTGCCCCAGCGATGTGCGGATCAATCCCAGGGTTTGCCTGAGCCTGTTCATGCCGACGCCCTCCTGACGTTCTGCCCGGGGCGCTCCGCGCCCCGCCCGACGGCCGCTGGCCGCCGTTCCGGACCGTCATACGTCGGCCCGTGCGCAACGAACGCTTGAACGACCGCGCAGCAATGCCGCGTCGCCGCCCGAACCCGCGCAACTTTGGCCCTCCCGCCGCCCCGGCCGCAACGCTAGATGCGCACCTGCTTCAGCTCGTCGTAGGCCGTCTGCACCTTGTTCCGCAGCTGCACCAGCATGCGGAACGCCGCGTCGGCCTTCTCGGTTGCCAGGAGCACGTTCTCGACGTCCGCGCGTTTGCCGCTGGCCAGGTCCTCGGCCGCCAGGTTCGCCTCCTGCTGCAGCCGGTTGACCTCGTCGATGTTCTTCAGCAGCGCATCCTTGAACGCGCCGCCCGCGCCCGCCTCGGTCCCGCCGCCCACGCGAACGCCCGGGCCCATCGCCCCGCGCACGCCCCCGGCGCCCTGCCCGATCAATCCCAGTGGATCCGCCATGGTTCCCGCCTCGCCCGCCCGGGCCTCCGTGCCCCGGACCGGCGTTCCATCCGTGCGTCCCGGCAGGCCTCCCGCCGCCGGCGTCCATCTCCGCTCACGCGATCAGCCGCAACGCTGCGCCGATCATCTGCTTGGTCGCCTCCGCCGCCACCACGTTCGCCTCGTAGGCCCGCTGGGCCTCCAGGGCGTTGATCTGCTCCGTCACCGGGTCGATGTTCGTTCGCGCAATGTACCCGGCGAACGGACCGTCCGTCCACGCGTCGGGGTGCCCCGGTGCGTACCGCCCCGGCCGCGCCGGCGCGGGATCGAACATCACCTCCTGCACGTGCACGCCGAAACTGCGCGACGATTCCCCCACCGCCCCCGGGTCCCCCGGCGCCAGCGTCGCGATCCGCCGCCGGTACGGGTTGATCTTCCCCGTCGTGTCTCGGATCGTGTCCTGGTTGGCGATGTTCGCCTGAATCACCTCCAGCCGCGTCCGCTGCGCGATCATGCCGCTCGTCGAAATGTCCAGCATCCCGTACATCGTCGTCCTCGCGGCCGCCTAGGCGCAGCTCACACCCGTTCCGAAATCGCCACGCGCAAGATCGCCAGCCTGCTGCGCAGCAAGTCCGATGCCACCCGGAACATCGTCGCGTTCTCTACCAGGTCCTGCATCGTCCGCTCCACGTCCCGGTTGTTCCGGTCCCGGAACAGCACATTGCCGCTCGGAGTCGCCGGGCGCAATTCCAGCCGCCCGCCCGGCCCCACCCCAACCTCCCGCGTCTCCCGCATTTCCAACCCCCCGTGCTGGCCCCCCGTCGCCTCGCGCCGGCGGTCCACCGCCTCCTGGAGCTGCGCCTGGAACGCCGGCACCGATACGTCCATCGGCACGAAGTCCGGCGTCGACAGGTTCGCGATGTTGTGCACGATCACCCGGTGCCGCTGCGCCGAGAACCGCATCGCGGCCTCCAGGGCCGGGATCGCACCGTGATTCGTCACTTCGTCGATGGGCATGGCCGACCCGCGTTCCCGCAAACCCCGCGCCGCCCGTCCTTACAGCGTCTGCTCCACCAGCGCCAGCGACTTCCACTTCTTGAGCTTCAGCCCCAGCGTCCGCACCCCGATCCCCAGCGCCTGGGCCGTCTTCTGCCGGTGCCCGTTGAATTTCTGCAGCGTCTGAACGATCGCGTCGCGCTCGATGTCCTCGAGCACCCGCCCGCCGATCGCCACCACCCCCGCCGTTCCCGCCGGGCTGTTGCCCAGCTTCGGCTCGTGCAACTCGTGCGCTGCGCCGTTTCGAGCCACACCGTTGATCTGGCTCAGCGGGATCGCCTTCAGCGGCCCCGCCGGCGCCCCGCCGGTCAGCCACGGCTCCACCAGATCGCGCCCGATCGCCCCGCCCCGGCACAGCACCACCGCCCGCTCGCAGATGTTCTGCAGTTCCCGCACGTTCCCCGGCCACGAGTACCGCGACAGCACTTCCAGGGCCGCGGCGTCGAAGCTCATCGGCGGCTTGCCGTCGCGGGCCGCGACCGTCCGCACGAAGTGCGCCGCCAGTTGCGGCACGTCCTCCAGCCGGTCGCGCAGCGGCGGCAGGTGGATCGGCAGCACGTTCAGCCTGAAGAACAGGTCCTGGCGGAACTCCCCGCCCGCCACCGACTTGGGCAGGTCCCGGTTGCTCGTGGCGATCACCCGCACGTCCACGCCGATCGGCGTGCCCGCGCCGACGCGCTCGATCACCCGCTCCTGCAGCACGCGCAGCAACTTCGCCTGCACCTTGGTCGAGATCTCGCTGATCTCGTCCAGCAGCAGCGTCCCGCGGTCGGCCATCTCGAACCGCCCCTTGCGCAGCCGGTCCGCCCCGGTGAACGCGCCCCGCTCGTGCCCGAACAGCTCGCTCTCCAGCAGGCTCTCGCTCAGCGCTGCGCAGTTCACCCCCAGGAACGGCCCGCTCCCGCGCGGGCTGCAGTCGTGGATCGCCTGCGCCACCACCTCCTTGCCCGTGCCCGATTCGCCGCAGATCAGCACCGTCGCGTGGCTCTCGGCCACCGCCGCGATCTGCTCCTTCACCCGGCGCATCGCCGGCGAATCGCCGATGATCCGCCCCATGCCCCGCAGGCCCGAGGCCGCCGGCGCCTCGCCCGCGGCGCCCGAACGCAGGATCGCGTTCTCCCGCAGCAGCCGCCCGTGCTCGATCGCCCGCTTCACCGCGATGATCAGCTCGTCGCCCTCGAACGGCTTGGTCACGTAGTCGAACGCCCCCGCCTTCAGCGCCCGAACCGCCGTCTCAACGGTCCCGAACGCCGTCATCAGCACCACCGGCAGCTCGTCGTCCAGCCGACGCAGCTGCTCCAGCAGCTCCAGCCCGGTCATGCCGGGCATCTTCAGGTCGGTCACCACCGCGTCCGGCCGCCGGCGAGCCACCGCCTCCAGCGCCGCTTGGCCCCCGTCGGCCGTCTGCACTTCCAGCCCCGCCCGGCTCAGCGTCGCCCCCACGCTGTCCCGCAGCATCTCCTTGTCGTCCACCACCAGAACCATGCTCATTGCGACGCCCTCCGTGGCGAATCAGCCCGCGGCACTCCGCCGCCGGCGCGTGAACTGCGCACCGTCTATCGACAGTCCCCGCGCCCGACCGTCACTTTTGCGCATCGCCCTCGGCCGCGCCCCGCGCCGGCAGCATGATCTCAACCAGCGCCCCGCGCACCGTGCCGTCCGGCCCCGTCTCGTTCCGCAGCGACAGCCGGCCCCCGTGCGCATCGACGATCCGGTGCACGATCGCCAGCCCCAGCCCCGTGCCCGACGCCCGCGTCGTAAAGAACGGGTTGCACAGCCGCTCGGCCGATTCGGCCGGGAATCCCGGCCCGGAATCGTGCACCCCGAGCACCACCATCTCCCGGCTCGAACCGTCCGGCCAGCGCACCGGCCGCAGCCCCGCCTCCAGCAGCACCACCTTCTGCCGCCCCCGGGGCGCCCCTTGCACCGCCTCCAGCGCGTTGCGGATGATGTTCACCAGCGCCTGCTGCACCAGCCCCGCATCGCACCGCACCGTGACCGGCGGGTGCACCGCGTCGGGCCCCTGGACCACCACCCCGCCGCTCAACGACCCATCCCCGGACGCATCCTCCAGCGCGCTGCGCATCAAGTCGTGCGCATCGACCTCCGCCGGCCGGATCCGCTGCTCCCGACTGAACGCCAGGAAGTCCGTCACCACCGCGTTGAGCCGCGACACCGCCCCGGTGATCTTCCGCGCCACCGCCAGCGGCTCACCCTGGCCCGCCAGGTCCTGCTCCAGCATCCGGGCGTACAGCATGATCGACCCCAGCGGGTTCCGCACCTCGTGCGCGATCCCCGCCGCCATCTCCCCCAGCGCCGCCAGGTGCCGCGACCGCTCCACCTCCCGGTTCGCCTCCCGCAACTCCCCCTGCAACTGCCGCACCTGGGCCGTCAGCGATTCGTGCGTCGCCACCAGACGCGACGTCACCTCGTTGAACGACCGCATGAGTTGGGCCAGGTCCGCCGCCCCCAGCCCCCCCTCGCCGCCCGAGGCCGCCCCCGCGCTGTGGCGCAGCACCGCCGCCGCCGATGCGGCGTCCTTGGGTTCCACCACCACCGGTCCCGGTTCTCGAATCGTTCCCGCGCCGCTCATCCGGCCCGATCCTGGAATGCCGCCCCGCCGCCCTCGCCCTCCGGCTGCTTGCCGTACGCCGCGATCGCCGCCCGCCCCCCGTTGATCTCGCTCAACTGCAGCGCCAGCCGCTCGCGGTTCCGCCCCAGCGCCAGCGCATCGGCCTCATCCCGCCTCCCGATCTCCTCCAGCAGCGCATCGAGCTCCCGCACCCGCGCCTCGAGCCCCTGCCGCAGCACCGCCGGCACCCCCGCCGCGACCGACGCCATGCCCCCCATCGTCCGCACGAACGGCTCGATCCGCCCCGCCGACTCGGTCAAGGCCGCCACCACCGGCTCGCGCTCGCCCAGCACCCGCGCCAGCGCCTCGATATCCCCCAGCGCCACCGCCTCGCCCTGCTCGGCCGCCAGCGCCGCCAGTTTCCGGGCCGACTCCACCTGCTCGTCCAGCAGGCGCAGCAAGCGCGGGCCCCAGCGGTTGGGGTCCGTGTGCGGGGTCGGCTCGCCCGCGTTGATCAGCCACAGTTGTTCGTCGCGTCCAGCGCCTCCGGCGTCCATGCGGCCCTCCTGGCCTGCCTTTCATCGGCCCACGCCCCGCCCGGCGTCTACTCCACGCCCGCCCGGGCACGCCGCCGCTGCTCCAGCAGCGACGACGACTCCAGCCACCGCTCCCAGTGCTTCCGCTCCATCGGCAGGTCCGGCGAGCTCCACACGCTCTCCGGCAGCGACGCCAACTGCCGCTGCGCCCGGTCGTGCGCCGTCATCGCCTCGGCCCACTTGCCCTGCGCCACGTACGCGTTGACGATCTGAACCATCGCCACCAGCGACGCCGGATCTCCGGCGTACCGCTGCGCCGCCGCGTCGTACTGCCGGATCGCCGCCGCCATGTCCCCCAGGTCGTACGCGCAGTCGGCCACGGCGAAGGCGCTGTTCCGCTGCACCAGGCGGTCGAGTTCCGTCGTCTTGCGCCGGTCCTTGGCCGACAGCCGCTGCTGCACCTGCTCGTACAGCCTCATCGCCTCCCGCAACCGCTGCCGGCGCGCTTCCTCCAGCTGCTCCCGCTCCGCCGCCGGCCGGCTTTCGGCCAGGTCCCGCCCGATCCGGTCCGCCGACAGCCGGTTCGCGTCGGCCAGCTTGTACTGCACGATCACCGCCCGGGGGCCGTCGGGGTGCCGCTTGAGCGACTCCCGCAGCCGCGCGATCGCCTCGGCGTACCGGCCCGTGGCGTGGTACAGCTCGCCCAGTTCCGTGATCGCGTCTCGGTACTCCACCGAGTCGGGCGACAGGAACGTGCCTTCCGCCACGGTTTGCAGCAGGCTCTCGGCCTCCTGGTCGTTGCCGCTGGTGTCGTCGGCCAGCAGGCACCGCGCCAGCGGCACCAGCGCCCGGTCGGCCCAGATGCCCGCCGACGACGCCGCCCCCACGCGGTTTCGTGCCTCGACCAGCTCCCGGTACAGCCCCTCGGCCCCGGTCCACTGCTTCTGGGCCTGCAGCACCTGCGCCAGCCTGAACTTCGCCTCCGGCCGGCGCGGGTCATCGTCCGACGCCCCGTCCACGTACGACCGGAACGCCTCCCGCGCCGACTCGCGGTCGCCCGCCCGGTCGAAGCAATCTCCCGCCAGCCACAGCGACTCGCCGTACGCCACGTTGTCCGTCACCACCACCGCCCGCGCGTGCTCCCGGTACGCGCCCCCCGCGTCGAGCAGGTGCTTCTTGGCCTCCGCCGCCGTCACCGGGCTCACCTGGTCGATCGTCACCACGCCCCGCTCGCCCTCCCGCGCCTCGGCCAGGATCTGCTCGGCTACCTTCCGGCTCGAAGCGCCCAGCGCCAGCATCACCGCCGGCGGAATCTCTCCGCCCGTGTCGCGGTACGCCCGCTCGGCCAGCGCCGCGTACCGCAGCGCCGCCCGGAAGTCGCCCCGGGCAAACCGGTCGGCGTGCCGCTCCAT
>JAHCJH010000056.1 GCA_026126345.1 Phycisphaeraceae bacterium | reverse complement strand
CGAGCACGGCCTTGGAGGCGAACTCGAGCGACGAGCCCGAGGGCAGGCCCCGTGCCAGGCGGCTGACGCGCACCGGCAGGTCCTTGAGCAGCCCGCTGAGGTACAGGGTGGTGCCGTCGCCCTCCAGGGTGGGGTTGAGTCCGAGGATGACCTCCCGCACCGGCACGCCCCCGTTGGCCGCGGGCGAACGCGCGCGCCGCACCAGATCGGCGATGGTCAGGTCGCCCGGGCCGACGCCCTCCAGCGGGCTCAGGCGGCCCAGCAGCACGTGGTACGCGCCCCGGTACATGCCGGTCTGCTCGATCGCCAGCAGGTCGCGCGGCTGCTCGACCACCAGCAGGCAGGCGTGGTCGCGCCGTGGATCGGCGCAGACCGCGCAGCGCGGGCCGTCGGCCAGGTTGTAGCACAGCTCACAGTTGCGGACCGAGCGTTTCACGTCCGTAATGGCCGCGGCGAGCGAAAGGGCCGCAGCCTGATCGCTCTTGAGCAGGTGCAGCGCCAGCCGCTCGGCCGAGCGCGGGCCGACGCCCGGAAGGCGGGCGAGCTCGTCGATCAGCCGCTGAACCAGCGCGGGGTACGCCGCGGTACCGCCCGCGGCCCGGCCCCCCACTCGCGCCGCCTCGCGTGCGCCGGCGGAGCCGGCCTGTGCCTTGGCCATGCCCAAGGGTACACGAACGGCGCTACCGTTGGGCATGGAACGCGTGGCGGCCGCGCGGCGGATTCTGTGGGTGGCTGCGGTGGCGAGCCTGTGCGCCGCCGGGGGGCTGTACTACCGGTACGTGATCCGCGATCAGATCGTGCCCCGCCGCTTCGCGGAGGTGGAGCCGGGCAAGGTGTACCGCGCGGGCCGGCTGTCGCCGACGCAGCTCCAGGCCAAGGTGCGCGAGCACGGGATCCGCACCATCGTGGACCTGGGGGCCTTCGAACCCGGCTCGCCCGAAGCGCGCACCGCCGAGCGCACCGCCCTGGCGCTGGGCGTGGACCGCTTCGTGTTCGGCCTGCAAGGCGACGGCACGGGCGCCCCGCAGGACTACGTCGAAGCACTGCGGATCGCGCTCGACCCGGCGCGACAGCCCGTGCTGGTGCACTGCGCCGCCGGCACGCACCGCACCAGCGTCTGCATCACGCTCGTGCGCAACGCATCGGCCGGCGGCACACTGACGCCGGACTTCCGGCGCGACTTCGAGGCCTTCAACTACGACCGGGGCGAAACGCCGCAGACCGCGGCGTACCTGCTCGAATGGGGTCAGAAGATCCTGGACGCCTACCGCACCGGCGCCTCGCTCGGGCCGACGACGCTCGACGCCTCGGGCGCGAGGGCCGCGGTGCCGAAGCCCGGCGCTGCGCCTGAAGTCGGGCCGAAGGACGGGCCCGAAGTCAGGCCTTGATGAACGTGGCCCGCAGGCACAGATGGTCCGGGTCGTGGACGCAGCGGAACTCGCGCGGGCCGTCGCGCAGGCTCAGGCCCGAGTCCGCCAGCAGGCGGACGAGCTCGGTCCCGGCCAGCGCATAGGGCGGGCCGTCTTCCAGGCTCAGCGGCTCGCTCTCGGGCCGTCCCCGGCAGATCACCAGCACCGCGCCGCGCGGCGCCACCAGCCGCGCCAGGCCGCGCGCCGCCGCCGCCTGGTGCGCGGGCTCCAGCGATTGCAGCGTGTAGGCCTCGACCACGAGGTCGAACCGACCGGCCATGCGGGCCGGAGGGTCGAGCAGGTCGGCCGAAACGAAGCGGTCGGCGCACGCCGGATGGCGGCGCGACGCCCAGCGCACCGCCGTGGGCGCCACGTCGAAGCCCAGCGCGTCGTACCCCCGCCGCACCAGTTCAGCCACGTCGTCGCCCAGGCCGCAGCCGACGACAACCGCACGGCACCCGGGACGCACGATCGACGGCGCCTCGCGGTTGAGCCATTCGACCAGCGCCGGGCACGCGCGCCCGTTGGCCCAGGGAACGCGCCCGGGGTCGCCGTCGGCCCGTTGGTACGTCGCCTCGAACAACTCGCCCCACGGCGCCAGCGCCACGCGCCCGGCGATGAGTTCCGGCGGTACATCAACCTTGTTCTGGAGCGTGGGGGTGCGGACCGGGTCGCTCTGCATGGTGAGCCCCGCTTTCGCCGCCGAATGTGCTGGCCGCGCCGATCCGCCACGAGTGGGATCGGCCCGCGCCGATGGCCGGCAGCCGCCGTCCCTCGACTCCAGGGAAAGTCTAACCCACGCCACCGGTGCGCCAAGTCAAAAACCACCCAGATTCCCACAGTTCCGGGTGCGAACACCGTGCGAACGCATACCGGCGTGCCGGGACTAGGGGCAGCCTGCGAAAAAGGCCTGCACGAACGCGTCGAAATCGACGCCCGTGAGGAAACCGTCGGGAACCGGCTGGCCGGTCTGATCGTCGGCGACGTCGGCCAGGTACGGACCGCTGCCACACCGGGACGCCGCAAAGAACGCCTGCACGAACACATCGAAATCGAACCCGGTGATGAAACCGTCGGGGCCGGCGAACGGATCCGAGTTCCCTTCGGTGGCGATGTCGGCAATGCAGCGGTCGGATGGCGGCGGGGTGATGGCGGACATGCCGAACGCAGTCACCAGCACGGCCCCGGTGAACCCCGGGGGTGATCCATCGCCCGGGCTGCCGACCGCCGCCGCGTGGCCGGTGAACGGGTCAACGTTCCAGAGCGTCGCCGTCGCGGCGTCCACGGTGAACAAGGCTCCGTCGGCGGTCACCGCCAGGCCGTGGCAGGCCGAAGCGCCGAGCTGCCCCAGGATTTCCCGCTGGCCGGTGGCGGGGTCGATGCGCAGCAGCACCGACTGGCCGGCGGCATTGTCGATGGCCCAGAGCGTGCGGCGCACGGGGTCGAACTCCAGCGCGGTCACGAGCCCGCCCATGGGCGCGCCGATCGGCGTCAGGGCGCCGGTGCACGGGTTGACGCGGTACAGCTGTCCGGTGGACGCGGCGACGCCATAGAGCCGGTCGAGCGAACCGTCGTATCCAAGGCCGCTGATCACCGGCGCGCCGGCCTGCAGCGGCGTCAGCAGTGTCGCGGGCCCCCCGTCGACGGGCACGCGCATGAGCTTGCGGTCGCCGGTCGTGGCGAAGAACGCGCCGGCGCGCCACGAATAGGCCAGCCCCTGCCACCAGACTCCCGTCTGCGCCACCTTGCCGAACCGGCGCGCCGAAATCGCGCTGATCCGGTCGACGGCGCCCAGGTTGTTGGCCCGGTCGCCGATGAGGAACACGTCGCCCACCGGCTCGGCGCGCCCGGACGCGTTCACGCCCGCCGGGCTGTTGAGCGCCGCCTGGAGCGGCGCGTGCTGAATGGCGGTGCCGAAGTTGGCGTTGAGTGAGCCGCTGCACGAACCGTGCGTGTGAACCGCGATGGCCAGGCCCGTCGTCTCGTCGATCACCGGCGAGCCGGAGTTGCCGCTCGTGGTGTCGACCCGGTACCGCGCGGTCAGACCGTTGGTCGTGGTCACCAGGCCGAGGTACGCCTCGGCGTGCGTCTTCTGGGCGACGTTCCATGTGCTCGGCACCGGCAAGCTGGTGGTGCCGTAGCCGGTGACGCGGATGGTCTGGCCGTTGAGCACCGGGGCCGCGGCGGCGAGCGTGAATCGGGCCTGCTGCCGCTGCAGCGGCATGAGCCCCGTGTTGCTGTTGGGGAAGACGCTGAAGTACGCGAAGTCGTTGCCGCTGGAGGTCGGGCTGGAGACGATCTTCGCGGCGACATCGACGGCGTACTGATCTTCCGGCGGCGGCGCCACCGACGAACCGCTCGACGTCGAGAGCGGCACGTTGAACTGCACGACCTGGGTGACGGCGGGGTCGCAGTGGCCGGCGGTGAGCAGGCCGCCGTTGGTGTCGTTGATGATCCACGCGGTGCACGTGGACGGCGCCAGCCGACCAACCCGCGGATCGCTGGAAAGCACGCGGTGGTCCACGCCGTCACAAATGGTCTCGATGGTCGCGGGCTCATCGCTGGCGGTGATGCCGGACATGACCAGCCGGCTGGCGGCGGTCCCGGGGTGGGCGATGAGCTCCACCAGAACGGCGGCGCCGTTGAAGTACGCGCTGGTCATGCCCCACTGGCGCACGTGCTCGGCGTTGAGCCGCTGGCTGGCCCCGTCGGCCAGCGAGGTGAGCCGGAGGTACGCGCCCGTGCCCGCCTCGACGCTGCCCGCGAGGTCGGCAAGGTCAAACCGCAATCGCACCCACGACGATCCGGGCGCTTCGACCACCGTGGCAAACACCACCGACGGCTGCGCCACACCCGCGGGCGGCGCGATGCGACCGGAGTCGACCACGACCGGCACAGTCCGCGATGCAAGGAACGGCGGCGTGGGCGGGGCAGGCTCGGGACCTCGCTGGGAAAAGGCCTGCGCCGCCAGCGTTAGGACAACCCCCAGGCAGTAACCTAGGGGCGGATGGATCGATGGCATTGGCCGCTCCCAATCCCCGCCAGGAAGAGTGTAACTCGATCTGAGCTTCCCGCACGTGTCGGGATCGAAGCAAGCGAGCCAATGATGCTGACACAATCCGAACGGACGGCTTAGGGACAACCTGCGAAGAACGACTGGATGAAGAGATCGAAGTCCTCTCCAGTGAGGAACCCATCGGACTCCGGTGCGCCGGAACCGGCGGTGGCGACGTCGGCCAGCAGGGCGCCATCGGTGGTGGTGAAGCCGCTGAAGAACGCGACGATGAAGGCGTCGAAATCGCTGCCGGTCACGTAGGAGTCCGGGCCGGCGTTGAGATCCGCACTGCCCTCGGTGGCGACGTCGGCCAGGCAGTAGGGCAGCACCTCGCCGACCAGCATGTACGCCGAGTACCCGCCGGTGATCGCTTCGGCGTTGTGGGCGATGCTCAGCGTGGCGTTCTTGGCGCCCACAGTCGCGGTCGGCATGGACACCGCGTGCTGCCGAGCCTGGCCGGCGGTGTTTACGAACAGACCCGCCGGCGCGGCGAAGCCCGGCCCGGCGCTGAGCGAATAGTTGAGTGTCGCGATGCCCGCGCTGGTCCATCGCGCCACATCGCCGTCGTTGGTGACGGTCAGGTTCATGACGGGCGCCGGCCGGCCCCGGCGCACCTGGCCGAAATCGATGACCGACGAAGCCGCGGGCGCCGTGCGCAGGCGCGCCGGGACGCGGAAATCGGCGTACACCGGGAGGTGGCCGTTACCGGAGGCGGAGTTGATGAGCGCCTGGGCGATGGCGGGGCCGACCATGGTGTTGGCCGCGGTGCGGATGCCGACGTTGAACGAGCCGCCGTCGTTGCCCCAGGCGCGGTACGAATGGTTGGGATCGTTCCAGGTCTGATTGGGGTCGGCGAGGTTGTGGCTGCTGGAGTAGGCGCGGTACGGGATGGAGGCGTTGCCGATGTAGTCCAGGCCCGATCCGTCGACGAGCCCCGCGCCGACGAGGATCACGTCGAAACGGTCGTCCATGTTGGACGTCTGCTCCTGGGTGTGGACGTAGCGGAACGCCCCGTTGTTGTTCCACGAGCCGGGGGTGTTGATGGGATCGAAGAAGCGGCTGGGGCGGTTGGCCACCGCGGCGCTGACGAACGCCTGCCACTCGGCGGCGCTGGACGTGGTGATGTTCATGTCGCCCGCGACCAGGTAGTGAAAGCCCGCGGGCAGTTCCGAACCCGGCCCGTTGGTCTGGACGCCGTTGACGCTGTCGCGGATGCGATGAGCCTCGATGAGCCGACGGCCGCCGTCGTTGGTGCCGCCCTGGGCCTTGAGGTGCACGCTGTACAGCCCGATCGACGCGTTCGCCGTCGCGTAGCCGACGGGCCGGATGTCGTACCGCATCGTGTTCCGCGGCTGGTTGTCCGTCGAGCTGGAGCCGACGGCGACCACGTACGTGCCCAGCAGCTGCACCTTGCTGGTGCGGTAGAACAGGGCGCTGTCGGTGTCGGCGCCGTTGACGAACGGGGCCGCGGCCCAGTCGCCCGGGCTTCCGGGGGCGGCGTTGAGCAGGGCGCGGAACGTGTTGACAGCCGTCTGGCTGGTGAACTCCTGACCGATGAACACGTCGGGCGACATCGAACGCCCGGCCAGCACGAGCCCGGCGGGGACCTGGCCGTAGACGGCGGTCTGGAAGTCGTCGTCGCGGCTGTTGCTCGGGGCGGTGCCGTTGCTCGTGTAGTTGGTGACGTTCCAGGTGACGATGCGGAGCTGCGCCAGCGCGGCATCGCAGACGAGCGCGACGGCCAGGGCCGCGAGGGTGCTGGTGCGTGATGGCATCACTCGGGCGTCTCCCGGCCGGCTGGGCCCAATCTCCCGCGAAGGACAAGTCTAACCCGCCGGGAGCGCCGGGCCACGAAACGGGGCGAGA
This sequence comes from Phycisphaeraceae bacterium, assembly GCA_026126345.1. Taxonomy (GTDB): domain Bacteria; phylum Planctomycetota; class Phycisphaerae; order Phycisphaerales; family UBA1924; genus JAHCJH01. The sequence continues at coordinate 12,617 of JAHCJH010000056.1, read as the reverse complement.
TTCTCGGACGAAACGTGCCGAATTGGGGCGCGCCGCGGATCCGAGCGGGCGCTAGCAGCCGCCGAAGAACACGGCGATGAACGCGTCGAAATCGACCCCGGAAACAACGCCGTCGCCGGGGGCGTTGCCGTTGACGTCGACGATGTCGGCCACGAGGTTGCCCGTGAAGAAGGCGACGACGAACTGGTCGAAGTCAGCGCCGGTCAGCACCCCGTCGGGCAGGTTCAAGGGATCAACGTCGGCCGGGCAGGCGTTGAAGCCCCAGAGTTCCTCGCCGTTGACGCCGTCGTTGGCGGCGAAGAAGACCGTGGCCCCGATGCGTCCGAGGCTGCGCGGGTTGGACCCGAACGCCCCGGCGCGGATGTCGGCGACCCGCACGGTGCCCGCGGCCGTGCCGTCGCTGCGCCACAGCTCCGACCCGCTCACGCCGTCGTTGGCGGCGAAGTAGACCACGGGACCGACGCCCAGCAACGCGCTGGGGGCCGAGCCGGTCGCGCCGGGGCGGATGTCGCGCACCACGTGCGTCCCTTCGGGCGTGCCGTCGGACACGAACACCTCGGTGCCTTCATCGGGGGTGGTGGCGACGAAGAACACGCGGGCGTTGGTCGCGTGGAAGATCGTCGGCGAACTGAAGCCGGTGCCCGGCCACAGGTCCTTGACCAGAGTCACGGTCGCGAGCTTGTTGCTCGGATCGATCTCGCACTTGAACAGCTCGTTGCCCACGTCCGGCCTGAAGGCGACGAAGTAGAGCGTGCCGTACACGTTGATCAGGCTGGTGGGCGAGCTGGAGCCGAGTCCCGGGTTGACGTCGGCGATGAGCACCGTTCCGGCCGCGGTGCCGTCGCTCATCCACAGCTCCCGCCCGTGCACGCCGTCGTCGGCGGCGAAGACAACCACGCCCTTGATCTCGGTGAGCCCGGTGGGGGCCGAGGAGCTCGGGCCGGGCAGGATGTCCTTGACCATCACGGTGCCGGCCTCGGTGCCGTCGGTGCGGAACAGCTCGGTGCCGCTGCCGGCCAGTGTGGCGCGGAAGCAGACCGTGGTGCGGATCGGCGTGAAGAACGCCGGCGACGAGCCGGCGCCGCCGGGGTTGATGTCGCGCACGCGCACGGTGCCGCCGGGCGTCAGGTCGGTCTTCCAGAGTTCCGGGCCCGTGGCGCCGTCATCGGCCTGGAACAGGATCGTCGGCCCGCCGACGATGCCGCTGACCACCGGGGTGAAATCGCTCGGCGAGGAACCGAGCGGCCCCGGGCGGATGTCCAGCAGAAGGCCGGTGCCTGCCATGGTGCCGTCGCTCAGGTACAGCTCCCGCCCGATGCCCGGGCCGATCGCCGAGAACAAAGCACCGGGCTCAGGCCCAGGATGCTCGACGGGCTCGACCCGTCCGGGCCGGACAGGATGTCGGCCACCCGCAGCGGGCCGCCGGCCAGCGGCCGGAGCCACAACTCGGCGCCGCGGGCCGCGTCGCTGGCCCGGAACATCAACTGACCCCCGGCGCTGGTGATCAGCGACGGCGTCGAACCCCCGGGCCCGGCGTTGATGTCGGTCACCAGCTGCGGCGGCGTCGCCACCTGGGCCCAGGCCGGCACAGCGCACGACACCGCCAGCAGCGCGGCGGCGCTGCGCCATGGGCACACGGATGCTCGGCGTCGATGGATCATGCGAACTCGCGGCGGCCTGACAGGGCGATGCCTCCGGCCCACCCCGATAAAGGTACCGCGCCCCGGCCGCGTTGCAATGCAATTCGACCGGGAGATTCGGCCGTTCCGCCGGAAAAAACCCGGGCCCCAGGTCCTAGAAGCGCCCCAATCCAAGCCCCGGCTTCGCCGGCCGGCGCGCCCGGGCGAACCTCCGCCCCAGCCGAGCGAGCACCGATCGGACTGTCAACGCGGCGCAAACGCTCCGCGCCGCGCGCCAGTCTTCGCCGAAGCTTGATCGTCGCGCGGCCCGCGCCGGCGGGCCCGCCGTGTAGCGTTCGCGCTGCGCGAGCGAACGTGGCCGATCGGAGCGCCACACCGCCGCGCCCAACCCAGGAGTTTCTCATGACGACCCGAACCTTGACGGCGATCGTGGCTGGTCTGGCGGGGTCCGCCGCGGCGGCCCACGGGCAGACCATCGCGTTCACCGGCGCACCATACACCCAGGACTTCAACGGCCTGCCCATGACCGGAACATCGACACTCACCGGGCGCGGTCCGCACGCGCTTCAGGGCGTGCTGGGGGCCACCGGTCTGAGCGGCTGGTACGGCGCGAATTTCACCGGCTCATCAGCCAACACCGAGGTCAAGGCGCACGACGGCTCGCTGGCCAGTTCGGCGGGGCGCGGGCTGGTTTCATTCGGCACCAACGACTCGGCCGAGCGGGCCCTGGGCGCTCTGCCGACGAGCAACCAGATCTCGACCTTCGGCGCCGTCTTCACCAACGCGTCGGGCTCGGTGATCAACGAGATCCGGGTCAGTTTCACCGGCGAGCAGTGGCGGCGGGGCAACGTGCTGTTCGCCAACACGCTGCAGTTCTCGTACGGCACGCCGGCGTCGAGCATCGAGCTGCTGCCGGTGCAGTTCCCGGATCTGGACTTCGTCGGGCCGAACCTGCAGGACTTCCCGCTGGAGACGGCGCTGGACGGCAACCTGAACACCAACAAGCAGGTGATCGAGGCCACGCTCACGAACCTGGCCTGGCAGCCCGGCGCGGACCTGGCGCTCAGCTGGACCATCAACGACCTGACCGGCCAGGACAACGGCCTGGCGATCGATGACTTCTCCATGTCGCTCCCCGGCGGCGGCGGGCCCACGGCTGCAGCCCGGCCGACGTGGCCACCGAGGGCAGCCCGCAGCCGTTCGTTGACGGGCCGGACGGCTTCATCACCGGCACCGACTTCGACGTCTTCGTGCAGGCGTTCTTCCAGGAAATCCGCCGCCCCGCTCCCAGCGGCCCCTACATCGCCGACCTGACCGATGACACCGGCACCGGCGGCCCCGACACCTTCATCACCGGCGCCGACTTCGACTTCTTCATCACCAAGTTCTTCATCGGCTGCCCGTAAGCGGCCTGCGATGGGTGGGCCTCAAGGGCACGGCAAATCCAACCGCCGCGGTCGCGGGCGAGGGCGCCCCGGCCGCGGCGTTCGCGTTGGCGTGCACGCACCATGGGGGCTTTGAGCGGCGGCCGATGAGGATCAGAACGGCAGGCCGGGGCGGCTGAGCCATCCGCCGAAGACCTTGCCTTCGAGTTCGTCGTAGACGTGGGTGTTGACGCCGTTGACCAGGCGGCTGGTGTGGCCCCAGAGGCCGTCGCGCTTGGTGTCGTTGAACCCCTCGACGTGCCCGTCAGCGAAGCCGATCTGGCCGTACACCTTGTTGTGCTTCACGGCGCCGCCGACGTAGGAGCCCTTGCCGTGAACCGGGCCGAAGTCGGTGTAGTCCTGGCGGCCCCAGGCGGTGCCGAAGCCGGGGATCTGGTTGATGCGGGGCCCGTCGGTGACGGACTTGCAGCCGGTGAGCTGCGTGTTCTGGTAGAGCACGATGTCCTCGAGCGTCAGGGCCGTGCCGTCGCCGAACAGCGGGACGCGTGAGGGAATCGCCCCGTTGCCGATGGAACGGTCGTTGAGCGGGCCGCGGACGTAGCGGATGTCCTTGGGATCCGGGCTGGTGGCGTTGTCGGGGGTCTTCATCTCGGTGTAGGCCATGTACCACGACTGGCAGTAGTTGGTGTTGTACCCCTGGTCGATGAGTTCCTCGATCTGCTGCTGGGTGAAGGGCCGGTAGGGCCCGTCGTTGACGCGTGGGAGCGAGAGGTTCTGGTTGGCCTGGGAGGGGCTGCTGGGGCACAGCGCGTGACCCGGGACTGCGTAGCCGCCCTTGATGTAGTCGGCGACCCATCCCTTCTCGTCCAGCGCGCCGTAGGAGCTGTTGGTGCGGTTGTCGAACGGGCCCGTGGAAAAGGCGCCGCGCCGGTCGGCGGCGTGGCTGGTGGCGGCGGTGGCCAGCGAGCGGAGGTTGACCGAGCACTTGGCCTGGCGCGCGGTTTCGCGGGCGGCCGACAGCGAAGGGAGCAGGATGCCCACGAGCAGCGCGACGAGCGCGATGACCACGAGCAGTTCGATGAGCGTGAACGCGGGGCGGGGGCGCTGGTTGGGCATCGCGAGGGCTCCTGTCCGCCGCGCGGGGTGCGCGCCGAACAGGACCCTAGAAAAGCGGGCGCGCCGTGTGGCGCGCCCGCGGTGAAGAGTCGGTCAAGGGCCCGTGAAGATCGCGTGAGCGCCGGCCGCTCAGGGGCAACCGGTGAAGAACGCCTGCACGAACACGTCGAAGTCCTCGCCGGTCAGGAAGCCGTCGGGATATCGCTGCGCGGTGCCGGCGGTGGCGATGTCGGCCACCTGGATGCCGTACGCGTCGGCCTGGCCCGTGAAGAAGGCCTGCACGAACAGATCGAAGTCCTCGCCGGTCACGAACCCGTCGGGACCGGCGTTGATCGAGCCCGAAGCGTTGGTGATGTCCGCCGTGCACGAGGGGCGGAGCAGGAACGCGCGGCGCGAGCCGTTGTAAAGCCCCCAGCCGGCGATCCAGCCCCGGTCGTTGATCGCCGTCGCAACCTGAAGCTGCCACGACGATCCCGCCGGGAGCAGCGTGTTCAGGTCGACCGGGCCGCCGGGGCCGTTGAGATTCCACACGACCGCGCGGATCGTCGTGTTGTTGCGCTTGGAGTAGCCCACGGCGATGTTGCGGTTGTTGATCGCCAGGGTCTTGCTGGAGATGTCGCCCGTCAGCCTGCCCAGCGGCGCGTACTGCGACTCGACCATGAACAGAGCCGCCTGGTCCTCCTGACCGATGGGCCGCACCGAGCCGACGGCCACGAGGTCGCGGTTGACCGCGAGCACCTGAGCCGATTCGGTGTCGAGCGTCGCCAGCGGCACCGGGATGCCGCGGTACCCCCACAGGGCCGGAGCCGGGAGACCCTGCTCCGCGTCGGAGAATCCGAAGGCCATGTCGTCGTCGGTCACGGCGTTGGCCTGGCTGTTGCCCGCCTCACCGGCCAGCGAGCCCAGATCGAGCACCGATGTGCCGATCCACATGGCGGCGCGGTAGTTGGCGTTCCCGGCGACGCGGGCGGGCGTAGCCGACGGCGTCGCCGGATTCGTTGATGGGCGCGCCCGAGCCGGAGTCGCCGCCAAGCGTCGGCAGTTGATCATCTGGCCGTTGACCCACTTCACCGGTCGCAGGCGGTTGAGCCCGTCGGTGGCCTCGCCGACGATGACTCCGGCGTTGTTGATGCCGAAGGCCTGAACGAACGGCCCGCCGAGCGTGCCGGCCGGTTCGGTCATCACGCCGCGCTCCCACAGGAACGCCCGGGAGACGACCAGCCCCTGACCGACAGCGCCGACGATCTGACCGCGGTTGTTGATTCCCTGCGCGTAGGCGGTGCTGCCGTTGGGAAGCAAACCGAGGTTCGTCACCGAGTACCTGACCTGCGCTTCGGCGCCGCCGCACGCCAGGCACACCAGAACCCCCGCCGCCAGACCCGACCGCCAACGCTGCGTTTCCAAGTGTCCACTCCTTGCCGCCCCCAAGCCAGAACGACTCGCGGTTCCACCACAGAACCCTCGGACGGCACGGCAGAACACCGGCCGCCGAACAGGACGAACACACACCCGACCCTTCGACATGCGCCCCGGCGCCACGAGCTCTCACCGCTCCCGCCGGGCTCGAACAGTGTGGCGATGTTCTCGGTCCCGTCAAGACCAAAAACCGAGGAAATCCGTTGAAACCCCACGGATTCAGGGGCCAATTGATGAAGCCTTCACGGCGGAAATGACAACGCCCGCGATCGGGTCGCGGGCGTTGCTTCGTGTGAATCTGGGATAATGTGTCGCTCAGCGGCGGCGGCGCGAGCCAGCCAGGCCCGCGAGCGCCAACAGACCCGCGGCGGCGGGGGCCGGCACGTAGGTGCCGACGCCGGTCTCGCCGGAGAAGGCCATACGGATACCGTCGACGCCCAGCAAACGGAAGTTCGGGTCGTAGAGCGCGGGGATCCAGCCCTGAGGGGCGTTGATGAAGTCCACCTGGCCGCGGATGACACCGGTCTGGCCGATGACCTCACCCGCCTGCGCGAGCAGGCCGCCGACGATCACGCCGCCGCCCTCGAGCACGTACGCCGAGTTGCCCGAATAGCCGTACAGCGACACGGCCTCGAGACGGATCGCCCACAGCAGGCCGACGAAGTTGCCGACCTGGCCATAGATGGCGAAGTCGAAGCCCTGCGGGTCGTTGCCGACGCCGGTGAGGCTGACGTCGATGGTGCTGGGACCGCCGACGTACGGCGCATCCTGGCCGGTCCAGCGGACGTTCATGTACACATCGCCGCCGAAGGACCCGCCGATGTTGAGGATCGGCAGCACGGGCTGGTTCGGCCAGTTGGGCCAGTAGGCCGTGGCCTCGTTGTGCGGGGCCGCGCCGGCGGGCTGCGTGGTGAAGATCAGCGTGTCGGGGTTGGCGCCGTTGGTCTGCCACTCGACGGGGCCGTTGGGACCGTTGTAGGCACCGAAGTTGATGTCGTGCCCGGTGATCGTCGGGAACAACGGGCTCGCGAACGCGGCCGCGGAAATCGAGGCGGCCGTGACGGTAGCGATAGCGATGAGGCGCATTTGAATCCCTCCCGACCACACTCAAAGCGGATGCGGCGGCGACCCGATCGCCGGCCGCGCCCCGCAAGAGGGCGGGCGACAAGACACTCCGGGGCCAGTAATAACAGGGCAGAACCCCTGCCGTCAAGGGTTCAGCGCCTGAAATGCGCGTTTATTTGCGGATCCCCAGGTCATCCACACGCCGACCCCCTAGTTCGCGTACCCCGCGTTCAAGGTGGCGCCGGCATGCGGGGTCGATTCAGGGGCAGCCGACGAAGAACGCCTGGATGAAGAAGTCGAAATCGGCGCCGGTGAGCACGCCATCGGGGCCACCGGTGCCGTCGGCGTTGGTCACGTCGGCGAGCAACGGACCGACGCCCGTCGGGCGGCGAATCTCGGTGAAGAACGCCAGGACGAACGTGTCGAAGTCGGCGCCGGTGATCGCGCCGTCGGAGCCGGCCTGGGCGTCGGCCGCGCCCTCGGTGGCGATGTCGGCCGCGCTGCACGGCGGGGCCCACGCCGCGGGCGCGATGCCGGAGACGACGAGCGAATACGGCACGTCCATCGCGGGCGTTGACGGGTCGGCGTCCTGATTGACTTCCGAGGCGATGACCTGAACGGTCCAGGTCCCCGCGGCGGGCAGCGAGACGAAGACGTTCTCGACGGTGTCGATGGTGTTGGCGGCGCCGCCGGTGGTGGACCAGTGGCCGTTGAGCAGGCCGTTGTTGCCCCAGTAGACGGCGCCGCTGGGCGAAACGACCCGCAGCGACAGGTCGTTGATGCGGTGCACGGTGGCGGCGGGGTTGCCCTGCGGGTCCTTGAAGACCATGGTGATCTTCAGCGGCTGGCCGTCGCCCGACACCGCGAACGAGGTCGTGGCCGACTGGCCGACCTCCAGGCGATTCTCCTCGTTCTGGACGATCATCCGGTCGCGCATGTCGTAGAGGCGGCGCAGGTCGGGCAGCCCCCAGCCCTGGCGGATGCGGGCGAGGTTGATGGTGCCGGGAACCACGCCGTAGACCTGGGCGGTGTTGATCATCATCGCCTTGGAGGTGCTGGCGCGCGGGCGGTTGGAGAAGACCGTGCCCGAGGGGTTGACGGTGTTGCCGAAGAGCCCGGCGTTCCACATCTGGAAGAAGATCCCGAAGTGCCCGGCGGTGATGGGCGTCGCCGAAGAGGTGCCGTTGAAACCGGTGGTGTAGGCCGTGTCGTTGGTGCTGGTGGTGGTGAGGACGCTGTTGTACGAGTTGCACAGATCCGGCTTGATGCGCCCGTCGGACGCGGGGCCGATCGAAGCGGTGCTCTGCGTGTCGTCGGTGAGCACGGAGGTGTTGTTGGTGTTGACGCCGCCGATCGAGACGATGTTCTTGGCCCAGGCCTCGGGGCGCGAGGCCGTGGTGCCGGTGTTGGACTGGCTCTGGCAGATGATGATGTCGTTGTTGAAGAGGATGTCGTCCATCGCCGCCGAGGTGGTCGTGTAGGCGGAGGTCGTATTGGAGCCCCAGGAGTTGGACTGGAAGACGCACCGGCCGGCCGAGGTGTCGCGCGTGGCGATCGCCGGGGCCGTCCCACCGATGAAGGCGTGCGCCACGTTCATCAGCAGCGTGTTCTGCTGATCGAACGCGCCCCGGAACTCGACCACGTAGGCCGTACCCGGGCCGGGGCCGCCGAAGACCGCCACGTTGGCGGCGCCGACGGAGGGCAGGGCCGCCAGGGCGGCCTGCACGGTCGCGGCGGACGCGTTGAAGGCGATCGGCGCCGTCGTTTCCGGCACGGCCAGCGGCGCCGCCTCGGTGCCCAGGAACGTGATCGTGAACGTGCCGCCGGTGGGCGTGCCCGTGATCGTGATGGTCTGGGCGTACTTGTGTGTGTACAGCAGCTGGGCCGTGTGGGTGTACCGGCTGCGCGTGCCGTTCTGGATGGTGGTGTACGCCGCGAAGAAGCCCTGCTCGGCGTCGGGGATCATGCCCCGGGCGGCGGCGTTGCCGGTGCCGCGCCCGAAAATGATGCCGTAGCAGTTGGTGCCGTGGGCGACGACCGTGACCGGCGGGCCGTGGATGATCGGCTGGGGGCTGAACGCGACGTGGGTGGCGCGGATGCCGCCGTCCATGACCTCGGCGCGGACGCCCTCGCCGCTGAAGCCGGTGAGGCCCTCGACGTAGTTGGCCCCGCCGAAGATGCGCTGCTCGTCCATGTCGTCTTCCGCCGGCGACCAGCGGTCGATGAAGTGCACCGAAGGCAGCGCGGCGACGGCGGCGAGCTGCGCCGCGTTGAGGCGGGCGATGAGCCGATAGCCCGGATCATCGAGGTTGGACTCGACCACGCCGCCGAGCGCCTCGATCTGCTTGGCCAACGGGCCGCGAACGGCCAGCCCGCGACCCAGGGCCATCACGTAGTACGGCTCGGTCGCCTCGGGATCGATGGTCGGCTTGGCGGGCCGCTGGGCAACGGGGTTCCACCCCAGCCGCTCGATGAGCAGGGCCTCGTCGAGCTTGTACGCGGGCTGGTAGCGCGCCACAGCCCGGACGTACGGCCGCCTGGTCAGCGTGGCCCGCGCGACGTCGGACACCTGCACGATGACGGCGGCGTGGGGCAGGAACGTCGGCTCGCCGATGCTCAACGACCGGATGTCGGTCAGGAACTCCGGCAGCAACTGGCCCTGGACCTGCACGATGTACGCGCCGTCGCCGGTGGCGGGCTGCGCCAGCGCCGCCGGAACCGGCGGGGCTTTGCCGTTGGGATCGAACACGCCGTAGCGGAGCATCAACCGCCCGTCGAGCGCCCGCGGTTCGCTCCAGGCGCCGCCGCCGCGCTGAAACGCAAAGACCTCGGTCGTGCCCCCGCCCTGCGCGCCCGTGCGCCAGAGGGCGACGTGGGCCAGACGATCGGGAGAAGAGAGAAGACGCGCACCGGTCGCGGGCGGCACGATGGCGACATCGGCGGCAAGCGCCGAGCCGGCGACCATGGCGATAACGCAGGCGCACACCGACGCACGACGGAACGTGAGGCCCATGGAACGCTCCAGCCCCGCCCAACGCAACGCTCGCAGAGGCACAACGCTCCCAACAGCCGCCCAGAACGGGCGATGGCCGGGGTGCCTCCGGTCCCTTCAATCTACCACGGGATCGGCCCCGCGGATGCTCTGTGGGCGAATTCGTGGGAATCTGGGCAATGTGAGCGGCCGCCGCGAATCCTGAACCCCCGGGTCTCCTGGAACGGGCCCGAAAATACTCGGGTGCCCCCGGACGCCCGCGGCGATCCGGTCCACGCACCGGGCGTCGCTGGCGCGACGCCCGGTGCGGCGGTCGGGCTCAGGCCTGCCGGCGTCCGTTCAGCAGCCGGTGAAGAACTCAACGACGAACAAGTCAAAGTCGGTGCCGGTGAGGCGCCCGTCGGGCTGGCCGGTGCCGAGGCCGTCGGTCAGGTCGGCGATGAGCCGGCCGCCGGAGGTCATCTCGGTGAAGAAGGCCTCGACGAACAGGTCGAAGTCGGCGCCGGTGAGCGCGCCGTCGGGCCCCGGCGCCGGGCCGGCGATGCCGTCGTTGGCGATGTCGGCGACGCAGACGGGCAGGGCCGGAGCGGGCACGGTGATCGTCAGTCCCGCGGGGGCGCCGGGCTTGAACAGCGCGAGCGTCGCCTGGACGTCGGCGCCCGGACGATCGGCGATGAATGAGAAGTTGTACATCGTGCCCCAGCGCAGGGCGTTGGTGTTGGCGTTGTCCTGGAACTTCTGGGGGCTGCCGAACTCGACCGTGGTCGCCTTGCGTTCGGCGGTCCAGGGGGTGTTGCTGTACACCTCGCCGGAGTGATACGGCACGCCCTTGAAGGTGACGGCCGAGACGCTCACGCCGGCGGGGACCGGGATCACCAGCCCCGACGCCGACCGGTCGGAGTTCTGGTTGAAGATCGCGTAGTCGTAGCGGTACAGCCCGCCGGGCAGGGGTGTGACCTTGGAGCCGACGTAGAAGCGCCCCTCGCCGGGGACGTCGACGGGCGTGATGACGATGGAGGGATCGGGCACGTTGACGCCCAGGCCGTGGTCGCGCCAGGCGTAGATGGCCGGGCGGCCGACCTGCATGTTCCCCTGCTCGGTCATGGTGTAGGTCGCGTTGTTGGTGATGGTGACGCGCTTGTGGGAGGCGTTGTTGAGCTTCGCGGCCTGATCGGTCTCGTCGCTGGCGAGGTAGACGCCCTCGACGAAGTAGAGCGCGTTGGTGTTGAGCGCGGGGTTCAGGTCGCTGCGGTGGACCTGGAGGCGCTTGTAGATGGCGTCGCCGCTGGAGGTGTTGTCGCCGGGGCCTTCCTGCCCGGTGAAGGCGTTGAAGATCGAGCGCGGACCCAGGCGGGTCTGCCCGCCGTTGTAGCCCGAGCCGTAGACGTCCAGGCAGTTGACGCCGAGCATGCTGCCGCCGACGCCGTTGCAGGTGCCGCAGATGCCGCTGGAGGCGCCCGCGCAGCAGGAGTTCTTGACCCAGCTCATGCCGATCTGCTGGAGCACGCCGTCCTTGAGCCGGTAGGCGTTCATGGCCAGCCAGGGAGAGCCCTGCCAGGAGGTGCCCCAGCGCAGGTTCTGGTTGCCCACGTTGCAGGTGTACGACCCCAGCGCGTAGCCGAAGATGTCGCCCACCGCGCCGTAGGAACTGATGCCGTTGACGTTGGAGTGCGTGACGTCGGGCCCCGCGATTGCGAGACCCGAGGCAGCCAGCGCGCACAACGCCACCGACGCGAACATTCGATGCTTGGACATGGATGAACTCCTGGAAGAGACGCCCGACGGGGCGAATGCCCGTCCACCACTGGGGTCGCGCCCGGGAACCCGGGCCACACCCCCCACGAGGAGTCGGCAGGATCCTACCGGCCGGCGGCGGCCGCGCCAACCCCCGAACGCCCGCGCGTCCCGCGCTCGGGGGAGAAGTCACGGGGGCCTACCATGGGCCTTGACCGTCCGAGCCCCGGGCGGGCGCGCAGGAGACGGCGGCGCATGCCATTTACGCTCAAGCCACACGACCCGCAGTCCGGCTTCGACGTGGACGTCGAGCGGATCGACTACGTCAAGAACCACCTGGACACCGGGGAGCGGTGGGTGCTGAACTTCGGCCCGCAGCACCCGGCGACGCACACGACGCTGCGGATCGTGCTGGAACTGGACGGCGAGCGGGTGGTGCGGTGCACGCCGCACATCGGGTACCTGCACTCGGGCTTCGAAAAGCTCGGCGAGCACCTGGACTACAACCAGTACGTCACGATCGTGTCGCGGATGGACTACCTGTCGCCGATCTGCAACGACATCGCCTGGCACCACGCCGTCGAGTCGCTGTTCGGCATCGACGTGACGGCGCGCTGCAAGGTGCTGCGGACGATCATGTTCGAGTTCGGACGGATCCAGAACCACCTGCTGTGCGTGGGGGCGGCGGGGCTGGATCTGGGTGCGTTCACGGCGTTCATCTACGGGTTCAACTCGCGCGAGACCATCTACGACCTGTGCGACTACGTGTCGGGCCAGCGGTTCCACCCGGACTGGACGCGCGTCGGCGGGCTGATGCAGGACGTGCCGGACACCGCCACGTTCGTGAAGATGTGCAAGCGGTCGATGGAGGACGTGCGACGGACCATCGGGGAGATGGAGGGGCTGCTGAACCGCAACCGCATCTTCCAGGACCGCACGCGCGGCATCGGGGTGATCAGCCGCGAGGAGGCGATCGCCTGGTCGCTGTCGGGGCCGATGGCCCGGGCCAGCGGCGTGGTGCGCGACCTGCGGAAGGATGCGCCGTACCTCTGTTACGCCGACAACTGGGACGGCCAGGGGGCGCCGGCGGTGAAGTTCCAGGTGCCGGTGATGACCGACGGCGACTGCTACGCGCGGTACCTGGTGCGGTGCATGGAGATCCACCAGTCGCTGAAGATTCTCGAGCAGCTGGTGGACAACATCCCCGACGGGCCGGTGGACACCTTCAGCGACGCCAAGATGGTCAAGCCGCCGAAGAAAGAGGTCTAC
>JAHCJH010000055.1 GCA_026126345.1 Phycisphaeraceae bacterium | reverse complement strand
AACTTCGGACGATCGCGGTGACGGGGGCGACGGGCTTTGTGGGTCGCGCGGTGGTGCGGGCGCTGCTGGAGGCGGGGTACCACGTGCGGGCGCTGGCGCGGGACGGGTCCAAGGCGGCGGCGGTGCTGCCGGCGGACCGGCGCGTGTCGATCGTGGCGGGCACGGCGCTGGACGGGCGCGGGCCGGCGGATCTGGTGCGCGGGGCGCAGGCGTGCGTGCACCTGGTCGGGATCATCCGCGAGGCACGCGGCGGGCAGACGTTTCAGGCGGTGCACGTCGAGGCGACGCGGGCGATGATCGAGGCCTGCCGGCACGGGGGCGTGGAGCGGTTCGTGCACATGTCGGCGCTGGGCGTGCGGCCCGACAGCCCCGCGCCGTACGCGCGGACGAAGTTCGAGGGCGAGCGGCTGGTGCGCCGCAGCGGGCTGGCCTGGACGGTCTTTCGCCCCGGGCTGATCCACGGCCCCGAAGGGGAATTCGTGGGCATGGTGCGGCAATGGTGCCGCGGCAAGGCGCCGCCGTACCTGTTCATCCCGTACTTCACGCGTCGGACGGAGCACGACGAGGGGGCGGCGCTGGGTCGGGTGACGTTCGATCCGGCGCAGGTGGCGCCGGTGTCCGTGGAGGACGTGGCGGAGTGCTTCGTGCGGAGCCTGGAGCGTCGCGAGGCGGTGGGTGAGGTGTACAACCTGGTGGGGTCGGAGACGACGGACTGGCGGCGGATGCTGATGTCGTTCCGCGACACGCTGCCGGGCTCGGACGGCACGCTGCCGGTGGTGGGGCTGTGGGGGCAGCGACAGGCGGCGGCGGCGAAGTTCTTCGGGGCGATCGGCCTGGGGGCGATGCTGCCGTTCGACGCCGGTCAGGCGATGATGGCGCAGGAGGATTCGACGGCGAGCCTGGAGAAGGTGAGGGCGCACCTGGGTGTGACGCCCCGGGGCTTCGGCGAGTGCCTTCGGGCCTACGCCGGGGCGATGGCGTGACGGGCGGACGGGTCGGAAGATCGGGCGGACGGGGGCGAACCTGGAGCGGCCATGTCAACGCGGTATGAACGGCGCGTGCTGGAGCACGTGGGCCACGAGCGGTACGCGCCGGCGGACGTTCGGGGGCTGGCGGCGGAGCTGAACGTGGAGGCGTCGGAGGAACCGCTGCTCCGGCAGGCGGTCGAGACGCTGCGCGAGCGCGGGAAGGTGGTCGTGACGCCGGAGGGCAAGGTGCTGCTGCCGGCGGTGGGCAAGGAAGTGGTGGGGCGGTTCAAGAAGCACATCCGGGGCTTCGGGTTCGTGACGCCGCTGGACGCGGTGCGCGAGGGGGACGTGTTCGTGCCGCCGGACGCGACGGGCGATGCGCTGAGCGGCGACACGGTGCTGGTGTCGGTGTCGCGCCGGCGCAAGCCGGGCGGGGCCGAGGAGCTTTCGGGGCGGGTGGTGCGGGTGGTGGAGCGCAAGCGGGGGAGCTTCGCCGGGGAGCTGACGCGCCGGGGCAGCGAGTGGTACGTCTTTCCCGATGGGCGGGAGTTGACCGAGCCGGTGGTGATCCGCGACCCGTCGGCGAAGAACGCCAAGGCCGGGGACAAGGTGATCATCGAGATCACGCACTACCCCGAGGGGGGCATGCTGGCCGAGGGCGTGATCACCAAGGTGCTGGGCGAGGCGGGGCTGCCGAGCGTGGAGACGCAGGCGGTGATCGCGGCGTACAACCTGCCGGGCGAGTTCGACGAGCGGGTCAGCGCGCAGGCGCGCCGGGCGGCCGAGGCTTTTTCGCGCGAGGTGGAAACGGGTCGGCACGCCGGGTGGAAGGACCGGGAGGACCTGCGCGAGCGGTTCATCATCACGATCGACCCGCCCGACGCCAAGGACTACGACGACGCGATCCAGATCGCGCGGTTCACCGAGGGCGGCGGCGGGTGGGACCTGGGCGTGCACATCGCCGACGTGTCGCACTTCGTGCCGCAGGGCACGCCGCTGGACGAGGAAGCGCGCAAGCGGGGCAACAGCGTGTACCTGCCGCGGCTGGTGATCCCGATGCTGCCGGAGAGCCTGAGCAACGGGGTGTGCTCGCTGCAGGAGGGGGTGGAGCGGTACTGCAAGAGCGCGTTCATGCGGTACGACCGGCAGGGGCGGCTGGTGCGCAGCGGGGTGTCGCAGACGGTGATCCGCAGCGCCAAGCGCCTGACGTACCTGGAGGCGCAGGCGCTGATCGACGGCGACGAGACCGAGGCGCGCCGGCACGCCAAGACCGAGCCGAACTACACGCCCGAGCTGCTGACGGCGCTGCGGGAGATGGACGCGTGCGCGCGGGCGATCCGCCAGCGGCGGCGCGCGGCGGGGATGATCCACCTGGAGTTGCCGGAGGCGGTGCTGGTGTACGACGAGGACGGGCGGGTGATCGACGCGCTGCCGGAGGACGGGGCGTTCACGCACACGATCATCGAGATGTTCATGGTGGAGGCCAACGAGGTGCTGGCGCGCCTGTTCGAGCGGCTGAAGGTGCCGCTGTTGCGGCGGATCCACCCCGACCCGACGCCGGGCGACGTGGACGACCTGCGGACGGTGGCGAAGGTGGCCGGGCACGTGATCCCCAAGAGCCCGACGCGTGAGGAGCTGCAGAAGCTGCTGGACGCCACGCGGGGCACGCCGGCGGCGCCGGCCGTGCACTTCGCGGTGCTGCGGACGCTGACCAAGGCCGAGTATTCGCCGGCGCTGGTGGGGCACTTCGCGCTGGCCAGCGAGGCGTACGCGCACTTCACCAGCCCCATCCGCCGCTACCCGGACCTGACGGTGCACCGGGCGATGGCCGAGTACCTGCGCCACACCGAGAACGGCAAGCGGCCGCCGAACACCGACGGCCAGTGGGAGAAGCTTGGCTGGAAGCTCAAGGACAGCCCGCTGTGCCCGGACGAGGGGGAACTGGCGGAGATCGGCCGGCACTGCACATCGACCGAGGCGCGGGCCGAGGAGGCCGAGGAGAGCCTGCGGCAGTTCCTGATCCTGCAGATGCTCCAGTCGCACGTGGGCGAGAGCTTCCCGGGCATGGTGACCAACGCGACCAACGCGGGGGTGTTCGTGCAGCTGACCAAGTACCTGGCCAGCGGGCTGGTGAAGTCCGAGGACCTGGACGCCGGCGAGGATGAGCGGGGTCGGCGGGCGTCGGGCGCGTGGCGGCTGGACCAGCGCACGGGCCGGCTGACCCACCAGGGCAGCGGGCGGAGCTACGGCGTGGGCGACCTGGTGCAGGTGACGATCGCCAAGATCGATCTGGCGATGCGCCGCATGGACCTGACCATCACGCGCCCGAGCACCGGGCGGCGCGAGGGCGTGGTGGGCGGGTTCAAGAAGGGCAGCAAGAGCTACCCCAAGCGCGGGTTCGACGGGGTGGCGACGCCCTCGGGCCCCGTCAGCGGGAACCGGACGCGCTCGCGCACGGGCAAGTGGGAAGAGAAAACCGGCCAGTCCAGCCGCAACCAGCGCAGCAAGCGGCGCGAGCGCGGCAAGCGTCGGCACCGATGACGCTCGTGGCGCCCCAACGAAACAGCCCCGGGCGCGGGCCCGGGGCTGCGTGGAGAAGCCGGGAGTGTGGGGGGCGGGTTACTTCATGATGTCCGGGACGGCGCCCTTGCCGGGGGACGCGGGAGCCGCCGGGGCGGCGCCCGAGGGGCCGGCGGTGGGAGCGGTGGCCTCGAGGCCTCCGAAGGTGCTCTTGACCAGGTAGACCTCGACGCGCCGGTTCTGGGGCGTGTTGCCGTTGGGGTTGTTGGCGACGGCGGGGCGGCTCTCGCCGAAGCCGGCGAACATGACCTTGTGGCGGGCCAGGCCGTTGGCGATGAGCTCGTTGTGCACGCTCAGGGCGCGGAAGGCAGACAGCTCGTCGTTGTTGATGAAGCGGCGGCCGGGGCGCTGGCTGACGCGCTGGGTGTCGGTGTGGCCGACAACGACGGCGTCGTACTGCGCCGCCGAGGGCGTTTCGAGCAGGATGCGTGCCAGCGAGGCGATCGTCGAGCGGGCCTCGCCCCGCAGGGTGAAGTCGCCGGAGTCGAAGGTGACGTCGCTGGTGAAGCGGAGCATGCCCCGGGCCGAGTCGTAGGAGAGCAGGCCGGGGTTCTTGGCGGCGAGTTCCTGGAGCGCGGCGTCGGTGGCCGAATCGAGCGGGCCGAAGCCGAGCTGGCCGAACTTGCCGTCGAGTTCGCGGAGGCGGTTGTTGGCCTTGGCGAGCTGGTCGCGGTACTCGTTGACGAGGCGCTGGAGCTCGTCGACGGTCTTGTCGCCGGTGCCGATGCGCCCGCGGATGTCGTTCATGGAGGCTTCGAGCGCGCGGTTCTGGTCGAGCAGCTCCTGGTTGCGGGCCTTGAGCGAGGCGTTGGCCTCGCGGAGCTGGTCGTACGACTCCTGGTTCACGCAGCCGCCCGCCAGCGTGGCGAGGGCGGCCGCGCCCCCGGCGAGCGTCGCGACGGAGAAACGGGACATGCGGGAACGGGTCATGGCAGGCTCCTGGAGAATCGTTGATTGACCGTCGGGCGGGGCGGCGTGGTGGCCGCTCCGTCGGGCGGGCCCCTTCGGCCGTGAGGATACCCTGCCGGCGCACGGCCAGCAGCAGGCGGGAGTATCGACCGCCGGCCGCGGCCGCCATGAGCCCGAAATCGGGCCGCACGCGGGGCAAGGCAGCCATGGCCGACGCGGATTCCATCGTGCGGATCACCGGGTGGGCGGTGGCCGACGGCGCGGGCTTCGTCGCTCGGCCGGGCGCGGTGCTGGTGCGCCGGGGCCGGGGACAGGACGGGGGTCCGACGCTGTCGCTGCTGGCGGCGGGCACGCCGCGGGACGTTGACGATCACCCCGCCCGTGCCAAGGCGGTGACGATCGACCGGCCGGGAGCGGTGCTGATCCCCGGGCTGGTCAACGCGCACACGCATCTGGATCTGACGCACCTGGGGCCGCGGCCTCTGCCGCCGGGGCCGGGGCGGTTTACGGCGTTCGCGGAGGTGGTGCGGCAGGGGCGGCTGACGGATGCCGCGGGGATTGGCGCCTCGGTGCGGCGGGGCGTGGAGTTGTCGCTGGCGGGCGGGACGGTGGCGGTGGGGGATATCGCCGGGGCGGTGGGCGGGCGGGCCAGCACGCTGGCGGGGGCGGCGCTGGCGGAGGCGGCGGGCCCGAGCGGGCTGAACGGGGTGTCGTACGTGGAGTTCTTCGGGCTGGGGCCGGCGCGACGGCGGTCGCTGGACCTGGCGCTGGAGACGCTGGAGTCGCTGAACGACCGGGGCGGCGTGCGGTTCGGCATTCAGCCGCACGCGCCGTACTCGGTGGCGGCGGATGTGTACCAGGAGTCGGCGCAGGGCGCGGTGCAGCGCGGCGTGCCGTGGTGCACGCACCTGGCCGAGTCTCCGGAAGAGCGGGCGCTGGTGGCGGCGGGTGATGGGCCGTTGCGCGAGTTTCTGGAGCGGATCGGCGTGTGGGATGCGGCGTCTGCCGAGGGCTTTGGCCTCGGGCGGACGCCGGTGGCGCACCTGCGGGCGACGCTGGCGTGGCTGTCGTCGGCGCTGCGGGCGGCCGAGCGCGGGCTGCCGGCGCCCATGGTGGTGCACGTGAACGACGCCGGCGACGCGGACATCGCGGTTCTGGCGGGGTGCAACGCCTGCGTGGCCTACTGCCCGCGCAGCAGCGCGTACTTCGGCGTGCACGAGACGTTCGGCCCGCACCGCTACCGCGACATGCTGGGCGCGGGGATCAACGTGTGCCTGGGCACCGACTCGATCGTGAACCTGCCGGCGGAGGCGGCGGACCCGGCGCTGGGGGGCATCAGCGTGCTGGACGAACTGCGGCTGCTGCGCCGTCGCGACGGGACCGACGCGCGCACGCTGCTGGCGATGGCGACGGTCAACGGCGCTGCGGCATTGGGCCTGGAGACCACGGCGTTTCTGTTCGGCAGCGTGCCGGGGCTGACGCGCCCGGTGGTGGGGGGACGGCCGATCGCCGGCGTGGTGGCGGCGCCGGCGGCGGCGGATGCGACCGACGCGTTCGACGCGCTGGCGCTGGGGAGCGGCCCGGCGGAGCTGCTCGCTTCGGGCGCGATTTAGAGTCGGCGGGCGATTCAGCGCTCTGAGAACGGGCGTTACCCCCGATTTCAGCGGTCCGGGGCGGAAGTTGCCGTCCCCGGCGCGTACCGTTGCGACAAGGCCATCAGCGCGGGCTCGTGCGCGTTCGCCGCGGCCGGGAGCGACATGAGCGCCAAGTGGATCCGGTCCAAGCAGTGGGAACGCCAGCACCTGACGGGCTGGCTGACCCCTGTCCGCTGGGTGCTGCACGCGTTCTCGACGATCCGGATGGCGGTGATCCTGCTGCTGCTGGTGGTGGCGTACGGCATCGCGGCGAGCGTGCCGATCGGGCTTCTGGCACTGATCCCGACGTACGCGGTGTACGGGGCGAGCCTGGTGCTGGCGCTGGTGCTGGTGGCGTGGCTGCCCACGTGGCAACTGGCGCGACTGGTTGGGCCGGGCGGGGCGGGGCGGTTCGTGGCGTGGTTCGCGGGTCTGACGGTGCTGGGCGCGGCGGCGGTGTGGCTGTGGGCTGTGCTGGCGTGGCCGCACCTGAGGTACGACGAAGGGACGCGGACGGGGCTGCGTCTGTTCGCGGGGTTCGTCGAGCGGTACGAGGCGACGACGCTGCGCCGGCTGCCGGGCATGGAGATGAGCGAGCTGGAGTTCTACGCCTGGTGGCCGCTGAGCCTGGTGCTGACGATGTTCGTGGTGAACCTGGCGGTGGCGACGGTGCGGCGGATCGAGTTCATCTTCCCGAACCTGGGCGTGCTGAGCGTGCACAGCGGGATCATCCTGATCGGGCTGGGCAGCGCGTACTACGGCGCGCTGAAGCAGGAGGGCGACGTGCTGCTGAGCGCGGGCCCGCCCGACGCATCGGGGACGCGCCTGACGCCCGGGCCTTGGGAGACGGGCTTCTTCGACAACACCCGCGTGGTGCTGCGCGTGCGCCAGCGGGGCGACTTCTGGGAGCAGCGGCCGTTGCGGGGCCTGCCCCGGTACAACGCGTACAACGTCAACGCCGCGGGACCGGCACAAGGCGCCGCCGTGGAGGATCAGGGCCCGCTGGCGATCGACGCGCCAGCGGGCGCGCGGCCGCCTGGGCAAGGGCCGCTGGTGGACGAGGACGTGCGGTTCCGGGTGGTGGGGTACGCGCCGTACGCGGAGCTTCGGCCGGCGTGGCGCGAGCTGACCGAGGCCGAGCGGTCCCAGGCGCGCGGGCTGCCGGGCTACGCGCCGACGCCGCTGCGCCGGCTGGAGGTGGTGCTGAACCTGCCGGACCAAAGGACGGGCGCGGACACGGCGCGCACGGTGCCGATCGACCTGGCGCCGGGCCTGCCCGCGGACCGGCTGGCGTCGCTGTTCGAGCGGTCGGTCAACATCGAATACACGCTGGGCATGCCCGAGACGCGCTGGCAGGAACTCACGCAGGCCTTGCCGCAGGGCGTGCAGCACGGGCTGGTGGTGGCGCTGGGGTCGTCGCCCCGGGCGCGCCTGTTCGGCGTGCAGCAGGGGGACACGTTCACCGTGGGCGAGGCGGATGACGCCTGGACGCTGACGGTGCGGTCGATCCGGGCCGAGCCGTCGCTGCCGCTGGTGTCGCGCGGGTACCAGGGGGCGACCAGCAGCGAAATGATCGTGCGCGTGGTGCCGCCGAAGTCGGCCGGGCCGGGGGCGCGACCGTTCGAGCGGTTCGTGTACCACCGGTTCCCGGAACTGGCGCAGGACCTGGTGGACCCGGCCGAGGCCGGCGGCCAGCCCACGCGCCGCCCGGCGGACCCGGCGATCACGCTGTCGTTCCTGGACGCGACGGCGCTGCAGGTGTACGTGGACGAGCCGACCCCCGGCGGACCGGCGCGGGCGATCGTTCGTTTCCCGGGGCGGCCGCCGCAGGTCGTCTCGCCGCTCGAACCGGGCAAGTCCCTGGAACTTCTTCCGCGCGTGTCGGTGCGGCTGGCGCGGCGGCTCGACGATGCGCGTCAGACGCTGGTGCCGATGCTGGTGGACGAGGCGCGTCAGGAGCGCAACGCGCTGGGCACGCACCGTCGCGCGGCGGTGGCGGTGGAGGTGAGCCTGGCGTCGGGCGCGTGGAAGGACGTGGTGTGGGTGCCGTTCACGCAGTACCGCAGCGATCGGCAGGACGGCCGGGCCGAGGGCGTGCCGGTGGCGCTGCCGGACGGGCGGAGCGTGGAGGTCGTGTTCGGGCGGCTCTGGAATCCGCTGCCGGGGCTGGCGCTTCGGCTCGTGGACTTCGAGATGATCCCGTACCCGCACAGCACGCAGCCGCGGGACTTCAAGTCGGACCTGGAGATCGTCCGTGGTTCGGGGACGTCGGAGCAGGTGGTGGACACGGCGTACACGAGCCTGAACGACCCGTTGAAGGTGGCGGCGTTCGTGTGGTCGGAAGGGCGGTCGTGGCCGACGAACGCGCTGGGGTGGTTCTTCAGCCGGCTGGGCCCGGCGCAGTTCAAGTTCAGCCAGGCGGGGTGGGACGCCCGGGGGTGGGAGGAGTCGCGTGCGGCGGTCCAGGCGGGCACGCTGCAGCGGCCGTTCGCGCGGTTCACGATCCTGGGGGTGGGCAACAACCCGGGGATCTACGTGATCGCGATGGGGGCGGTGCTGATGGCGGTGGGCATTCCGTGGGCGTTCTATCTGAAGCCCTGGCTCATCCGCCGGCAGAAGCGGCGCATCCAGGAACAGCTGGCGACCGGCACGTACGGGGGCGGGGCGCGTTCGGACCGGCCGGCGCGGGCGCCGGAGCCAGAGCCAGCCGGGATCGGCACGGAGGCACCATGAAGACGCTCGTTCGCGTGCTCGGAGTGATTGCACTGGCGGCCGTTTCACACGGAGGGTTGCGTGCGTGGGCGCAGCCGGCGGGCAACGAGCACCCGCAGACGGCGATGCTGTCGTCCGAGGGGAAGGCCAACCCGTTCGGCGCGCCGTCGACGGGCCCGGCGATGACCATCGACGCCAAGCGGGACTTCGCGGCGAAGGTGGACCTGTCGCCGCTGCGGGACCTGGGCGTGTACCACAACGGGCGGATCAAGATCCTCGACACGCTGGCGCGGGAGACGGTGAGCACGATCGCCAACCGCAAGGACTACTACGACATCCGCCCCGACCCGCAGAACCCGGACAAAGCAACGCGGGTGAAGTACGACCCGCTGTTCACGTTCCTGGACCTGATCATCGACCCGGCGTACTACCACGACAAGCCGCTCCTGGGGGTGAACTACCTGCCGCTGCGGGAAGAGCTGATCTCGCGTGAGTACTCGGCGCGGGAGCAGGTGGAGTACTGGAAGCGCGTGGCCCGGGTGTCGCCACGGATCATCGAGCGGCACATCCAGGCGGTGGCGGGTGGGCAGAACCTGGCCGAGCCGTTCCGCAAGGCGCTGTCGGACCTGAACGAGGCGATGGGGCTGTACCTGGGCAGCGCGGGCAACCTGATGATGGTGGCCAGCGATGCGCCGGACAAGCCGTGGTCGCACCTCTCGACGCTGGCGCCGGAGCACCCCGTTTCGAAGGCGACGGCGCGGCTGGGGTCGGCGTGGCGTGCCGGCGATGCCGAGGGCGTCAACGGCGCGGTGCGCACGCTGGCGGAGGAACTGCCGAAGATCAACGGCGCGATGTACCCGACGACGCGCCGGACCCTCGAACGCGTGTACAACGCGTCGAACGCGTTCGAGTGGGGCATGTGGCTGTACGCCGGGTCGCTGGTGAGCCTGCTGCTGGCCTTCGGCACGGGGCGTCGGTGGCTGCGCGTGGCGGGCGTGGGCCTGCTGAGCGGCGCGGTGGCGATGCACCTGCTGGGATTCGGGCTGCGGTGCATCATCGCCGAGCGGTACAGCATCCAGAACCAGTTCGAGTCGATGACGGGCGTGAGCCTGTTCGCGGCGATCGTGGGCATCGTGCTGGCGCTGGGGCGGCGGCAGCTGATCTTCGCGACGGCCGCTGCGGGGGTCGGGTTCCTGATCCTGGTGACGGCGACGCAGACGGGCATCCCCGGGTCGACCATCCAGCGCGAGGCGGCGATCCTGAACACCAGCGTGCTGCTGAAGTACCACGTGACGATCGTGCTGTTCTCCTACGGGCTGATCTCGCTGGGGTTCATCACCAGCCTGTTCTACCTGTTGGCGCACTACTTCAGGCAGAGCGGCGCCACGGTGGCGCTGGCGGGCGAGGCGCTGGGGGCGGGCGCGGCGGTCGCGTCGGGGGGCAAGGCCCGCGTGCTGGCGGACCTGGACCGGGCGCAGATGACGATCCTGCAACTGGCGTTCTGGACGCTGGGGGTTGGCATTCTGCTGGGGGCGTGGTGGGCCGATCACTCCTGGGGGCGATGGTGGGCCTTTGACCCCAAGGAACTGTGGGCGCTGGTGACGTGGATCGTCTACCTGATCGTGATTCACGTTCGCCTGGCGGGCATCAAGGACCGCGGGCTGACGACGGCGTGGCTGAGCATCGTCGGCTTCTTCACGATGCTCTGGTGTTATTTCGGCGTGAACCTGCTGCTGCCGGGCCTCCACGCATATGCCTGAGCCGCGCCGGTGGAACCGGAGCGATTTCGCGTTCGATGCGCGGGCGTTGGCCCGCCGGCTGATCGGCGCGCTGGTGTGCCGGCGCGTGGGCGCGCGGGTGCTGGCCGGGCGGATCGTGGAGACCGAGGCGTACCTGGGCGTGCGTGACCGCGGGTGCCACACCTTCGGGGGACGTCGGACGGCGCGCGTCGAGCCCATGTACGGGCCGCCGGGCACGGCGTACGTGTACTTCACCTACGGCATGCACTTCTGCTTCAACGTGGTGGCGGGCGAACAGGGCGAGCCGGTGGCGGTGCTGGTGCGCGCACTTCGGCCGGTGGCGGGGCTGGGGGAAATGCGGCGGCGCAGATCGGCGCCCGGCGGGCGGCCGCCGGGAGACGAGGCGCTCTGCCGCGGGCCGGCGAATCTGTGCCGCGCGCTGGGGCTGGACCGGCGTCACAGCGGGCTGGACCTGGTGGTGAGCGACGAATTGTGGATCGCGTCGGACGAGCGGACGGGCGCGCCGGTGCGACTCGGCAACGGCCCGCGGATCGGGTTGCGCGGGGCCGGGTGGTGGGCGCGTCGGCGGCTGCGGTGGTGGGTAGCGGGTGAGGCGTGCGTGAGCGCCGGGCGTGCCGGCCCGGTTGCCCAGATTGCCAGGGAGGTGGCGAGAACTCCAGCCGCGGGGCGGCATCGGCCGACAGAGTCGTCTGGAGCGGGCCCAAGGGCCTGACTTTGTGCGATCCGGGGGTACGATTGGTCTCACGCCGGCGGCGGTCGGGACGTCTGGAAGCTGTGCCGGCGGAACCGGGGGCCCGACCGGGCTCCACGAGGAAACACGACGCGGTGAGCAACGCACACGTGCCAGACTGGAATTCGATTCTCCGCGAGGCGGCGCGCTTCCCCGAGCCGGCGTTCCAGTTCATCCGCGACGGGCTGCAGCACACGGTGAAGCTGGCCCAGAGCGACGACGAGGCGGGGCGGGGCCAGTCGCGTCACGTGTCGGGCCAGCAGTTGTGCCTGGGGCTGCGCGACCTGGCGCAGCAGCGGTGGGGGCGACTGGCGGGCACGGTGCTGCGCCGCTGGGGCGTGCGGTCGACCGAGGATTTCGGGATCATGGTGTACGCGCTGATCGAGCGCGGCGAGATGCGCAACAGCCCCGAGGATTCCTTCGAGGATTTCCGGGGTGTGTTCGATTTCGACGAGGCCTTCGCCCCGCCGGCGGCGATCGTCTGACGCCCGAACCGCCTCTGCGGGCCGGTCGCCGGATCGCTAATCTGACGCCATGGCCAGTGCGCCCCAGGGCAATCAGTCCCAGACGTTCGTGGACTGGCGCACGATGCGCCTGTGGCAGATCCAGCCGCTGCGCGACGTGCTGGTGATCCTGTCGGTGCTCGGGCTCCTGTACCTGGGCTGGCGTTTGAGCATCGTCACCGTGCCGATCCTGCTGGCGGGGGCCCTGGCGTACCTTTTTGAGCCGCTGGTCAAGCGGATGACCGCGGGGGGGCGTGTGCGGCGTCGGTCGGCGGCGGTGGCGATCATTCTGGGGGTGCTGGTGCTGGTGATCGCGCCGCTGACGGCGGCGGTGGGGTACGGGCTGCTGCAGGGCGCCGGCTACGCGTACCAGGTGGCGGTCAACGTCAACACGCTCATGCGTTCGACGGAGGACCCGCAGAACCAGGAACTGAACCGGCGGCTGCCCAACGACAGCTGGCGGTCGCTGCGCGACCGGCTTGCGGCCGTTCGACGCGAGGCGATGCGCGCCCGTGAGGTGCTGGGCGACCAGACCGGCTCCCGCCCGCTGGGCGACGGGTCCAACAAGGAGATCCCGCCCAAGCAGATCCCGGGCGACACCGGCCCGGAGCGCACGCCGCCGAGCCAGGCGCCGCCCAACCCCGAAGCGCCGGGCGCGCCGGGCGCGACGGGATCGCCCGGCACGCCGCCGGACGCCATGGCCGTGGCGCTCTACAGCGCCCTGGACTGGCTGGGCCGTTGGATGCAGGCCAACGCCGACGCCATCAGCCGATCGGCGGTCAAGACCGGCAGCGACGCGATCGACATCGCCGCGGGCGCGGCGATGTCGGTGGGTGCGACGGTGTTCGGCCTGTGCCTGACGGGGTTCTTCTTCTTCTTCATGTGCTCGCGCTGGCCCGGGGTGCAGACGTGGCTGGCGCACCTGGTTCCGGAGCGCAACCGCGAGCGGGTGCTGGACCTGGTGGGCCAGATGGACGTGGTGATCGCGGGGTTCATCCGCGGTCGGCTGACGATCTCGGCGATCCTGTGCGTGTATTTCGCGCTGGCGTACTGGGGCATCGGCGTCGGCGCGCCGCTGCTGCTGGGGCTGGTGGTGGGGCTGCTGTGCCTCGTGCCGTACGCGGCGACGGCGGCGATCCCCGTAGTCATGGCGGTCATGTGGCTCAAGCCGGGCAACGCGCCGTGGCAGGACGAATGGCTGTGGATCGTGCTGGCGCCGATCGGGGTGCACGCGATCGCGCAGTTGATCGACGACTACGTGCTGACGCCCTCGATCCAGGGCAAGCACACGGGGATGGACACGCCGGCGATCGTGTTCGCGTCGCTGGCGGGCGGCACGCTGGCGGGCTTCTTCGGGCTTCTGGTGGCGATCCCCGCGGCGGCGTGCATCAAGATTCTGGTGCGTGAGGTGGTGGCGCCGCAATTCACCAAGTGGGCGCAGGGGCGGGCGACCGACCCGCTGCCGATCTCTCCGGGCGCGCCGCCGGGGCGGACGTGACGGCGAACGGTCGGCGCGGGGGCGCTACTTGCGGCGCTTCTTGAACCGGCTCTTGATGCTCTGCATGTGGGTGCTGCCCTTGGAGCGGAGGTTGAGGCCGCCCATGCCGGGCAGGCCGCCGACGCCCGAGGCGCCCATTTCCTTGACCGCCTTGACCTTCTGCAGGGCGCTCATGTTGGCCAGGCGGCTGCTGAGGGTGCTGACGGCGTCGAACTGCTTGACCAGGCCGCCGACTTCCTCGGGCCGGGCTCCGGCGCCGCCGGCGATGCGCTTGCGCCGGGAGAAGTCGATGGACCCGGGTTTGCGGCGCTCGGCGGGGGTCATGGAGTTGACGATGCCCTCGACGCGGTCGAGCTGCTTGTCGTCGATGTGCACGTCCTTGAGGGCCGAGCCGACGCCGGGCAGCAGGCCCAGGAGGCTCTTGAGCGGGCCCATGCGCCGCAGCGAGCGGAGCTGCTTGAGGAAGTCCTCCATGGTCATCTCGCCGCGGGCCATCTTGGCCTCGATCTCGGCGGCTTCCTGCTCGGAGACCTGCTCGCGGGCCTTTTCGACGAGGGAGACGACGTCGCCCATGCCCAGGATGCGGCTGGCGATGCGCGGGGCGTGGAACTCCTCGAGGGCGTCGAGGCGTTCGCCGACGCCGATGAAGCGGATGGGCGCGCCGGTGACGGTCTTGACGCTCATGGCGGCGCCGCCACGGGTGTCGCTGTCGAACTTGGTGAGGATGATCCCGTCGACCTCGAGCTTCTGGTGGAAGGCACGGGCGGAGCGGACGGCGTCCTGGCCGGTCATGGCGTCGACGACGAGGAAGATCTGGTGGGGGTTGAGCGCCCTGCGAACCTGCTGGAGCTCGCCCATGAGCTCGTCGTTGACGTGGAGGCGGCCGGCGGTGTCGAGGATGACGGTGTCGATGCCCTTGGCGCGGGCGGCGGCCAGGGCTCGCTGGCAGACGCCAACGGCGACGCCAACGGCCTTGCCGTATTCGGCGGACTTTTCGGGCTCGCCGTAGAACACGACGGCGGCGCCGCCGGGCATGTCGCGCTCGACGGTCTCGGCGACGATCTGGAGCTGCTCGACGGCGGCGGGGCGCTGCAGGTCGGCGGCGACGAGCATCACGCTGCGGCCGCGCTTCTTGAGCCACGCGGCGAGCTTGCCGCAGGTGGTGGTCTTCCCGCTGCCCTGCAGGCCGCACATCATGACGACGGTGGGCCCGGGGCTGACGGCGAGGATGCCGGGCCCTTCGGCCATCATGGCCTTGGCGGCTTCTTCGGGCGAAGCGTCCTGCGGAATGGCCGGGGCCTCGCCGAGCATGGCGACGAGGCGGTCGTAGACGATGCCGATCATCTCCTGGCCGGGCTGGAGGCTCTTGGTGACCTCGCGTCCGACGGCGTCGGCGACGACGGCCTGGCAGAAGGCGTCGACGGCTTCGAGGCTGACGTCGGCCTCGAGCAGGGCGGTGCGAACCTCGGCCATGGCCTCGCGCACGTTGGATTCGGTGAGCGTGGACTTGCCGGAGAGCTTGCGGAACAGACCGGAGAACGTGTCGTTGAGTCGCTCGAACATGGGCGATGATAGAGCCGCGGATTCACGCGGATTCACGCGGATCGGAGGGATGCTGAACTTGGCGAGCCCTGGCGGGGCGGGGTGACTGCCGGTCGTTGCCGAAGACCCGCGGACGGGCGCGGCGCCGTGCGGTACGACCCATGCGTGTTCATCCGTGCCGATCCGTGTTCAGGTTCTTCCGCTTGTTGCGGAGCCAGGCGTGCAGGCGGTCGGCCGGCCAGCAGTTGATGCAGCGGTCGGGCGTGAGCCAGCCGCGCCGGGCGGTGGTGACGCCGAAGCAGAGGTTGTCGAAGTCGTCGGGGTGGTGCACGTCGCAGTCGATCGCCAGCAGGCAGCCGGCCTCGACCGCGCCGTGCACGTGCACGTCGCGCAGGTCCAGTCGCATCCAGTGGGCGTTGATCTCCAGTGCGACGTCGTGCGACTTCGCGGCGGCGAAGAGGGCCGCCATGTCGGGCGAGAGCCCGGGGCGTTTGAGCACCAGGCGGCCGGTGGGGTGGCCCAGGATGTGCACCAGGGGGTGCTCGACGGCGCGCAGCAGGCGGCGCGTCGCGGTGTCCGGGTCCTGGCTGAGCGAGGCGTGCGGCGAGGCGACCACGATGTCGAGGCACGCCAGCAGGTCGTCGGCGTAGTCGAGCGAGCCGTCGGCCTTGATGTCGACCTCCGAACCGGCGAGGATGGTGATGCCCTTGACCGATTCGCGGGCCGCGTGCACGGCCTTGATGTGCTCGCGCAGGCGTGCGGGCTTGAGGCCGTTGGCGATGGCCGAGCTCTGCGAGTGGTCGGTGACGGCGATGGTGTGGAACCCGCGCTGCCTGGCGCGGCGGGCCAGATCCTCGATCGACAGCACGCCGTCGCTGGCGGTGGTGTGCGCGTGGAGCTCGGCCTTGATGTCGTCGAGCTCGACGAGCCGCGGGGTGGTCTTGAGCGCGAGCTCGCCCCGGTTCTCGCGCAGCTCCGGCGGGATGTACGGCAGGCCCAGGGCCTTGTAGACGGCGGTTTCGTCCGCCGCGGCGACGGGCCTGGCCCCGCGTTTGTGCGGGGGCAGGGGCTCGGCGCCGCCGGCTTTTTCATGGTCGGTCAGCGGGAACAGCCCGTACTCGTTGAGCGTGTAGCCCATGTCCAGGGCGCGCTGGCGGAGCGCGACGTTGTGGTCCTTGCTGCCGGTGAAGTACATGAGCGCAGCGCCCCACGACTCAGCGGGGACCACCTTGAGGTCCACCTGCACGCTCGGGCCGTCGTGCGGGGCTGCCGCGGGGGCGGGCTCGTCGCGCTCCTCGGCGCTCGGGGCCTCGGGCGACGCCGCGCCGCCGAGGGCGATCCGCACGCTGCTGCGCGTCTCGCCCGCGGCCAGGACGGCGACGACCCCCGGCGCGGATGTGAAGGCCCGCACGGCGGCTTCGGGATCGTCGGTGGCGACGAGAATGTCAACGTCGCCGATGGTGTCCCTGCCCCGCCGCAGCGAGCCGGCGAACTCCGCCTGGGCGACGCCCTTGACCCGGCGCATGCGTTCGACCATGGCGCGGGCGACCATCGCGGCCGGTCCGAGCGGCAGGCGCCCGCCGCCCTCGGCGGCCAGCGCCAGCGAGCCCTTGATCTTCTCGACGGCCTTGGCGCCCATGCGCGGCAGGGCGAGGATGCTGCCGTCGGCGATGATGCGCCGCAGGCCGGCCAGGTCGGTGACGCCCGCCTGTTGCCAGAACATGCGGACGGTCTTGGGGCCCAGGCCCGGCACGTTGAGCAGCGGCAGCAGCCCCGGCGGGACCTTGGCGCGGAGTTCTTCGAGCTCGCCGATCCGCCCCGTGGTGCAGGCCTCGATGATCTTGTCGGCGATCTTCGGGCCGACGCCCTCGATCTTCAGCAGCGCGGCGCGGTCGCCGGCGAGGGTGGAGAGCTCGGCGGTGAGCGACTCGATGCTGCGCGACGCCCGCGCGTTGGCCGAGGAGCGGAACGAGTCCTCTCCCAGCAGGTCCATCAACTGGGCGATGGTGGCAAGGTCCGCCGCGATCTGAGCGTTGGTGCGCATGGCGCATTATGCGCCCGCGCGTCGTTTCAGGCGGCGTCGACGATGCGCGAGGCCCGGGCGGCCGTGGCGGGTTCGGCGGCGTTGCTGCGGTGCTGCGTGTGGCCGTGGGCGTGCCCGCCGTTGCCGTGCCCCGAAGCGCCGCCGCCGTGCCCGTGCGCGTGTCCGGGTCCGTGCTCGTGGGGGTGTGAGTGTGCGTGCGACTCCAGGTGCGCCACCCGGTCGCTCAGGCGGTCGAGCGTCTGGCCGAGCGCCGCGAGCAGCTCCGCGACGGATGAGTGCCGCAGCGCGTCGCCCCGGACCTGCTCGGTCTTCATGGGGCCGGTGCCGTGCAGCAGCCACTCGGCTGAGACCCCGAGTTGCTCGCAGAAGGCCGTGATGAACTCCACGCTCGGCGACTGGCCCTGCATGTACCGGCGGGCCGTCTCGGGGTGGACGTTGGTCAGCTTGGCCAGGCGCCGGTATGACAAGCCTTGCGCAGCGCTGGCAAGACGGTCGTGCAAGGTGGAGGTCTGGGGGTGCATCGGGCTCCTTCGAGAGTGTCTGCTCTCTTCTCTGGAGACGAACACACGGTCCACTCTGTGCCAAGATACCCCAAACTCAACCTGTATTAGGGGGAAATACCTAGAAAATCGCCGCGAATTCTGTCGGCATCGTGTGCGCCGGACCGTGGCACGTACCTCGAAAATGACGCATTGCCGTCGGTCCCTATGCCGTATCCGCGATCCCAAGCCATTTGCCGTGCGACTTGATCACTCGGCGCCTCAGAAGCGCTGCGCCAGCATCATCAAGTCCTGAAGACCCAAGAACGAGGGATGCCGCATCGCGTCGCGCCATGAGCAGCAGGTCGACGTCTTTGGCAAGATCAGCAACCTTGAACGGAGGCGCTCCGGACTGGCGGATGCCGGCGACGTCGCCGAAGCCTCGGATCTCCAGGTCCCTTTCCGCGAGCTTGAAGCCGTCGGAAAGGGTGGCCAGGGCCTCGAGGCGGGCCTGACCCTCGGGCGTTGAAGCGCGGCCGACGAGGATGCAGGCCGAGGCCTTGCTGCCCCGGCCGACGCGGCCGCGGAGCTGGTGGAGTTGGGCCAGGCCGAAGCGGTCGGCGTCGAGGATGACCATGACGGTGGCGTTGGGAACGTCGACGCCGACCTCGATGACGGTGGTGGCGATGAGCGCGTCGATCTCACCGGCGCGGAAGCGCTGCATGACGCATTCGCGGGCATCGCGGTCGAGGCGGCCGTGCACGGCGGCCAGGCGGAGGCCGGCGAGGGGGCCTTTCTCGAGTCGAGTCTTGACCTCGACCAGGCCGGTCGGGCGGCTGGTGCGGGGACCGTCGATCGGATCGAGCAGGGGGCTTCCGGGCTCGATGGCTGGCACGACGATGTACGCCTGTTCACCCTTGTCGAGCCGGCGGCGGACGTAGCGCATGACCTCGTCCAGTCGGTCGGGATCGACGGTGCGCGTGGTGATGGCTTTCCGGCCGGGGGGCAGTTCGTCGATGGTGGAGACTTCCAGATCGCCCAGCAGCGAGAGCGCCAGGGTGCGGGGGATGGGCGTGGCGGTCATCACCAGCACGTGCGGCGTCAGCGGGTGGGGGGGATCGGCGTCCTCGGCGCGGCTGCGGAGCTCGGCCCGCTGGTGCACGCCGAACTTGTGCTGCTCGTCGATCACGGCGACGGCCAGGCTGTGGAAGCGAACGCGGTCGGTCAGCAACGCGTGCGTGCCGATGATGATGTCGGCCTCGCCGGCGGCGATGCGCCGCAGGGCCGCGGCGCGGTGGCGCGGGTCCATCGAGCCGGTGAGCAGCTCGACGCGCACGTCGGAGCCCGCGAGCATCGCGGTGATCGACCGGTGGTGCTGCTCGGCCAGCAGCTCGGTGGGGGCCATGAGCGCTCCCTGCCAGCGGCTGGCGACGGCCATGAGCATGGCGTAGAGGGCGACGACGGTCTTGCCGGAGCCGACGTCGCCCTGCACCAGGCGGCTGGTGGGCGTCTCGCGTTGGAGGTCCGAGGCGATCTCGCCGACGACGCGTTCCTGGGCGGCGGTG
>JAHCJH010000054.1 GCA_026126345.1 Phycisphaeraceae bacterium | reverse complement strand
CTCGGTGCGGTGCGTGGTGCTCGACGACGGTTTCCAGCATCGGTCCCTGGGGCGCGACCTTGACGTGGTGCTGATCGACGCCACGCGCAACCCCTTCGCCGATCGCCTGCTGCCGGCGGGCTGGCTGCGCGAGCCTGTGGAGTCGCTCCGTCGGGCGGGGATGGTGGTCATCACGCACGCCGAGAGCGCCCAGGCCGGCGCGATCGACCGCATCGACGATTCGCTCCGCGGGCTGCTGGGCCGCCCGGCCGACGCGGTGGTGCGGCACGCCTGGGCCGGGCTGCGGCTGAGCGAACCGCCGTACGACGCCGATCACGTTGAGACTGTGCCGTTGCTGTCGGGCCGGCGCGTGCTGGCCCTGTGCGGCATCGGCAACCCCGGGCCGTTCGTCGCGATGGCCCGGGCCGCATGCGGCGCGTGCGACGTGCAGGTGTTCCCCGACCACGAGACCTACGCCCCTTCGACCGTCGCCGGCGCGTTCGTGCGCTCGCAGGCGTTCATCCGGGGCGCGGGCGGGCCCGATCTCGTTCTGACCACCGAGAAGGACTGGACCAAGCTGCGCACCGTGGCGAGCGGGCTCTGGACCCGCCCGGTGGTCCGCCCCGTGCTGGAACTGCGCTTCGACCGGGGCGAGCGGGCGCTGGCCGACCGCGTCCTGGCAACCGCCAGCGCGCCTCCGGCCGCACCCTAGAATCCGCCCGATGTCGCACCTGCTGGACCGCCTGGCATCCTGGAAGCCGTTCACGGCCCTGGTCGTCGGCGATTTCATGCTCGACGAGCTGGTGCACGGCAACATCGACCGCCTGGCCAACGATGCCCCGGTGCCCGTGATGCACGTGCAGCGCACCGAGCAGCGCCCGGGCGGCGCCGCCAACGTCGGACTCGATCTGGCCGCCATGCGGGGTCGCGTGCTGGCGTTCGGCGCCGCGGGGCCCGATCGCGCAGGCCACGAGCTGCGGGCGCTCATGAGCGCCGCCGGCGTCGAGCCCGCCGGCCTGATCGAGGATGCCGCGCGGCCGACCACCGTCAAGCGGAGCCTCATCGGCCTGGCGCAGCACCGCCACGCCCAGAAGATGTTCCGCATGGACTACGAAAGCCGCGAGCCCCTGGGCGATCGTGCCGCCGAGGCGCTGCTCGACGCCGTTCGGGCCCACCTGCCGGGGGCCGACGTGGTCTGCATCGAGGACTACGCCAAGGGGGTCTGCACGCCCCGCGTATGCCAGGGCGTCATCGAGGCGGCCCGCGCCGCGCGCGTGCCGGTGCTGGTGGACCCCGCGGCCCTGAACGACTATTCGCGCTACCGCGGCGCGGCGGTCATCACCCCCAATCGCTCCGAGGCCGAGAAGGCCTGCGGGCGGCGGGTCGGCGATCGCGCCCCGGCCGAGGCCTACGCGCCGCTGGCACGCGAACTCGTCGGTGCGCTCGCGCTCGACGCCGCCGTCATCACGCTCGACAAGGACGGCGCCCTGCTGCTGGAACGCGACGGCGAAGCGCGGGCCGTGCCCACCGTCGCCCGTCGCGTCTACGACGTCACCGGCGCCGGCGACATGGTGCTCGCGGCGCTGGCCGCCGCCCGCGCCAACGGGTTGGACTGGTTCGACTCCGTCCGCTTTGCCAACGCCGCCGCGGGGCTCGAGGTCGAGGAGTTCGGCGTCGTGCCCATCGCGCTGGAACGCATCCACCGCGACATCCTGCAGCGTGAGCGGGCCACCCGCGGCAAGCGACGGTCGCTCGACGAGCTGCTGGTGGAGCTCGCCGCCATCCGTCACCCCGGCAACGGCCAGGCCGAAGCCCGCCGACCCCGCATCGTGCTGGCCAACGGCTGCTTCGACGTGCTCCACGCCGGGCACGTGAGCCTGCTGCGCCGGGCCGCGGCGTTGGGCGATTTCCTCGTCGTCGCCGTCAACGACGACGCCGGCGTGCGCAAGCTCAAGGGGC
Organism: Phycisphaeraceae bacterium; assembly: GCA_026126345.1. Taxonomy (GTDB): domain Bacteria; phylum Planctomycetota; class Phycisphaerae; order Phycisphaerales; family UBA1924; genus JAHCJH01. The sequence continues at coordinate 17,254 of JAHCJH010000054.1, read as the reverse complement.
CCGGCCGGCCGATCTACCCCATCGAAGATCGCGTGCAGTTGCTCGGAGAGCTCGAGTGCGTCGGCGCCGTGGTGGTCTTCAGCGAGGACACGCCCGAGCGGCTCATCCGCGCCGTGCGGCCCGACGTGCTCGTCAAAGGGGCGCAGTACGACCCGGCCAGCGTTCCCGGGGCCGCGTTCGTGGAGTCGTACGGCGGTCAGCTCGCGCTGCTCGACGTGGTCGAAGGCCGCAGCACCACCGGCACCGTTGAGCGCATCCGCACCGCGACCTGACGCTTCCGCATCAGGTCCAGCGCAGCACGATCTTCCCGAACTGCTCGGCGCCCTGCAGCCGGGCCCAGGCTTCGGCCGCCGCGGGCGCGTCGAACACCCGGTCCACGACCGGGCGGAGCTTCCCCTGGCGGAACAGCGAGGCCACTTCCGCGAACTCCTCGTTGCTGCCCATCGTCGAGCCCAGGATCCGCAACTGGTTCCAGAAGATCCGGGCCAGGTCGGTCACCGCGTCCGGCCCGCTGGTGCAGCCCGGCGTCACGTACGCGCCGCCGCGAGCCAGGCTCTTGATGCAGTTCAGGTGCGTGGCCTTGCCCGACGAGTCCACGGCCATGTCCACCCCGCGTTTGGCGGTCCAGGCGCGCACGTCTTTCGACCAGTCCTGCCCCGTGTCCAGCACGCCGTGCGCTGCGCCCAGCGCCCGCGCCTTGTCGAGCTTCCAGGCGTGCCGGCTCGTCACCGCCGCGGAGCAGCCGTAGTGCCGCGCGATCGCCAGCGCACTGGTCGCCACCCCGCCACCGATCCCGGTGATCAGCACGCTCTGTCCGGCCCGAAGGCCGCCCTTGGACACCATCATGCTCCAGGCCGTCAGGGCGCACAGGCCGAACGCCGCCGCCTCGACCGGGTCGGCCTCGCCCACGTCGGCCAGGTTCGCCGCGGGGGCCGTGAATCGCTCGGCGTGCATGCCGTGGTGGTGCTCACCGATGAGCTGGTACTCCGGGGCCAGCGTGCCGCCCGGCGGGTCCGTCGGCGATGTTCGCCCGGCGATGCGGATCGCCGCGTTGACGATCACCCGCCGCCCCATCCACGCCGGATCGACGCCCGGGCCCGCCGCCTCGACCACCCCGCACGCGTCGCACCCGCTGATGCGCGGGTACGCCAGCGTCAGCCCCGGCACCCCGCGCCCGACCCACAGGTCCATCTGGTTGAACGCCGATGCGAGCGTCCGCACCACCACCTGCCCCGGACCGGGCGGGGACGGGTCCGGCCAGTCGTTCACGACCCGGATGTTGGCGGCGACGTCCTGTCCCTGCTGCGTGATGATCGCGGCTCGCATGGCCCCAGCGTAGCGACCGCCAACGAAAAACGGGCCGCCCAGGGGCGGCCCGCGTTCGGTCGATCGGGTTGCGGCGGCGGCTCAGTTCTGGCCGGCGAGCTTGAGGCCCGCGACGTGCTTGAGCTTGCGGCGGCGGTCGATGATGCGACGGCTCTTGCCCGCGCGGTCGCGCAGGTAGTACAGCTTGGCGCGGCTGGCCTGCCCGCGACGCACCACCTCGTACTGCGCGATCTTCGGCGAGTTCACGGGGAAGATGCGCTCCACGCCCGTGTCCTCGACCACGCGACGCACCGTGATCATCTCGCTGATCCCGCGCCCGGCGCGGGCGATCAGCACGCCCGTGAAGATCTGGATGCGTTCCTTGTCGCCTTCGACGATGCGGCAGTGCACGTTCACCGTGTCACCGATGTCCATGCGGGGGACGTCGGTCTTCAGCACCGACTTGTTGATGTTCTCGATGATGTCCTGGATGCCCATGGTGCGGTCTCTTTCGGGAAAGGGAGAGGATTCTTAGGGGCCAACCGCCCCCGCGTCCACCCCGGGGCCGGTCCGGTCGGGCCCTGTGCGGGCTGCGACCATCGTCCTTCAGCCCCCCGAAGGGCCCAGCAGGTCGGGCCGCCGTGCCCGTGTTCGAGCCAGCCGCTGCTGGTGGCGCCACCGGTCAACCTCCTGGTGGTTGCCCGAAAGCAGCACGTCCGGCACGCTCCGGCCGCGCCATTCGCGCGGGCGGGTGTAATGCGGGCAGTCCAGCAGCCGCGGGCCGTCCGGTCCGGGGCTGAACGAGTCCGCGACCGCCGAGCCCTCGTGCCCCAGCGCCCCCGGCAGCAGCCGGATCACCGCGTCCATCAGCACCATCGCCGCCAGTTCGCCCCCCGACAGCACGTAGTCGCCGACGCTGATCTCGCGCGGACGCAGCTCTTCGATCACCCGCTCGTCGATCCCCTCGTAGTGCCCTGCGATCAGGAGCAGACGCGGCCGGCGCGCCAACTCCGACACCAGCGCCTGCGTCAGGGGCGCTCCCTGGGGCGTCAGCAGGATCCGCTCGGCCGGGCGGCGGTCCAGCGCTTCGACGGCCAGCACCGCGTCGTACAGCGGCTGGCACATCATCACCATGCCCGGCCCGCCGCCGAACGGCCGGTCGTCGGTCTTGTCGTGCTTGTTGGCCGCGAAGTCGCGGATGTTCGCCGCGTGCCATTCCACGAGCCCCGCGGCCCGCGCCCGGCCCGGGATCGAGGCGCTCAGCGCCGCGTGCCGGTCGTCGGCGAACATCTCGGGGAACGTCGTGAGAATGTCGAACCGAAGGCCCGCGCCGCCGGAGGGCGCCGCGGGTCCGATCGTGGCAGCGGTGGGGGGGACGGCGGACATCAGCGCACTTCGCGTCGGTCGCGCGGGGCGCCCGGCCGATGTGGCTCAGCCGCGCACCGGGCTCAGGCCTTGGCCTCTTCCTTCTTGGGCTGGGCCGCGGCGGCGGCCTTGGCGGCGCGACCGGCGACAACAGCCTTTGCCCGCGCGGCCCGCTCGGCCTTGACGCTCTCGGCGTCCACGAGGTTGAGCTTGGCCAGGATGTCCTTGACGGTGTCCGACGGCTGCGCACCCTTGCTCAGCCAGTGCTTCACGCGATCGGTGTCCAGCTTGAGCTGCTTGGTCGCGTCGGTGGACATCGGGTCGTACCACCCGAGCGTCTCGATGACGGCGCCGTCGCGCTTCACGCGGCTGTCCACCGCGTTGATGCGGTAGAAGGGGCGGTGGGGACGACCAAGGCGGCTCATGCGGATTCGGACCACGGACGAGGCTCCATTCGGAAAAGGGCTGGGATGCTAGGCTCGCCCCCGGCGCCCGGCCAGCCGGGCTCCCCACGACCCCTCCGCGCACCCTGCGGGAAGGGATCTGCTCGGATGCGCAAACACTTGGCAAAAACCCGCGTCCCCGGTGGTTCCCCGAATGGCCGTTGAGTACCCTCTTTGAACCCGGCGCGGATTCTGCGCGACAGCGCCCGCCCGAGCCCTCTGCACACCCAACCTCTGAGGAGTCTTTGAGATGAGAATTGCCCATGCTCTGGCGGTGACGGCCGGCGGTCTCTTGTGCCTGTCGGCGGCGGTGGCCCAGCCCCTGTCGTACACCGGCACGACCATCCAGCAGGATTTCAACTCGCTCCCGGCGACCGGGAGCAACCTGACCTGGACCAACGGCTCCACCCTGCCGGGGTGGTACGCCTTCCAGCGGGCGCTGGGCGGGCCGAACGCGACCGGCTCACGCGATGCCAACCCCTGGCAGCCCCTGGGGGTCCCGCCCTCGGGCACGCAGACGTTCTTCAATACCAGCACGGGCAGTTCCACATCGGGCAGCGTGTACTCCTTCGGCCTGGACCTCAACACCGAGCGCACGCTCGGCTCCATCGGCTCCGGCACCAGCGGCGACCTGTCGTACGGCCTCGTGCTGGTGAACAACTCCGGCCAGACGATCACCGAGTTCACTCTGTCGTACAAGGGCCGCCAGTGGCGCAACGGCGGCAACACCACCGCCCAGGCGCTCGAGTTCGACTACAAGGTGTCGTCCGACCCGTTCGACGCCACCCAGATGGCCGCGTCGCTGGAGAACAGCGGCGCCGGCGCCGGATGGACCCGCGTCAACGCCCTGGACTTCACCGGCCCCGTCGCCACCGCGACGGCCGGCGCCCTGGTCGGCACGGACCCGAGCAACACGATCAACATTTCGAGCACGGTGACCGGCATCTCCTGGGCCCCCGGTTCGGTCCTGTACCTCCGCTGGTTCGACGACAACAGCCCCGGCAACGACCACGGCCTGGGCATCGACGACCTGGAATTCTCCACGCCCATCGTCACCCCCGCCGCGAACCTGTCGCTCGGCGTCACCGACTCGCCCGACCCCCTCCAGGTCGTCGGCGGGCAGCTGACGTACAACATCCAACTCAACAACGTCGGCCTGGGCGCCGCCAACTCCGTCACGATCACCGCCCCGTTCCCCGCGGGCGTCAGCTTCGTGTCGAGCACCATCCCGGGCACCACGTTCATCGGCCAGAACCTCTCGATCCCGCTGGGCAACGTCGCCGGGTCTTCGACCGGGACGCCCATCACCCTGGTGATGCAGCCCAACGTGGCCTTCCCCACAGGTTCGCCGCTCAGCGTCACCTTCACCGCCAACCCGACCGCCGGCGACGCCGATCCTTCCAACAACGTGCGGGTCGTCGACACCGTGGTCTCCAACGCCGCCGACCTGGCGGTGGACATCACCAGCGACGGCACGTGCGGCCTGTCGGTCGGTTCGCCGGTCCTGTACACCATCACGGCGACCAACGGCGGGCCCGCGACGGCCACGGGCGTCGTGGTCACCAGCCGCCTGCCCTCCAACACCACCTTCGTCCCCGGCGGCACCGCCAGCCAGGGCACGGTGAACGTCAGCAGCGAGGGCGAGGTCACCTGGACCGTCGGCGCGCTCACCAACGGCGCCAACGCCACGCTCACCGTCAACGCCAGCGTCGCGACCGCCGGCGGTCTGAGCAACACCGCGGCCATCACCTCGGCCGTCGCCGACTTCAACTCCGCCAACAACTCCAAGACCGTGCGCGCCAACGCGCCCAGCACCGCCACCCCGCTGAGCGTGGTGCACTCGTCCATCCAGGGCGCCCCCACGGCCCAGATCAGCGTCCCGACGCAGATCGGCAACCTGCCGTTCGAATTCTCCGGCAACGCCTTCGCCTTCGGTCGGCCCTTCGTCAGCCCTGACGGCACCCGCTGGGCCCTCACCGCCGACACCACCGCCGGCTCGACGGAGAACACCCTGATTCTCACGGGCTTCGGGTCGGAGCGGCGCATCGTCGTCCGCGAGGGCTACAGCGCGATCGGCGCCGACGTCCCGACCTCCACCAACCCCGTCTTCGACCGCATCATCGCCATCAACGACGACGGCACCATCGGCTTCACCACCCGAACGTTCGCGGCCCAGGCTGCCAACTCCAAGCGCATCGTTGTCCGCGCCGTCCCCGGCGCCACCCCCAACGATCCCTACACCTACACCGTCGTCGCTCGCCAAGACACCGCGGCGCCTTCCGTCCCCGGCGCCAACTACGGCGGCACCGCCTCCATGGCCGGCATCGCCGCCGACGGCTCACTCTCGTTCTATTCCAACCTCTCCGGTCCCACCGCCGCCACCAACGAGGTCCTGCTCACCAATGACGGCAGCACCCTTCTGGCACGCGAGGGCGTCGGCATCCCGACCGGCCAGGCCGGCGGCACCACCTTCACCTACGAGTCATTCCAGAACAACTTCAGCGACCGCGGCTTCAACATTGCTCCCGGCGGCAGCTGGATCGCGGAAAGCGCGCTCACCGGAGCTCCTACATCCAGCAACTTCGCCCTGACGGTCGACGGCCAGGTCCGGATCCAGGAAGGCAACCCCATCCCAGGCTCGATCTTCACCGAGGGCGTGCAGTTCTTCAACTTCAATTTCATGGAGTCCGACGGCAACTGGTTCGCCTACGGCTCCAACCTGCCCCCCGTCGTCCCCGCCTTTAACAACGGCCAGGACTGGGTCGTCCGCAACGGCACCGTCATCGCCGCCACCGGACAGCCCATCACGCCTTCCTCCACCGAGACCTGGAGCGACTCGTTCCTCAGCCGCACCTTCTTCCTGGCGACCGGCCGCGGCAACAACTACGTGGTCGGCGGTTTCACCAGCAACACCGAGTTCACCCGGCGCGTCGTCGTCGCCAACGGCAACACCGTGATCCTCCGCGAGGGCGACCCGGTCGACGTCAACGCCGACGGGATCAACAACGACAACGTCTACGTCAACCTCATCGAAGACAACCGCGCTGTGGTGATCACCAACGAGGGCGTTCCCGAGCTGCTCATCGTCGTCAACCTCCGCGACGGATCGTTCCCCTGCCAGGTGTCGCCGGTCGCGATCGGACAGGCGTTGCTCCGCATCCCCCTGCCCACCGCGCCGACCGGCTGCAGCCCGGCCGACGTGGCCACCGAAGGCAGCCCGCAGCCGTTCGTCGACGGTCCCGACGGCTTCATCACCGGCACCGACTTCGACGTCTTCGTCCAGGCCTTCTTCGCCGAGATCCGCCGGCCCGAGCCCAGCGGCCCCTACATCGCCGACCTGACCAACGGCGACGGCACCGGCGGCCCCGACGGCTTCATCACCGGCTCGGACTTCGACTTCTTCGTCCTCAAGTTCTTCGAAGGCTGCCCGTAACCAGGCGACGTCCGATCATCGAGACTCCCCAGATCCCCGGCCCCGAGCCGGGGATTTTTGTTGATCCGCGCCCGCATTTCGCGAGCGGCCGGTTGCCAAACCCCGGCGGCCGGATAGTCTTGGAATTCGGGTCCAGGGTGTGTTGAAACCAGAGTTCCGGCCTTGAACTCCTTGCCGCGCCGTGCGCCAAAGAGGCGTTGCGGAGCCGGGAGTCACGGGAGCGATGCGATGAAGATCGGACGAGTCTTTGCTTCGGCCTGTTCCGTGCTGCTGTCCGCTGGCGCGGCGTTCGCAGCGCCCCAGGAGTCGGTCACGTTCACGAGCGTGCCATCCAACGCGTGCAGCGGCTGCTCTCAGAACACGGTGCTGACGCACGCGTTCACCGGGGGCTACGCCGTCGGCGCCATCCGCATCTCCGGTTCGCTCACGGAGATCAACGCCGCGACGTTCGGCAGCGAGGCCCGCATCCTGGTCACCCCGCCGGTCGGCACGCCCTTCGTGGTCCAGGCGACCACCACGACCTCGTTCACGGGCACGCTCGTCATCGCTGAGTTCGTCCACCCCACCAACGCGGGCATCACCAACGCCGCCGGCACCTGGTCGTTCCGATTCTACGAGTCGCTCGACGACACCGCCGACTTCCTCGCCGACGCGACCTGGGACACGGTCACCATCACGCTCGACGACGATCCCGAGCCGGTCGTCACGACGCTCGCGCCCTCCGGCGGCAACTACGCCGAGGTCGAGCCGAACGACTGGATCTACGTCGGCAACCGCATCGTCGGCATGGCCCCGGGCGAAACCATCTCCGGCAATACCACCGGGGCCGTCACCGCCACCACCTCCCCGTTCGGCACGCCCACCTCCGCCGACAACTTCCGCATCACCACCACCACCGCGCCCGCCGGCATCTACAAGAACCAGCTCGTCATCACCACCAGCGGCACCGCCGGCCACATCGGCTCCATCCGCGGCCTGGTGCAGGCCAGCCAGGGCGCCGGCCTCCCGGGCATGATCGCCCAGTACTCCGACAGCTACCGCACGGGCATCGCCCTGCAGACCTCCACCACGACCACGACGCCGCCCCGGATGAACCAGTGGTACTCCTTCGGCCAGGGAGAAACCCTCGAGTACCGCGTCACCGGCACCACCAGCACCAGCGGCGACTACTCGGTCTCGTTCACACGCACCGCCGAAACCCCCATCATCATCGGCACGTCGCTCGTCGAGGGCCCGATCACCTTCACCCGCGGCACCGGCAACACCACCACCGTCGACATGTGGCTCTACGACGGCAGTTTCAACGCCATCGCCGACGCGGGCAACGCCGGCAACAACACCCTGACGCGCACGCTCGCTCCGGGCACCTACTACCTGGCCGTCTCCAACGCCAACACCGCCAACAACCTCGCCAGCCCCGCGGACGACACCACCCGCACCGGCGTTGTCCTGCGCCTCCCCGGCGCGGTCGCCAATTCCTCCACCACGCTGGTCACCAATCTGAGCATGGCGTTCTCCGACCTGCTCGGCACGCAGCAGGTCACCGCCAGCAAGGCCGCGGCGTTCGACGTCGTCTGGTTCCAGTTCACCGTCGGCCCGCAGGTCAACCCCGGCGGTGCCGGATCGGCGGTCCCCGCGACCGTCGAGCAGACGCGCACCACGCAGCTGCGCGTCCAGGTGACCCCCGCCGCGACACCGCCCAGCACGGGCATCGTCGTCCGCGCCGACCTGCAGGCGTTCGGCGGCTCGGCCATGCAGGCCTTTGCCGACGCCGGCGGGAACCTCTACACATACGACCTGGTGATCCCCGCGAACCAGGCCGTGCAGTCGTACACCATCCCCTTCACGATCACCGATGCGCAGTCGCGCACCGGCACCGGCAACATCCAGCTCGCAGTCACGCCGCTCTCGTGGAACGAGGCGCTCGACGGCGGCGGCGACGCCGGCGAACTACCCGGTTCGGCGCAGACGCCCATCGGCTCCGGCCCGCTCAACCGCATCTCCGGCTCGATCGACACCGGCGAATCGGGCGCCGCCGACATGTACCGCATCCGCATCTGCAATCCCTCGGCCTTCAGCGCCTCGACGCTCAACGAGACAAACTGGGACACCCAGTTGTTCCTCTTCCGCGACAACGGCGTTGGCGTCTTGAGTGAGGACAACTCCGCCGGCGGCAACATCACCACCCAGTCGCTGCTGCAGAACAACGCCGTCGTGACCAACGTGGGCAACTACTACCTGGCCATCAGCCGCTTCAACTCCGACCCGCGCGACGCCGGCAACCTGGCTCTCTGGACCACCGACGACAACCTTGCCCCCAACGGCCCCGGCGCCGCCAACCCCATCGCCTCGTGGAGCGGCTCCACCTCCGCCGCCGGCACCTACGCGATCAACCTCACCGGCGTCTGCTACTACGACGCCCTGGCGCCCACCCCGCCCTACCTGTCGGCGGGCACGATCGGCACGTTTGAGGTCACGCGGACCGTCCTGCTCACGGCCTCGGTCAGCCCCGGCTCCAACCCCGTCAGCACCGCCTACTCCGTCACCGTCGATCTCACGCAGCTCGGCGGCACCGCTTCGCAGGTCATGTTCGACAACGGCACGAACGGCGACGTTACGCCCGGCGACGGCGTCTACTCCCTGGCCCACACCATTCCCGGGACCGTCTCGCCCGGCACCGTCGCCATGCAGTTCACCGTCACGGACCAGGTGCCCCGTTCCAGCAGCGTCAGCCTCGAGCGCACGGTCGCGGCGAAGTCCTGGAACGAACTGATCGACGGCGGCGCCGACGCCGGCAACCTGCCGATCGACGCCCAGGTGCCCACCGGCACCGATCCGTTCACGCGCATCACCGGTGAGATCTCCCCCGGCGACCCGGGCGGCGCCGACATGTACGCCATCAATATCTGCGATGCGCCCAACTTCAGCGCCTCGACCGTCGGCGGCACATCCTGGGACACGCAGCTGTTCCTCTTCCGCGCCGACGGCGTCGGCGTCCTGAGCGAGGACGATTCGACCGGTCTGCAGACCACCCTCCAGAACACCGCCGTGGTGACCGCCACCGGCCCGCACTACCTGGCCATCAGCCGCTACAACTCCGACCCGCGCGACGCCTCCAACCAGGCGCTCTGGACGCTCGACGACAACCAGGCCCCCGCGGGCCCCGGCGCCGCCAATCCCGTCGCCTCGTGGAGCACCGCGTCCGCCGCCGGCCCCTACTCCATCTCCATGACCGGCGTCTGCTACTTCGACCCGCTGGCCCCCACGCCGCCGACGATCGCGGCCGCGACCATCGGCCTCTTCGAGCCAACCCGCACCGTGCTGCTGACCGCCACCGTCGGCTCGGGCACCAACCCCGCCAGCACCTCCTACACCGTGACCGTTGACCTCAGCCAGGTCGGCGGCAGCGGCACCCAGGCCATGTACGACGACGGATCCAACGGCGACCTGGTTCTTGGCGACGGCACCTACTCCTACGCCTACACCATCCCCGGTTCGGCCTCTCTCGGTCCCGTGTCGCTCACCTTCACGGTCACCGACCAGGTGCCCCGCTCCAGCAGCGCCACGCTCAACCGCACCGTCGCCGAGAAGTCATGGAACGAACTGGTCGACGGCGGCGCCGACGCCGGCGAGCTGCCCGCCACCGCCCAGGTTCCCCTCGGAACCGACCCGTTCACGCGCATCACCGGTTCGATCGACACCGGCGACACCGGCGCGGCCGACATGTACCGGATCGCCATCTGCGATGCGCCCAGCTTCAGCGCATCGACCGTGGGCGGCACCAGTTGGGACACCCAGCTCTTCCTGTTCGACTCGGCCGGGGTCGGCGTCCTCAGCGAAGACGACACCGTCGGCGTTCAGACAACGCTGCAGAACCCCGCGGTCGTCACCCTCAACGGCGAGTACTACCTGGCCATCAGCCGATACAACTCCGACCCGCGCGACGAATTGAACCAGGCGCTCTGGACCGCCGACAACAACACCGCGCCGAACGGCCCCGGCGCCGCCAACGCCATCGCCTCGTGGACCGGCACCACCGCCGCCGCCGGCCCCTACGCCATCGCCATGACCGGCGTCTGCTACTCCTCCGGCGGCACTCCCGGCTGCAACCCCGCCGACGTCGCCACCGAAGGCAGCGCCCAGCCCTTCATCGACGGTCCGGACGGCTTCATCACCGGCACCGACTTCGACGTCTTCGTGCAGGCCTTCTTCCAGGAGATCCGCCGGCCCGAACCGACCGGCCCCTACATCGCCGACCTGACCAACGGCGACGGCACCGGCGGCCCCGACGGCTTCGTCACCGGCGCCGACTTCGACTTCTTCATCGTCAAGTTCTTCGCCGGCTGCCCGTAATCGGGGATCCGTCCAGCCATCTCGCCCAGTTTCACAAGAGCCCCGGCCCGTGCCGGGGCTCTTTTGTTGGCGTTACCGGGTTTTCTCTTCCCCAGAGCGGAAACCCCCGGTAGACTCCCGATGGTGGCGGAATCGTGTCGCCGCTGGAGCCAGCCATCAGCACACGCCGCACGCGTGCACCGCGCCGCGGCGGCACGCCCGGGTTTACCCCGGTCGTCCCGAGGAGTATGAACATGTTCTTGAATCGTTCTCTGTTCGCCGCGGCACTGCTCGCGGCCACCGGTTCGGCGTTCGCCGCGCCCCAGGAATCGGTCACGTTCCTCAACGTCGACTCGAACGCCTGCAGCGGGTGTTCCCAGAACACCGTTCTGACGCACACCTTCACCGGCGGTTACGCCGTGGGCGCCGTGCGCATCGTCGGGTCGCTCACCGAGGTGAACACCGGGACGTTTGCTTCCGAGGCCCGCATTCTGGTCACCCCGCCGGTCGGCACGCCCTTCGTGGTTCAGGCGTCCGTCACCACCGGCTGGACCGGCACGCTCGTCGTCGCTGAGTTCGTCCACCCGACCAACGGCGGCATCACCGACGCCGCGGGCACCTGGTCGTTCCGCTTCTACGAGTCGTTCGACGACACCGCCGACTTCCTCGTCGACGCCCGGTGGGACACCGTCACGCTGACGCTCGACGACCAGGCCGAGCCCACCATCACCACGCTCACCGGCCCCGGCAACTACACCGAGGTCGAGCCCAACGACTGGACCTACGTCGGCAACCGCATCGCCGCCATGGCCCCGGGCGAGACCATCACCGGCAACACCACGGGCACCGCCACCGTCACGCCCGGCGCCACCTCTTCCGACAACTACCTGGTCACCACCACCACCGCACCCGCCGGCATCTACAAGAACCAGCTCGCCATCACCACCACCGGCACCGCCGGGCACACCGGAACGATCCGCGGCCTGGTGCAGGCGCTGCAGGAGGCTTCCACCTCATTCACCCTGCCCGGCATGATCGCCCGCTACTCCGACTCCTACCGCACCGGCCAGGCGCAGCAGACGTCCGCCACTACGACCACCCCGGCCCGAATGAACCAGTGGTACTCCTTCGGCAAGGGTGAGACGGTCGAGTACCGCGTCACGGGCGGGACCGCCACCACGGCCGACTACGTCGCCACGTTCTCCCGGGTCGCCGTGTCGCCCACCGTTGTCGCCAACACGCTGACCGCCGGCCCCGTCACCATCGCCCGCGGCACCGGCAACACCACCACCGTTGACATGTGGCTCTACGACAGCAACTTCAACGCCATCGCCAACGCCGGCAACGAGGCCAGCAACACCCTCACCCGCAACCTCGGCCCCGGCACCTACTACCTGGCCGTCTCCAACGCCAACACCGCCAACAACCAGGCTACGCCGAGCGATTCCGCTACCCGAACCGGCATCGTGCTCCGCACGCCCGACATGATCGCCAACAGCAGCACCACCGTCGTCGCCAACATGAACATGGCCTTTACGCACGGCGGCGGCGTCGAGCAGGCCACCGGCACCAAGGCCGCGGCGTACGACATCGCCTGGTACCAGTTCTCCGTCGCGGCGCCCGTCAACCCGGGTGGCTTCGGCTCGGCGACTCCCTCGACCGTCAACGTGCAGGCGACCACCAAGCTCGCCGTGCAGGTCACGCTGGCCGACGGGTCGCCGAACAACATCACGTCCGTCGTGGTCGACGCGACGGCGCTCGGCCTGAGCAACGCGTATGCGCTCAACGACAGCGGCGCCAACGGCGACGTGACCGCCAACGACGGCATCTGGAGCGCCGACGCGGTCGTCGCCCTCAATGCCCCGGCTCTGGGCGCCCAGTCTCTGCCCTTCACCGTGACCGATGCGCAGTCGCGCACAGGCAACGGCACCATCAACGTCAACATCGTCGATCTGATCACCGGCACGTGCTGCGTCGCCGGGGTGCCCCAGGTCAGCACTCGCCGCAACTGCGAACTGACGCTCGGCGGCACCTATGCCGGCGACGGCACCGGCTCCTACACCGGCGGCACGGTGGTCAACAGCACCGACGTTCCCCGGACCATCACCGACAACGCCACCCAGACCAGCACGCTCACCTCCACCGACGCCGGCACCATCAGCCGCGTCCAGGTCGAGGTGCGCATGAACCACACCTGGGTCGGCGACCTCAACATGTCCATCAGCAACGGCACCCGAACCGTGACGCTCTTCAACCGGCCGGGCGTCGGCGTTGCCGCCTCCACGGTTGGCTTCAACGTCGACCTGCTCAACACCGGCTTCTATGTCTTCGGCGACGGCTTCGCCAACTTCTGGGACGCCGCCCAGGCCCGCGTGACCCCCGGCAACCTGCCCCCCGGCGAGTTCGCCCCCGTTGCCAACACCGCTGACAACACACTGAGCAGCCTGGCCGATTTCGCCGGTGATCCGATCGCCGGAACCTGGACGCTCACCGTCAGCGACGGCGCCGGCGGCGACACCGGGGCCATCGTCGAGTGGCGACTGCGGTTCAACCCCGTGACTCCCTGCACGCCCACCAACCCGGCCTGCAACCCCGCTGACGTCGCCACCGAGGGCAGCGCTCAGCCCTTCATCGACGGTCCGGACGGCTTCATCACCGGCACCGACTTCGACGTCTTCGTCCAGGCCTTCTTCCAGGAGGTTCGCCGGCCCGAGCCCAGCGGCCCCTACATCGCCGACCTGACCAACGGCGACGGTTCCGGCGGCCCCGACGGCTTCATCACCGGCTCCGACTTCGACTTCTTCATCGTCAAGTTCTTCGAAGGCTGCCCGTAACCAACGCCTTCAACCCGCGATCATCGCAAGACCCCCGGGGCTTTCCCCGGGGGTCTTTTCTTTCCGCCCCGCTTGCAAATCCACCGTCGCCGCGGCAACCTGTCGCCATGCTCGTGCCCACCTGCCTGCTCGTGGTCGGCTCCCTGGCCGCCTGGCCCGATGTGCCGGAGTCGGAGCCCAACGACAACAAGTCGCAGGCGCAGTCCGTCGCCCTCGCGCCCGGCGACGCGATCGTCGGCTGGTGCTCCGGTTCGCTGCTCACCGGCGCCGGCGGCGGCAACAGCGCCGACTGTTTCCTCATCTCCACGCCCGCCTTGCCCGGCATCACGCGCTACCGCCTCACCGTCACCACCGACGGCCCCGCGGGCCACACGCTTTCGCTCCGCGGCCTCAACCAGTCCAACGGCATCATCCAGACCGGCGACATCGCCGCGCAGACCGGCACCACCACTACCGACCCGGCGCGCTCGATCTGGTGGTACGCCTTCGGGCCGGATGCGCCCCGCGTGCACGCCCGTCTCACCGGCGCTTCGACCACCACCGGCGCGTACCGGCTCGAGCTCTTCTCGCAGACGGTCCAGCCAACGCCCCTGCCCGGCGGACCGCTCCCCGCCGGGACGATCACGATCACCACCCGCAACCAGGGCCACGCCACCAACACCGACCTCTGGGTCATCGGTCCGGACGGGCGCGCGATCCCCGAGTACGGCAACGACGAGTCCGCCGGGTTCCTCTCGCCCGGCCACTCCACGCTCACGCGCACGTACACGCGCGGCCGCTACATCGTTGCCGTTTCGCAGACCAACCTCGCCGTGCACCTGCCCTCGCCCGCCGACGACGGCGCCCGTTCGGGCAACGTCATGGATTTCCCCGGCATCCTGGCTACGTCATCCCCGACCGCGTCGGTCAACCTCTCCACCGCGTTTTCGGCCCCGGGCCACGCCCGAACCGTCGCGCTCGGCACGGCGGCGCCGTTCTCCATCGCCTTCGTGTCGTTCACGGTGGGGGGGTGCGGGCCCGCCGACGTCGCCACCGAAGGGGCCGCGAGCCTCGACGCCGGGCCCGATGGCTTCGTCACCGGCACCGATTTCGACGCGTTCATCTTGGCGTTCTTCTCGGACCATCGCCTCCCGTCCGGCACGCTCCTGGCCGACATCACGGACGGCGACGGCATCGGCCCGCCCGACGGGTTTCTGTCCGGGTCCGACTTCGATCGGTTCGTGCTCGAGTTCTTCGTGGGCTGCACCTGACGGCGGTCCGCACGCGCCCCGAACCCGCCCCTGATTCCGCCGCACGAACGGTCCAGATACCCCGGATTTCGTGCGTTTGGCCGGTTTTTTGCCACCAGCCGGGCATTCATCGCGTACCGTTGACGTCGAGAGGTATTGTCGCGCTCGCTCCTTGGCCGAACGTGTCGGCGGCCCGTGCCGCCCGCAGAGGCCCGGCACGATCGCGGCTCAATTTGCCACCGAAGAGAAGGAGAAGTCCCGAATGCTGACTCAGTTTTTCCGGGCCGCGGCGCTCGCCACCGCTTTCGGCGGGGCCTCCGCTCTGGCCGACACGCATTCCTTCCCGCCCGTGAGCCTGTCGCCCGGCGATTCGCTGTCGTCGATCACGCTCACCGGCGCGCCGGCGAACAACTGGAGGTCCATCTCGATCTCCATGGACTGGACGTCCGGCCCCGGCGACCCCTATTCCGAAGAGGCGCAGATCTTCTTCACCGACACCGCCGCCTCCGGCGGGGCCATCCCCGCCCAGACCGTCTACTACGGCTTCGGCCGCACGTTCACCAACGGCCAGCCCAACGGATTCCCCATCCAGTTGGTTCTGGCCTTCGACCTCGACCGGGTGTTCCCCGGGGGCGATCTGGTGCTCTCCGGCCAGCAGCTCTACCCGGGATCGTCGGCCAACTGGACCAACATCATGGTCACGCTGAGCACCGACGGACCGACGCCCGTGACGCCGCCCTCGGCGACCGACCTCGGCACCCTCTGCGGCACCGATGACGTGGTCGTGTCCAACGTCGTTCTGGGCGCCACCGCTCCGCAGTGGTACACGTTCACGCTCGACAGCACACTCAGCAACGCCACCGGGTACTACCTGGACATCGACACCGAAGGTTCCGCATCCGGCGACACGTTCATGGCGCTCTACGCCGCCAACGGAGACCTGCTCTACTGGGACGACGACGGCGGCACCGGCCTTCTGAGCCAGCTCTCCTTCGGCAGCAACGCACCCATCCGCGAGCCCGCCGGCGTCCCCGCTTCCGGCCCGGCGCCCGCACGCCAGCCCTACGACGGCCGCAACGGTCCGCTCGCGCCCGGCACTTACTACCTGGGCCTCTGCCGGTACTCCGCCGCTACATTCAACCTCCTGGGACGCGACTTCAGCTTCACCACCAACGCCACCGGCGCCAACCCCACCGTGCAGCTGACTTTCCGCAAGAACCTGCCGGCCTGCGCCGGCGCCGCGTGCAACCCCGCCGACGTCGCCACCGAAGGCAGCAGCCAGCCCTTCGTGGACGGACCGGACGGCTTCATCACCGGCACCGATTTCGACGTCTTCGTACAGGCCTTCTTCCAGGAAGTCCGCCGGCCCGAACCCAGCGGCCCGTTCATCGCCGACCTCACCGACGGCGACGGCACCGGCGGCCCCGACGGCTTCATCACCGGTTCCGACTTCGACTACTTCATCGTCAAGTTCTTCGAAGGCTGCCCGTAACCGCCGAGGCCTGGACATTCCCGACAACGCGCCGCGGCCCCGGGACCTCTGTCCCGGGGCCGTTTCATTCCCCGATCGACTCCATCCCCCGATTCCGGCATCCGGCGTGAGCCATCGAGTCCGCCCCGCTTCACTCGGATTTTCCCCGGCGCACGGTTGTCAGTGCATCGCGCAGGCGTTACCTTTAGGGCATCGTTCGAGTCGTTCCGACTCGCTCGGGGGCAGTGTCGGTGTGGTCCCCACCTTTCCCAAGAGGGTAGATACATGCATACTCGGTGCTCTCGCTCATGGCTCGCCGCGGTCACACCCACGGCGCTGGTCGCCGCGTTCGCCGGTTACGCCGTCGCGGCGCCCCCGGTCAACGACACGCCCGCCGGCGCGATCGTCGTGTCGTCCACGGGCGGCACGTTCAACGGCACGATCCTCGAAGCGACCGCCGACATCGGCGAGGACCCGCTCATGTGCGGGCTGACCAACAGCGCCCCCGACGTCTGGTACAAGTGGACGGTTCCCGCCGGCCTGCCCACCAACGCGCAGATCGTTGCCTCGACGTGCGGCCAGGCCGCGGCGTTCGACACCGTGCTGGCGCTGTTCACCGGCGCGAGCTGGCCGACCAACCTGCTGGACTGCAACGACGACTATTCCTCCAGCTGCCCCACGCGGTCGCGCGTCTCCGCTCCGGCGGGCGCGGCTGGCACCACCTTCTGGATCCGCGTGGCCCGCGCCGGCGGCGGCACCGGCGCCACCGGCACCTTCACGCTGTCGGTCACCACGCCTGTCCCGCCTCCGCCCCCGCCTCCGCCGCCTCCGGGGTGCCTGCA
>JAHCJH010000053.1 GCA_026126345.1 Phycisphaeraceae bacterium | reverse complement strand
GGGATCATCCGGCGCGCCAGCACCTTCAACACCGACCGGATCGACCACATCTACACGGACCCGCACCTGAAGGCGGCGCACGCGGCCAGCGGCGGCAAGCTGGTGCTGCACTACGGCGACCTGTGCGACAGCAACGCGCTGGCGAAGCTGATGAAGCAGACGAACCCCCACGAGGTGTACAACCTCGGGGCCCAGTCGCACGTGCGCGTGTCGTTCGACATGCCCGTGTACACCGCCGAGACGGTGGCGATGGGCGCGCTGAAGCTGCTCGAAGCGGTGCGCGACCACCAGCAGTCCTGCGGGCACCAGATCCGCTACTACCAGGCCTCCAGCAGCGAGCAGTACGGCCTGGTCCAGGAGGTGCCCCAGAAGGAAACCACCCCGTTCTACCCGCGCTCGCCGTACGCCTGCGCCAAGGTCATGGCCCACTGGGCCACGGTCAACTATCGCGAGTCGTACAAGCTGCACGCCTCGTGCGGCATCCTGTTCAACCACGAGTCGCCGCGCCGCGGCGAGACGTTCGTCACCCGCAAGATCACCCGCGCCGTGGGCCGCATCAAGATGGGCCTTCAGGAGAAGGTGTTCCTGGGCAACCTGGACTCCAAGCGCGACTGGGGCTTCGCCGGCGACTACGTGAAGATGATGTGGATGATGCTGCAGCAGGAGACGCCCGACGACTACGTGATCGCCACGGGCCGGACGATCACGGTGCGCGAGTTCGCGCAGATGGCCTTCGACTACGCGGGCCTGGCCTGGGACAAGCACGTGGCCTTCGACCCGCGCTACCTGCGGCCGGCCGAGGTGGACCTGTTGCTGGGCGACCCGTCCAAGGCCGCCAGGAAGCTCGGCTGGCGTCCCGAGACCAGCGTCGAGCAGCTGGCCCGCATGATGGTGGACCACGACCTGGAGCTGGCCAAGCGCGAAAAGACGCTGCGCGACGCCGGACACAAGCTGCCCGACTTCGCCGGGCACGATCAGTAAGCCACGCGCACGCACGCCCCACCCCCGGCCGTCGCCCCGAGCGCCGGCCCGACGAAACCTCCCGACGAACACGACCCCGACGAGACACGACCCATGGACCACGCCGCCAACCCGCACTTCGCCGCCCTGATGAGCAAGATCACCTCCGGCAACGCCAAGGTCGGCGTGATCGGCCTGGGGTACGTCGGGCTGCCGCTGGCCGCGGCGTTCCACGCCGCCGGATACAGCGTGCTGGGGTACGACACGGACCCCAACAAGCCGAAGTTCCTCAAGGAAGGCACGCCGTACCTCAAGCACCTGGGGACGGACCTGTACAAGACCCTGGCGGCGTCGAAGAAGTTCGAGGCGACGACGGACCCGGTGCGGCTGGGCGAGTGCGACGCGATCGCGGTGTGCGTGCCGACGCCGCTGGACCAGTTCCACGTGCCGGACCTGTCGTACGTGGTCAAGTCGGCCGAGACGATCGCCCGCACCGTGCGCCCCGGCCAGCTGTTGATCCTCGAATCGACGACCTACCCGTTCACGACGCGCAAGGAGTTCCGCCAGCCGCTGGAGGCCAAGGGCCTGACCTGCGGCAAGGAGATCTTCATCGCCTTCAGCCCCGAGCGCGAGGACCCGGGCAACAAGAACCACACGACCGTCACGATCCCCAAGGTCGTCGGCGGCCTGGACAAGCCCTCGGGCGAGCTGTCGGTGGCGCTGTACGCCAAGGCCTTCAAGCAGGTGGTGCCGGTCTCCAGCGCCGAGGTGGCCGAGAGCGCCAAGCTGCTGGAGAACATCTTCCGCTGCGTGAACATCGCGATGGTCAACGAGCTGAAGATCGTCTTCGACGCCATGGGCATCAACATCTGGGAGGTCATCGAGGCCGCCCGCACCAAGCCCTTCGGCTTCATGCCCTTCTACCCCGGCCCGGGGCTGGGCGGGCACTGCATCCCGATCGACCCGTTCTACCTCACGTACAAGTCCAAGGAGTTCGGCGTCACCAGCCAGTTCATCGAGCTGGCCGGCCTCATCAACACGCGCATGCCCTACTACGTGGTGGACCGCACCGCCCGCGCGCTGTCCGACCGCGGCAAGCCCCTCAAGGGCTCGCGCGTGCTGGTGCTCGGCCTGGCCTACAAGCCCGACATCGAT
The DNA here is from genome assembly GCA_026126345.1 of Phycisphaeraceae bacterium. GTDB lineage: Bacteria > Planctomycetota > Phycisphaerae > Phycisphaerales > UBA1924 > JAHCJH01. The sequence goes on along the minus strand of JAHCJH010000053.1, from coordinate 17,080 downwards.
GACGTGCGCGAGTCTCCCTCGTTCGAGCTCATCGAGGAATTCCGCGAGCGCGGCTGCCACGTGGACTACACCGACCCGCACGTGCCCAAGACCTTCCCCACCCGCGACCACTGCCTGGACCTGACCGGCGTGCCCTGCACGCCCGAGTCGATCCGTTCGTACGACGCGTTGATCGTCTCGACCGCCCACGCCGCGTTCCCGTGGGACATGATCGCCAAGGAGGCGAAGTTCGTCGTCGACACGCGCGGCGCCATGGCCCGGTACGCGGCCCAGATGGGCGAGCGGCTGTTCAGGGCCTGAGCGCCGGAGCGTCCGATCAGGACTGGCCGCCGGACGGCGGCGGCAGCAGCAGCAGGCGAGCGATCGGCCTGGCGATGAACCCCGGAAGGGCCGACAGGCCCTCGGACATGTGCGTCGGCACCACCAGCCGCACCGCCACCAGGTAGAGCACGCCGAACATCGATCCGCAGACCGCCGAACGCAGCAGCGGCGGCAGCGCCTGGCCGAACTCAAACTCGACGTACAGGCTCGCCGCGGCCGCGACGATCCCGAGCAGGAACACGTCAAAGATCGAACCGATGACGGTTCGCGCCGGCACGCCGAGGTGGGTGACGGTCGTCAGCGTGGAGATGAACCCGGTGGCGAAGAGGAAGGCCGAGACCGCGACGGAGATGGCCAGCGGCGAGCGGAACACCCCCCCGGCCACTCCGGCGACGATGGTGAGGCCGACGGCGTTGTGCGTCCAGAGCCACGCCCAGGCGGCCCAGCGTCCCTGGGCCTGAAGGATGGTGGACGCGACGCCGACCAGGATCATGCGCAGGGGGTAGCCGATCGACAGCACGATCAGGGGCCAGATGGCCGGCTCCCACTTGCCCTGCCAGATCGTGATCGACTCCTCGATCCCGGGGAAGACGACCGCCAGGCCCAGGACGGCGGGCACCGTGACGAGCATGGTGGCCCGGATGGTCCGCACCGCGGCGCCGCCGGTTCGTTCGGCGTCGTGCTTGAACCGCGAGAGCACGGGCACGAGCACCTGCTGGAGCGTGTTGCCGATGACCGACTCGACGTGGAACAGCAGCTGCATCGCGAAGAAGTAGACGCCGATGATGTCCTTGCTCACGAACAGGCCCACGACCAGGTAGTACGACTGGCCCAGCCCGCCGGCCATCAGGTTGCCCCAGACGATCCAGCGCACCTCGCGGAGCAGGTCGGGCCAGCGGCTCATGTCCACGCGGTGGCGCCAGGGCCATTCGCGGGTCACGGCGTACCCGATGATCGCCTCGTAGATCGCCGTCGCCAGCAGCGGCAGGACGAAGCTCACGGCGCCGAAGCCGCTCAACGCCAGGGCCACCTGCCCCCCGTAGCGGATGATGCCCGACGTCAGCCCCAGCCACGCGATCGTCTTGAATCTCAGGTCCAGGCGCAGCCGCACGTACTGGATCGAGTACGTCGAACTCAGCGGGATCCACACCGCCGTGATCAGCACCATCCAGAGCAACGACGGCTCGTCGTAGGCAAGGGCGGCCAGTGGGGCGATCGCGGCCAGCACCAGGCCGGCGATCACGTTCACGCAAACGCCCAGCCAGAACACGGGGCCCACGAGCTTGTCGTACTCCTGCCAGCGCTGCACCAGCAGCTCGCGGATCCCGCCGTCCTTGAACACCGTGACGAGGGACGTGATGGCGACCGAAATCGCGTACACGCCGAAGTCCGACGGCGAGAGGATCCAGCCCAGCAGCAACTGGGCCACCAGCACGAGGCTCTTGGAGATCCCGAAGTTCACCATCAGCCACGCCATGCCGGAGCCGACGTGGCCGGCCAGCGAGCGTGAGGCATCGACCCCGTCCGGGGGCGGCGATGCCGCGGGTTGTGGGTTGGAGTTTCCAGGACCCATAACACAACGTCGAAGCTGCCCCCGACGACTTCCGTACGATGCGTCCAATCGTCTGTTGCCGGATTGGTCCCGGAGTCTATCGAATCTCCAACGCCGGGCGACGGAATCTCCTCCCAGTTCTCGCGATCCACCCGATTGAACGACCCATATGACCACGAATTGCCACCTGGCTTCCAAGCGCATCATCGTCACCGGCGGGGCCGGTTTCCTCGGCAAGGCCGTGATGGCGGGACTTCGGCGGCGCGGGGTTCCGGCCGGGAACATCTTCGTTCCTCGGCGCAAGGACTTTGACCTCACCGAGCGAGCGGACGTCGAGCGCCTGTACCGCGACGCGTTCCCCGGGCAGAAGGCCGACGTGGTCATCCACCTGGCCGCGGAGGTCGGCGGCATCGGCGCCAACCAGAAGAACCCCGGCCGGTACTTCTACGCCAACATGGCCATGGCCCTGCACCTGATCGAACTGGCCCGGTGCGACGGGCTGATCGAGCGCGGCGGCAAGTTCGTCCAGACGGGCACGATCTGCGCGTACCCGAAGTTCACACCCGTGCCGTTCCGTGAAGAGGAACTCTGGAACGGCTACCCGGAGGAGACCAACGCTCCCTACGGCGTGGCCAAGAAGGCCGCCTGGCAGATGCTCGACGCCTACCGCCTGCAGTACGGCATGAAGTCCACGTTCGTGCTGCCCGTCAACCTGTACGGGCCGCACGACAACTTCGACCTGCAGTCGTCGCACGTGATCCCAGCGCTGATCCGCAAGTGCGTCGAGGCCCAGGCCCGACGCGACGACAGGATCGTCTGCTGGGGCACCGGCAGCGCCTCGCGCGAGTTCCTCTACAGCGAGGACGCCGCCGAGGGCATTCTCAGGGCGGCGGAAGTGATGGACGACCCGACCCCGATCAACCTCGGCGCCTCGTTCGAGATCACCATCAAGGACCTGGTCGGCCTGATCGTGCGCCTGACCGGCTTCACCGGGCGGGTCGAGTGGGACACCTCCAAACCCGACGGCCAGCCCCGCCGCTGCCTGGACACGCGCCGCGCCCAGCAACTGCTGGGCTGGAAGGCGCAGGTCGGCTTCGCGGAAGGCCTGAAGCGAACGATCGACTGGTACCGCTCCTCCCGGGGCTGAGCGCGCCCCCCGGCCCGCGCGCGGGCGACGCGTCTATGGTGGACCGTGACCACGCCGCCGTCACGCCTGGCCGACCCGCTCGCCGCCGCACGGCAGGCCGTCGGCCGCGCCGCCGCCGTGACCCGATACGTTCAGCACCGGCTGACCGCCGACGGGGCGCTGACCAAGCGCGACCGTTCCGTCGTCACGATCGGCGACTTCGCCGCCCAGGCGGTGGTGGCCCGATCGTTGCACGCATCGCTGGGGCCGATCACGCTGGTCGGCGAAGAGTCGTCGACGTACTTGCGCGACCCGGCGAACCGGGCGCTGCTGCTGGCGGCGGTCGAAGCCGCCCGCGCCAGCGGCGCCTGGCCTGACGCGACCGCCGACGACCTGGCCGATGCGATCGACCTGGGCGCCCCCGGTCCCGGCCCGCTGCCCCGCTCATTCTGGACGCTCGACCCGATCGACGGCACCAAGGGCTTCATCAAGGGCCGCCAGTACGCCGTCTGCCTGGCGCGGATCGACGGCTCCGAAGCCGCCGTCGCCGCCCTGGCGTGCCCCAACCTCTCGCTGGATTTCAGCCGGCCGTACGAACTGGCCGACCCGGTCGGCAGCACCTACTTCGCGGCCAGAGGCGCCGGGGCGTGGGCGGCGGAGGGCGACGACCCCGCCACGCCGGCGACCCGACTGCGCGGCCGCTCCGGCGATGCCTGCACCCGGCCCAGCATCACCTACTCGCTGGAGCCGAGCGAATCCCGCGCGGCCCATTTCAACCTGCTGGCCGAGGCGCTGGGGGACACCCGCGCACCGGCCGCGCTGGACAGTCAGTGCAAGTACGCGGTCGTGGCCCGCGGCCAGGCCGACTGCTACTACCGCCCGCCGCGCCGGGCCTGCGCCGAGAACATCTGGGACCACGCCTCGGGGTGCCTGATCTGTGCCGAGGCCGGGTGCACCGTGACCGATTGCTCGGGCCGGCCGCTGGATTTCTCCAGACCGAGCATGGCCGACAACGACGGCACGCTGGCGGCACCGCCCGCGCTGCACGCGCGGATTCTGCGCACTTTGGCCGACCTTCGCTCGCGTCGATAACGTCTGAACCGGTCCGCGGTTCGGCGCGGGCCCCGTTGCATGCACGTCGTACTGCTCAATCAGGCGTTTCACCCCGATGTCGTCGCGACGGCCCAGATGGGCTCGGACCTGGCCTGCGCTCTGCGGGCCCGGGGCCACCGCGTGACGGCGGTGGCTTCGCGGTCGATCTACGGCAAGGCGGGGGCCACGCTGCCCCGGCGTGAGACGTGGAACGGCATCGACATCCGGCGCGTGGGGTTCAGCCTGTTCGGCAAGCGCGGCACGCTGGCGCGGATCTTCGACTTCGGTCTGTTCTACGCCCTGGCGGCCCTGCGCGTGCTCACGCTGCCCCGGCCCGACGTGGTGGTGTCGTTCACGACGCCGCCGTACATCGCCCGCGTGGGGCTGACAGCGTCGTTCCTGCGGCGCAGCAAGGCGGTGTACTGGGTGATGGACGTCTACCCGGACGTGATGGTCGCCGGCGGCATGCTCAAGGCCGGTTCGTGGCGCGTGCGACTGCTCGAGCGGCTGCACCGCCGCATCCTGCGCAAGAGCCACGCGACCGTGGTCCTGGGCCGGTGCATGCGCGATCTGGTGCTGGCCGGGGGCGCTCCGCCCGAGCGCGTGCACCACATCGGCGTGTGGGCCGATCTGGACGGCATCGTGCCCATGGCCCGCGACCGTTCGCCCCTGCGGGCCCGCTGGAACCTGGGCGATGCGTTCACGGTCATGTACTCGGGCAACTTCGGCCTCGGGCACGACGCCGCGACGATCTGCGACGCCATGCTCCGCCTGAAGGACCGGCCGGACATCCGCTTCGTGTTCGTCGGCGCCGGCAAGCGCCGCGCCGAGGTCGAGCGCTTCATCGCCGAGAACCGGATCGCCAACGCGTCGTGGCACGACTACGTGCCGCGTGAGGAATTGGGAGCGTCGCTGGCCGCGGCCGACGTGCACCTGATCTCCGTCAAGCAGGGCTGGGAGGGGATGATCGTGCCCAGCAAGGTGTTCGGCATCATGGCGGCCGAGCGGCCGGCCCTGTTCGTCGGCAGCGCGAAGTCTGAGGCCGCGCGGGTGCTGGCCGACTGCGGCGGGGGCCGGATCGTGGCCGAGGGCGACGGCGCCGCGTTGGCCCGCGAGATCCTGGCCCTTCGCGACGATCCGGCGGCGGCGGCGGAGATGGGCCGGCGGGCCCGTGCCGCGGTCTTCGGCCGGCACGACCGGCGCACGGCGACGGACAGGTGGTGCCAGCTTCTGGAGTCGCTGGTCGGCGGGACGGCGTCCGCCGCGCCCCCGGCGGCTACTCCCAACAACGCCGCGGTGCCCCAGTCGGGCGCGGGCGTGTAAGGTGATCGCGTGAACCAGACGGGATCACAGCCCGACTCGACTCCCCCGCCGCGCCGGACGAGCCCGCACGGCATGGGCAACCGCCTGGGGCGGCTGCTGTGGGGCATCGTGTGGGCGGTGCTGTTCCGGCCGTCGCCGCGACCGCTGCACCTGTGGCGGAACGCGCTGCTGCGGCTGTTCGGGGCGCGGCTGCACCGCACGTCGCGGGTGTTCTCGTCGGCGCGGGTGTGGGCGCCGTGGAACCTGGTGATGGGCCCGCACGCGACGATCAGCGAGCACGTGGACGTCTACAACGTCGAACCGATCACCCTGGGCGCGCGGGCGGCGGTGAGCCAGTACTGCTTCCTGTGCGCCGCCAGCCACGACCACGAGGACCCTGCACTGCCGCTGATCTCGGCGCCGATTTCCATCGGCGACGACGCGTGGGTGGCGGCGGACGTGTTCGTGGGGCCCGGCGTGCAGATCGGCGCCGGCACCGTGGTCGGCGCACGGTCGTCGGTCTTCGGGTCGCTCCCACCGTGGGTGGTGGCCAAGGGCACGCCGGCGCGCCCGGCGGGGCCGCGCCGGTTGCCGGGCCGCTCACCGGCCTGAGAATCAGGCGCGATCGGCGCGATCGGCATTCGCCCGATCGCGCAGGCGCTGCAGCTTCTCCTCGTAGAGCAGCTTGATCATGTATTCGTACGAGGCCATGAGCTGAGCCAGGTGCCAGCCGGCGGCGCCGTCGAGGAACCCCAGGCGCAGGATGTACATGTAGATGAACCGCGCGAACGGCTTGTAGGGCACGTAGGGCCAGACGTCGCGCCGCAGGTAGAGCCGGTAGCCCAGCAGGTTGCGGAACAGCGTCCCGGCCTTGGCCGAGCGGTTCTCGCCCTTGCGACCCTTGATCCACTCGTCGCTCTCCATGTCGGCGTAGCGGATGTGCTTGGCCAGGTACTCGCTGAGGGTCTCGCGTCGGATGTGGAGCATGAGGTGCCGCAGGTACCTGGTCGCCCCGTCGCAGATCATGTGCTCGTGCACCGACCGGTCCTCGTACCTGGCCTTGCCCCGCTGGAAAAACCGCAGGTTCCACGACGGCATCATGCCGCCGTGCCGGATCGCCCGCCCCATCATGATCACCACGCGGTTGACGTAGTACCCCACGGCGGCGTCGGGCTGCGACGCGACGCGGAACAGTTCGTCGCGCAGCTCGGGCGTGATGCGCTCGTCGGCGTCGAGGATGAAGATCCACCGGCCGCGGAACGGCAGGTTGTCCAGGCCCCAGTTCTTCTGGCGCGAGTAGTTCTCGAACGGGTGCTCGACGACGGTGGCGCCCGCCTCGGCGGCCAGCCGCTGCGTGCCGTCGGTGCTCAGCGAGTCGAGCACGAACACCGGCCCCAGGCGGCGCGCGTTGGCCACGGTCTCGCTGATGTGCCCGGCCTCGTTGTAGGTCGGGATCATCACCTCGATGATCGGGCTGCCGTCCGGCGCCGTGGGCCAGGGCGGGGGCCCGCCGGGGGCCGGGTTGGACGCGTTCGGGGCGTTCACGCGCGGCCCTCCGCCGGGCGCGGGCGCTGCGCGCCGGGCATGTCGCCCAGCATCGCCGCCACCTTCGCCTCCGTCCGATCGCGCCAGCTCTTGCGCTGCTCGAGGATCTTGATCTCGATCCAGTACTCGTACATCGAGATCATCGCGGCGTAGTGGAAGCCGGCCTTGCCGTCGAGCAGGCCCAGCCGCACGAAGTACATGTACAGGAACCGCGCCAGCGCCCGCAGCCGCAGGTAGAACGACAGGTCCTTGAGCGCCCGGCGCGCCACGCCCGGGCGACGCGAGAACAGCTGCCCAAGCCTGGCGCCGAACGCGCCGGACTGGATCACCCGCACCGCCTCGCGCGCTTCCAGGTCCGAGTACGAGTTGTGCTTGTTGAACCAGGGCGTCAGGCCCTTGTTGAACGAGTAGTGCACGAAGTGCTCGCGCAGGTCGCCCAGCGAGCCGTGCACGATCGGGTGCACGTTGATCGATCGGTCCTCGTAGCGGATCTTGTCGGGCCGGAACAGCCGGATGATCCACACCGGGTACATGCCCCCGCGCCTGACCCACCGCCCCATGAACATGTTCTTGTACCGCACGCGGTACGCCACGTGCCCCCGCCCCGGGTCGTTCGCCGCCGACACCATCTCCTCGGCCAGCTCCGGCGACACCCGCTCGTCGGCGTCGCACAGGTACAGCCAGCCGTGCTTCAGCCGGATGTTGTCCAGGATCCAGTTGAACTGCTCGCTCTCGTTGCGGAACGTCTTCTGGATCAGCCGAACCCGCGGCATCGAGCGCACGATCTCCAGCGTCCGGTCCGTCGAGAACGAGTCGAGCACGATCACGTCGTCGCTGAACGCCAGCGCCCGCAGGCAGTCGCCGATGTTCACTTCCTCGTTCCTGGTCCGGACCAGCACGCTCACCGGCCGCCGCCCCGGCGCGTGCGACGCGGGGTCGTACGCCGGCGCCTCCAGCTCCATCCACGGGTCTTCCCGCGTCCCGGCGTGCTGCGTGCGCGTGCCGCTCATGCCCGCACCGCCCCGGCCGAATCCGCCAGTTCCGCCAGCCCCCGGCGCAGGTCCACCCGCGGCTCGTACCCCAGCAGCTCGCGCGCCCGGCCGATGTCGGCCACCGCGTCGCGCACGTCGCCCGATCGCTCCGGGCCGAACTGCGGCTCCGGCCGCACACCCATCGCTTCGCCCAGCGCCGCCAGCACCGCCAGCAGGTCCTCCCGACGTCCCGTCCCGATGTTCACTACCTCGCCCGCCAACCGCCGGGCGCTCGTCGCCGCCAGCAGGTTCGCACTCACCACGTCCGACACGTGCACCCAGTCGCGCGTCTGACGCCCGTCGCCGTACACCACCGGCCGCCGGCCCGCCTTCAGCGCCGAGGCGAACGCGCTCACCGCCGCGGCGTACGGCCCGTCGGGTCGCTGGCGCGGACCGTACACGTTCATGTACCGCAGGCTCACGGTGCTCAGGCCGTACTGGCGGCTGAACACCGACATCAGCATCTCGCCGGCGACCTTGCTCATGCCGTAGGGCGACACCGGGGCCGGCGCCGCGTCTTCGCGGCACGGCAGCACCGGCCGATCGCCGTACGCCGCGCCGCTGGCGGCGAACACCACCCGGCTCACCTTCGCGTCCACCGCCGCCGACAGCACCCGCTCGGTCCCCATCACGTTCTGACGCAGGCACTCGGCCGGCTCGGCGACGCTCCGGGGCACCGAGACCATCGCCGCCTGGTGGAACACCACCGAGCAGCCCCGCACCGCCGCCGACAGCGCCGCGCCGTCCAGCACCGACGCCTCGATGAATTGCGCCCCGGCCGGCACGTTGGCCCGCACGCCGGTGCTCAGGTCGTCGAGCACGCGAACTTCACTGCCCAGTTCGAGCAGGGCCTCGGCCAGGTGGGAGCCGATGAAGCCCGCCCCGCCGGTGACCAGCACCGTCGCCCCTCGCAGGCGGTCGAATTGTCCGGGTCTCGATTCCATCCCTCTGGCGGCGCTCACGACGGGTTATCCGGGACGTGGCCACCGACCGCGCAGGGCCCGCCGATGCTACACCCTATCGGGCCGCCGGGGCCGGTGCGTGACCCCCAGCGCCCCCAGCGCAACGCCCAGGCCGCCCCGCCGCGCAACGCGTGCCGATCGCCGCCCCTGCCCCCGAATACCATCGACCCCGCTCCCGCCGGCCCCGGCACGGGCCGATCCACTCCTGCGACGATGAAGATCGTGCACTACCTGTTCTCGACCGACCAGCGCCTCGGCGGGCCCGTGCGCGCGGTGAGCGATCTGTGCCTGCTGCTGGCCAAGGGGGGCAACGACGTCTCGCTGGTCACGAGCATCCCCACCGACGCCCCCACGGGCTGGACAGGCGCCGACCGCACACCCCGGCTGGTGGTCGTCCCGCCCCCGGCGCGGCCCGGCAAGGTGTTCTCGAAGCCTCAAGTCGCCGCCATGCGCCCGCTGATCGCCGGCGCCGACGCCCTGCACCTGCACGGCATCTGGGAGTTGTTCAACATCCAGCTCGCCAAGACCGCCACCGCCGCCGGAGTCCCCTACTTCATCTCCACGCGGGGCATGCTCGACGAGTACTGCTTCGACCATCGCGGCTTCAAAAAAAGGGTCTACATGGCCCTGTTCGCACGCCGGTGGCTTGCCGGTGCCCGGCGCATTCACTGCACCGCCGACGAGGAACTCCGCCAGTCCCAGCGCTTCTTCCCCGCCGGGCGGGGCGTGGTCATCCCCAACCTCATGGACCTGGCGCCCTTCGCCGACCCGCCCGGTCCGGACCTGGCACGCCAGAAGTTCCCGTTCCTGCCGGCGCCGCGCCCCGTCGCCGTGTTCCTGGGCCGCCTGCACCCGATCAAGGGCATCGACCGGCTGCTCGACGCCGCCAAGATCCTCTTCGACCGGGGCAAGCCCTTCGACATCGTTCTGGCCGGCCCGCCGGAGAGCGACGACTACGACCGCCAGCTCCGCGCTCAGGCCCAGCGGCTCGGCCTGGCCGACAGCGTCCACTTCGTCGGCATGGTCTCCGGGCCCGCGAAACTCTCGCTGCTGCGGGCCTGCGACCTGTTCGTGCAGCCCAGCCACCACGAGAACTTCGGCATGTCGCTCGTCGAGGCCCTGGCCTGCGCCCTGCCGGTGGTCACCACCCACGGCGTCAAGATCTGGCCCGAGCTGGAGCGCAGCGGCGGCGCGGTCATCACGAGCGCCGAGCCCGAGCCCTTTGCCGCGGCCCTGGAATCGGTGCTGTTCGACCGCTCGCGCCTCCAGGACATGGGTCGGCGCGGGCGCGCCTGGGTGATGGACTTCCTCGACGCCGACCGCGTCCGCGCCCAGTACGAGGCCATGTACCGCGCAGCAGCAACCGCTTGATTTCCGTTCATTCGGAGCGCTGAGCCAGCGCGCGCAAGCGGTCGTGCTCGCGCACCATCCGCCGGTACTGCCAAAACGTCGGCGTCGTGAAGTGCTTCCCGCCGCTCTGCGGCTTCGCCGCGTTGATCTGCCGTTCGGCATCCGAGACAACGCGCGCCAACGCCGCAGCGCTGCGGCGTAGCAGCGTGGCCATCGTCCGCGTCACAGTCTCGCCGATGGAAGCGCCAAACTCGATCGGAACACGCTCCTGGTAGACGATCGCCCCTGTGTCGATCCCCTTGTCGATCTTGTGGATGGTGAACCCCGTCGTCGCCGAGCCATGGTACAACTGCCAGATCACGCCCTGGGCTCCCTTGAGCTTCGGCAGTTCCTCGTGGTGGACGTTCAGCATCCCCAGCCGCGGGGTAGAGAACACCCGCTCGCCGATGTAGCCGTTGCCGAGCGACAGGGCCAGATCGGGCGCGAACGAACGCAGTGCATCGACGGTCTGGTCGCAGTTCAGCGCCGGGACCAGCACCAACGGCACGCCTCGGCGGGTGCACAGGTCATCGATCGATTCGGTTCCCAGCATCGCGTCCAGATCGCTCCCGTACCAGGCCCGCATCCGCACGCCGTTCCAAGCGCCCAGCGGCCCGATCTTCAGCATTTTGCAGAACTTCCGGCGCCGGGCCCGAGACCGTTGCCGGCTAGTCGTCTGGTTGAGCGATCGGATCACCCCGGCCACCCGCACACCCGGCACATCCAGCAGCGCGGGCAGGCACACCGACGCCGTGCCCCGCTCCCGGGAGGTGACAACGACCACACTCGTCATGCTGCACCCTCGATCGCCGGGCGCCAGGACTCCGGCCAAGTCCTTCCCGACCCGTCCATCCGACCAACATTCCGCAGGAGCAGCGCCTGAAGCCGGTGCGGTCGCTGTGAGGCGACGAAGACGTCCCGCATCAGGCAGGGGCGAGCATGACCCGCCAACTCACGCCCGTGCGCGCCGCGCATGGCCGCCGCGCACGACTCGTACCCGACCCGGTACGCGAACGCCGCCGCCGCCGACGTCATGTGATGGAACCACCCAAACGGCCAGGCGAAATGGCGGGCCGACGCGGGGCCCAACCGCCGCAGCAGCTCCTCTCGCGATGCTCCGAGCTCATGCTCGGCCTCGGTCGCCGACACACGCCCAAGGTTCACGTGCGTGTGCGTGTGGCTGCCGATCTCGTGCCCCTGGTCCAGCAGCCGCTGAATCTGCGTCCAATTCAGCAGCGGTGCTGGGGGTTTGTTCAAGTTCGAGCGGCACCAGCGCGCCACCGTCGCGCGGTCGGTCTGTCCCACCATCCCCGGGCACACGAAAAAGCACGCGGGAATGCCCATCTTGTGCAGGATATCGCCCGCCACCGCCATGTTCGCCAGCCCGTCGTCGAAACTCAGGGCCGCGTACGGCCGGTCCACCATCCCCGAACGAAGCAACTCGACCGCCCGGGAATGCGACACGAATTCGTACTCGCGCCGAAGCGATCGGATCAGCCGCTCGAACCCCGGCACCTCGTCTTCGAACAAATGGTGGCTGTAAATGAACTGCACGCGCGGCACCGAGCCCAGCCGACGCCCACGGCCGCTCACCGCCTGCGCCAGCGCCATGCCGTCGATCGCCGCTGATCGCAGCGCCGACCGCACGTTCGCCCGCAGCCCCACGGCCATGTAATCACGACCACGATCCGCCCACCCGTCCCGGTCCATGCACCCAGCCCTTCGTTTGCAATGCGGACCCCATCCGCATCATGGTTGCAAACGAAGCATACACACTATTCACCGTTCGGGATCGGCGCAAAGTGACGCTCTCGCAACTGCCGCAGGTACGAACCCAATACCACCATCATCAGCGCCGACGACCACACCTGCATTTCCGGGTTGGCGATGAAGCCGTTCCAGATGCTCCGTACTTCCCCGGGGTTGACAAGCCCCGAACGCTCCACCACCTTCACCGCCTCTTCGCAATACGGCCGCAGCGGGCCCGACATCCACCGCCGCACCGGCAGCGTGAAGCCGCGCTTGCCCTGCTTCACCAGGTCGGGGCGCAGATAATCGGCGAACGCCGTCCGCAACAGGTGCTTGTTGGCCACCCCATCGGGCAGGCGCACGCCGCCGGGGATCCGGTGCACGAGGTCCAGCACCCGCTTGTCCAGCATCGGCACACGGATCTCCAGGCTGTGCGCCATGCCGTTGGTGTCGCTGTCGCGCAGCAGCGTGCTGCGCATGTACAACACCGACTCCAGGCGCGACACCGCCGCCACCGGGTCGGTCCGCTCCAGGTCCGCGTCGATCGCCGCCGACGCCAGGCCGTCCTGCGTCAGGTACGTGTCGGTCATCCCCAGTGCCCGCCAGTCCAGCCCCAGCGCCGCCACCCGCCGGTTGCTCATCATCCGCCGCCGGTGCACGTACAGCCCGGTCAGGTTCGCCCCAGTGCGCCCCATGTCCGCCAGTTTCTCGCGCACCTGCCCCGGCCGCCCGAACCCCGACATGCTCATCACCCACGCCCGAACCCCCGGCGGCAGCCAGGCCATGCGTGCCATCGCCCGGCGGATCCGCGGCACATCGCTGAAACTCGAGTACCCCCCGAACAGCTCGTCGCCCCCGAGGCCCGACAGCGCCACGATGATCCCCTCGTCGCGCACCGCCTTGCTCACCACGTACGTGTTCAGCCCGTCGGCCGACGGCTGGTCCATCGACCGCAACCATTGCTCCATCATCCCCAGCGCCGAGCCGCCGGTGATCTGGATGTCGCGGAACTCCATCCCGAACAGGCGCGCCGTCTCCGCCGCCAGCGGCGCTTCGGACATGTCGGGCGCATCGGCGAAGCCCACCGTGAACGCCCGGATCCGCGGCGAGTGCTTGGCCGCCAGCGCCGCGACGATCGTGCTGTCCAGCCCCGACGACAGGAACACCCCCACCGGAACGTCGGCGATCAGGTGGTCCTTCACCGCCGCGTCCAGCGCCGAGCGCACCGACATCACCGCTTCGGCCGGCTGGACCGCCGGGTCGGGCGGGGCGAACGTCCAGTGCGGGCGCACGGCCTCGGGCCGTACCTGGCCCGACCGGCCGATCTGGAACACCTGGTAGCACCCCGCCGGGAACATGCGCAGCCCGCGGAAGAACGTCAGCGGCTCGGGCACGGCTCCGTGCGCCAGAAGCCCCGCCAGGCCGCGGAGCTCGATGTTCGGGTCCAGCATGCCCGGCGCGAGCATGGCGCGGACCTCGCTGGCGAACATCAGGCCCCGGCCCGACCGCTCGGGCAGCTCGCTGGTGTACAGCGGCTTGATGCCCATCGGGTCACGCGCCAGGATCAGCTTGCCCGCCAGGCGGTCCAGGAACGCGAAGGCGTACATCCCCTCCATCTCGCTGATGCACGTCGGCCCGTACCGGCGCAGCGCATGCAGGATCACCTCGGTGTCCGAGTGCCCCACGAACCGCACCCCGTCGACCTCCAGCCGCTTGCGCAGCCGCTGGAACGAGTACAGCTCCCCGTTGTAGATCAATAGGTCGCCGGTCTCGGGGTTCACCATCGGCTGGTGCCCCGCGGCGGACAGATCGATGATCGAGAGCCGGCGCTGCGCCAGCCCCACCCACGAGTCGTTCACCGACACCAGTTCCACGCCCCGGTCGTCGGGCCCGCGGTGCACCATGCACCCGTTCATCTGTTCCAGGGCGGCGCGCACCGCCGGCTCACTCACGCCCACGATGCCCGCGATGCCGCACATCTGTTCGCCGGCCTTTCAGGCGCTGCGCCAACCTTCGGGCCCGCAGCCCGCCGCTCGTTGCCGCGTCCCGCGCGCCCGGGGAGCCGGCTGCCTGTACTTCGGAGATTGTCCCCTCGAGCAGTACGATCGTACCACACACCCGTCCCGATGCCACCCGTTCAAGGGAACGACCGCGGCTGGGGGCGGGCGGAGCATTTCTTGCGCGGCGGGATGGTCTTCGGCCCGATCTACCATCGATCCCGGTTCGTACCGCTGGGTGCCCGCCTCGGTTCGGCCGATGTTGCTCCCGGGCCTCCGCAGGCCCCCGCGCCTGGCCCGCCATCGCCGCAACCCCGACGAACCCCATGTTTCAGGATACAGATCTCAACACGCTGATCCTCGTTATCGGCGGGGTCATCATCGCGCACATCCTCCTGCTGCTGTTCAGCAGGTACTTCAACCCTCTGTCGGTGGTCGGAGCGGGTTTCCTGCTGCTGGCCCCGCTCTCCGCCGCCGGCGAACTTGCGGGCGTGGAACTGTTGAAGTTCGGGCGGATGTACTGCTCGGTTCTGATCATCGCGGCCGGCATCTTTCTGCTCCGAGGTTGGCGGTGGGGCTTGGCCGGAATGACGCTCCTGGCGTTCATCTCGTACTACGTGTTCGCGGGCGCCTACAGCGAGACGCCCGAGGCCGCGCTGCAGTTCAAAGGCCTGCTGCTGTTGGCTGTGCTCGCCGGCGTGGTCCTCGTGGGGACCTTTGAGCGGGTCGACGACGTGCGATTCCTGCTGCGGATCTGCACCGTCGCCACCTCCGCGTTTGTGTTCATCATCGCCGGCACGCTCATCGCCAACCCTTCGAAGTTCTTCCTCTTCGATCGGCTTCAGGTTCTCGGCCTCAACGCCAACCGGATCGGCCTCGAGGCCGCGGCGGCGTTCCTCATGTCGTTCGCGGTCGCGTTGCACGATCGGTCATTTCACTGGCGTGTGTTCGCCGGTGTTTCCTGCGCCCTGTCCGTTGCCGTGATCCTCGCAACCGGTTCACGCGGCGCCGTCGGCATGTCCCTGGTCGGTTTCCTGGTGATCGGAGCCCCGGTGCTTCGGCGCCCGGTGCTGCTTGCCTTCGTCCTCGGTTGCACCGCGATCATCTTGAATCTCGTTCTCGACGCGATCAATCCGGACGCCGCGAAACGCCTCGGCGAGGTCAACTTCGACACCCGAGAAGGCGTGTGGTCCCAGGCGATGGCGGCATGGCAGGAGAGCCCGATCGTCGGCATCGGATGGATCGGCCGTTACACGCCCGGCGGGCGCATGAGCGGCGTCAACCTGCACTCGATCTTCTGGCAGACGCTCGCGGAGATCGGCATTCTCGGGTTCTTCGCCTTGTGCATCTGCATTTTCATCATCATCGTCGCGGCCGCCAGGATGTACAGGGCCACGCTCTGGGTTCCGGCGGCCGATCGCGCTCCGGTCTACGTCGCGCTGGCGTTTGTCCTGAGCACGCTGCTCCACGGCGTCGTCGAGTCCGCGACGCTGCAGGGCGCGACGGCGAACTGCTTCGTACTGGCCCTCGGCGTCGGCCTGCTCGACCGTTTGCCCCGGATCTATGAGGCGTCGTGGGCCGCTTCGGCTGAGGCAGCGTCGTCGGAAATCGGCGAGAATGCGGCCGACGACTACGCCGCTTCCCAGAGCGACCCGGCGCACGGCCTGTGAATCTGACCGGTGCGACTCACGTTCCCGAGTCGGGCTTGCGGAGCACCGCGAAGATGACGCTTCGTGCGAACGACAACAGGCCGGTGGCGTTCACCACGCGCTCGTAGCACATGAACGGGTAGAACAGCAGGCGCGAGGCCATCCCGTACGCCGGTTCACGCTCGACCCTGGTCACGTCCACCGCCTCAAGCCCGGCCGCGCGCGCCTTGCGACGAACGGCGCCGGCGGTATTCAGGCGGTAGTGCGTGGGGTACGGGTCGTGAATCTCGGCGGTTGTTCTGCGCAGTTTGCCCGCGAACTTCGTGTGAAACCAGTGCGGAGTGATGGCCGACCCGAGCGTGGCGTAGTGCCACAGGTTCGGCGTGCGGAGCACCAGCACCCCGCCCGGCCGGAGGCACCGCCTCGCCTCCGTGAGCGTGCCTTTCGGGTCGGCGACGTGCTCAAACACGAAGTCGGCGACGATCGCGTCGTACGTGTCCGACGGGGTCGGCCATGCGCCGCCGTCGTAGACATACGCCTCGTCGAGGAACTCGTTCTGTCGGCACTCCGGATCGACATCGAGGCCGTCGACTCGCTCGAAGTGCTCGCTCAGAATCTTGGTCGTTCGATTCGAAGGGCCCGGGCCCAGCTCCAGCACGGCGCCCCGGAACTTGGCGTGTGTGAGAATGTACTGATGGAAGAGCGTGGTGCCATCTTGCCATCCCGGCTTACCGAAGTAGTAGCGCCGCAGCACTCTCCCCTGCCACGTCGCATCGCTGAACCGGCTGGGAGCCAGCGCTCGCGTGGTAGCGCCGTTGGCAGCGTTCTGCGTTGAACCGTCTGGGGTCATGATTCCTCGTTCTTCGGCCGTTGGCGTTGCGGACGATAGCGCCATGGGGAATCGGCAGATTCTGGTCTTCTACCAGAATCCTTGATCGAGCCGGGTCACCATCGCATCGTTGACGCGTTCCATTCGGTCCCCATTCATGGCTTCCTGCCGGACCGAGGCTCCGTCGCCGCGGCTTGTGCGGAAGTTCTGTATCCCGGCGATGTTCCCGGGGCGCCGGCCAACCGCCCGAGTGGCACGTCCAGGTCCACCAGCACGCCCTCGTGGTCCGACCCATCGTCCCGCTCCGGCTGCGTGGGCCCGCTGCCGGCCAGCCGCCACGCCGCGATGCGCACGCCCGGCCCGACCCACACGTCATCGATCGCCACGCGCCAGGGCCAGGGGCGCTGCGCCGGGTAGGTGCCCGCGCGGTCCCACCTGCCGGCCGCCTGCCGAAGGCCCCCGGCGCGCAGGAGCCCCGCGCGGTGCCCCGTGGGCGTTGCGTTCAGGTCGGCGCTGGCCACCACGGGCCACCCCCG
>JAHCJH010000052.1 GCA_026126345.1 Phycisphaeraceae bacterium | reverse complement strand
AGCCCCGCACCAGTTGGAACTCCACCGACAGCCCCCGCTCCTGAGCGCCCTTGGCCGTCGACTCGAGTCGGGACGCCGGGATCAGCCGGTCGAGCTCCGCACCGTAGATCAGGATCGGAGCCCCGGCCTTGCTCGGCACCGCGAACGGCCCGCCGGCGATGCACGCCGCACCGGCGATCACGCCCGGCGCGTTGAGCGCCATGCTCGCGGCCCCGCCGGCCCCCATGGAGTGGCCGATCGCGTACACCCGGTCGGGATCGACCGCGTAGAACCGGCCGACGAACGCCACCGCTTCGCGCACCCAGTCCGGCGCGCCCATGGCCTGCTCGCTGCGGGGCGACAGCACGATGAAGCCGTGCTTGTCCGCCAGCCGCCGGATCTCCCCGACGCCGTAGCCCTCCATGAACATGTTCTCATCGCCCCCCGCCCCGTGCAGGGCGATCACCAGCGGCGCCGGCCGCGCGGGATCGGCAACGATCGAAGCCGGCGCGTACAGGCGCGCCGCCACCTCGCCAGCCGGCACACGCAGCCACCAATCGCCGGCCCGACCCGCGTAAGGGTCCCGCCCGGCGCGCAGCGCCTCGGCCTCGGCCCGCACCTCGGCCGCCAGCGCCGCCGGGTCGGCCAGAAACTCCGCCGAATTCGACTCCGACGGCGCATCGACCAGCAGCCCCGCCCGGGCGCGGCAGACCCACACCGCCGCGTGCATGGCGCTGCTCGCCACGTCCGCGCCCGTCGCCGGGCCGATCCGCCCCTCCGCCTCGTCGAGCATCATCTCGACCGCCTCGCGCTCCAACCCGGGCCGGCGCTCCGTCACGCCCCACCACCCCACCACCGCCGGCGCGCCGTCGTCGAACCCGATCCGCACCGCGTACCGACCGGGCGCCGGCGCCTCGGGCACCATCACGACGGCTTCCCCGAGCATCGCCTCGCTCAGGGAGCTCACGTCCACCTCGCCCCGCGCCAACGCGTCGCCCCCGGGCCCCGTCAATTCCAGCACCGCCCGGCGCACACGCCCCGTTTCTTCACGCCGCGCTACCAGATACATGCTCCCGAACTCCACCTTCAACCCGGCGCCGCCGCCGGTCTGCACCACCCGGGGCGAAACCCGTACCTTGACCGACTGCGCCAGCCGATCCGGGTACGAAGGTTCGGCCTGCCCCAGCACGCGGCGCGTCAGGTCGTGCACCCGCGCCACCGCCCGCCCGAACTGCCCCTGAAAGAACAGACCCGTCAACGCGTCGAACGCGCGGTTCACCGCCGCCACCTCTTCCCCCTGCGGCGGCCGCTGCCGCAGCGCCCGCTCCAGGTCCAGGTACGCCACCGCCAAATCCGCCCGCGTCACCGCGATCGGCGCGCGAAACGCCATCGGGTCCTTCGGCGCCGCCGGTTGCGGCTCGCCCCCCAACGGCTGCGCGGCCGCGACGCCGCCCACGCCCGTCCACCACACGCACGCCACCACGGTCGCCGCCAGCCACGACTTCACCCGATTGGACATGGACGATCTCCGCTGCACCATGCTACCGGCGAGGCGGCGTTTGGTGACACGCCCGGCGGCCGACGGCTACACCTTCACTCGGGGCCGCACCGTCGCCAGCCCGCCGTCGACCCCGAACACCTGCCCGGTCACCCAGGAGTTCCCCGGATCCACCAGCCAGTGGATCATCGACGCCACGTCCCCCGGCTCGCCCAGACGGCCCGCCGCGTGCATCGCCACGCTGGCGCGTTCCGCCGCCTCGCTCGACAGCACGCCGCGCGCCATCGCCGTGCGCACCAGCCCCGGCGCCACGCAGTTCACCCGGATCGACCCCGCATAGGTCGCCGCCGCCGACATCACCAGGCCGATCACCCCCGCCTTGGCCGCGCCGATCGCCTCGTGATTGGCCAGGCCGGTCCGGCCCGCGGCCGATGCCAGCAGCACGACCGACCCGCCCCCGGCGCGCATCACGCGCCCCGCGGCGCGGACCACCGCGAACGCGCTGGCGAGATTCGCCGACACCGTCCGGGCGAACTCCTCCTCGCTCGTCAGGTGCGCCGGCTTGAGCAGGATGCTGCCGGCCAGGTTCACCGCCGCGTCCAGCCGCCCGAACCGCGACACGGCTGCATCGAACGCGCCGTCCACGTCCGCGAACCGCGTCGCATCGCACCCGTGCGCGTGCGCCCGGCCCGCCGGCAGCGCCCCGGCCAGAGCCTCCAGCGAAGCCACCGTGCGTCCGGCCAGCTGCAGCGACCAGCCGTCGGCCGCCAGGCGCCGGCACAGGTCCGTGCCGATGCCCCCGGCCGCACCGATCACCAGGCACACCCGGCCCTCCCCGACACGTTGATTGGTGGTCATGAATGCCCGTCTTCTGCGCGCTCGGTCGGAGCGTACGCCCCCCGCGACGGCCGGCCCAGCTCATCCCGCAGCACCGCCTCCAGTTCCGCCCCGCGGAACTCAAAGCCGGCCTCCAGCAGCCGCCCCGGCACCGCCCGCACCGATCGCAGCGCCACCTCCCCCATCCGGCCGAACGCCAGCCGCAGCGCCCACCCCGGCGCCGGAACCACCGCCGGCCGCCGCAGCACGCGCCCCAGCGTGCGCGCCAGTTCCAGGCTGGTCACAGGGCGCGGCGACACCGCGTTGTACACGCCCGCCATGGCCGGGTCGTGCGCCGCCCGCTCCACGATCGCCAGCAGGTCGTCCATCGAGATCCAGGAGATGTACTGCCCGCCGTCGCCGAGCCGCCCGCCGAGCATCCACCGGAAGGCCGGCGCCAGCCGCGCCAGCATGCCCCCCGCGCTGGTCAGCACCACGCCGATGCGCAGCGTCACCGTGCGCACGCCCGCCTCCAGCGCCGGTGCCAGCGCCGCTTCCCAGTCGTTGGCCACGTCGGCGATGAAATGCCCCCGGTCCGCCGGGCACGTCTCGTCCAGGTCGCGCCGCCGCTGGTCCGGGTACAGGCTCACGCCCGAGGCGTTGATCAGCGCCGGGCGAACCGGCAGGTCCGCCGCGGCCCGGGCCAGCAGCGCCGTGGCCCCCACGCGGCTGCCGCGGATCAGGGCCATCGCCCGCGCGTTCCAGCGCGTGGCGATCGGGTGCCCGGCGAGGTTCACGATCACGTCGGCGCCCGCCAGCGCCTCGAGGTCCACCCACGGCGCGGCCCCGCCCGCCGGCGCGGGGTCCCACCGCACGATGCCCGTGGGCAGGTGGGCCGGCGGCGCCGATGACCCGGGGCGCAGCAGCCGGTCGACCCGGTGCCCGGCGTTGAGCAGGTACGGCACCAGCTGGCGGCCGATCACGCCGCCGGAACCCGCCACGACGATGCGCAGCGGCGGCCGGCCCGCCCACGGCGCGTGGCGCAGCACGTCGTGCGCCGTCCGCCGGTGCCGGAACGCGAACACGGTTTCGAGATCGCGGGCGATCTTCCGCCCCAGCACCGCAGCGCCGAGCTGCCCGCCCGGCGGCTCGTACTCCACGCGGTCGCGCAGCACGCAGCGGTCCGGCCCCAGCGGCGCCACCTCGTGCGTGTGCACCCACGAGCCGAACGGCCCGCGCACCTGCCGGTCGCGGAACGACCGCCCCTCGACGTACCCCTCGTGCTGCGCGATCCACGTCGCCCGCGCCGGCCCCACCGGCAGCGACAGCGTCACCCGCAGCTCGGCAAACGCGCCCTCGGCCCGCTCCACCTTCACGCCCTGCCACGGCGGGCACAGCCGCTCGAACGCGCCGGGGCGCGCGTGGAACGCCCACACCGCCGCGGCGGGGGCGGGGATCACGGATTCACGCAGCAGGGTGCGCATGGAACCGGCCGGCGACGCGGAGGGCTGCCCGCGTCAGAGCGTCTCGTCGTCGTCCTTGCCCGCCGAAGCGTGCACCGCCCCGGCCGAGGTGTCGCCGGGATCGGCCGTGCGCCCGGGGTGGGGCGGACGGCTGGGGGTGTCGCTGACGTTCTCGAACAGGGGTTTCTGGCCGCCGGGCTCGTCGGCCTCGCTCGGCTCGCCGGAGGCGGCGCGCTCGTCGGCCAGGGCCTGGGCCTTCATGGCGTACCACTCGTCGGCGGAGATGAGCACCTCGCGCGCCACCGTGCCCTTGTGGTTGCCCAGGATGCCCGCGGCGCTCATGGCGTCGATCAGGCGGCTGGAGCGGGTGTACCCGATCGCCAGCCGGCGCTGCAGCATCGACACCGAGCCGATCTTGGTCTCCAGCGCGATCTCCACGGCCTTGTCGAACAGGGGGTCCTGCTGGGCGTTGAGCAGGCCGTCGTTGGTCACGCCGCCCTCGCCCTCCTCGCCCTCGTCGCCCGACGAGCGGATCTGCATCAGGCTGCGCTCGAACGTGGGCGTCGCCACGTCGCGCATGAAGTTGACCACGCGCCGGATCTCCCGGTCGTCCACCAGCGAGCCCTGCGCGCGCACCAGCTCGGTCGTGCGCGGGCTCTTGTACAGCATGTCGCCGTGCCCCAGCAGCAGCTCGCCGCCCTTCTGGTCCATCACGATCCGCGAGTCCATGCCGCTGGCAACCTTGAAGCAGATCCGCGCCGGCATGTTGCTCTTGATCAGGCCCGTCACCACGTTCGCCTGCGGCCGCTGCGTCGCCACGATCAGGTGGATGCCCACCGCGCGGGCCTTCTGCGCCAGCCGCACGATCGAGTGCTCCACCTCCTTGTTCGTCATCATCAGGTCCGCCAGCTCGTCGATCACGAACACCATGTACGGCAGCTTCCGCGGGATCCGCGCCTCTTCCTGCTCGTTCTCTGGCCGGAACCGCTCCTTGAGCTCCTCCCACGACATCGCGTTGTACCCCGCGATGTCCCGGCACCCCGCCTCCACCAGCAGCTCGTACCGCTCCTCCATCTTGCGGCAGGCCCATTCCAGGATCGCCGCGGCCTTGGACATCTCCGTCACCACCGGGCACATCAGGTGCGGGATGTCCTTGAACTGGCTGAACTCGACCATCTTCGGGTCCACCAGCACCAGCTTCAGCTCGTTGGGCTTCTTGGTGTACAGGAAGCTCATCAGGATGCTCGACATGCACACGCTCTTGCCCGAGCCGGTCGTGCCGGCGATCAGCATGTGCGGCATCTGCGTCAGGTCCTGGATCAACGGGGCCCCGCCGGCGTCCTTGCCCAGGAACATCGGCAGCCGCATCGACGCGAACACCTCGCTCTTGGTCATCAGCTCCTTGAGCCGCACCTTCTCCTTGTTCGGGTTGGGCACTTCGATGCCCACCGTGTCCTTGCCCGCGGTGTTCGCCACCACCCGGATGTTCACCGCCTTGAGCGAGCGCGCCAGGTCGCTCGACACCGCCTGCAGCGCCGCCACCTTCGTCCCCGCCGCCAGGCGCACCTCGTACAGCGTGATCACCGGGCCGGAGTCCATGCTCACGACCTCGCCGTCGATCTTGTACTCCTTGAGCGCCCGCGCCAGCGCCTGGGCCTGGTCGCGGATGAACCGCTCCATCTCCTGCGGGTAGTTCGCTTCCGGCTCCTCCAGCAGGTCCAGCCCCGGGAACTTGTACCCCTCCATGTCACCGCCGGACTGGATGTCGCGCAGGTCGTCCTCCGTCGCGGCCCGCTTGGTCTGGGCCGCGAACCGCAGCGGCAGCTTGGCGATCTTGGCGCGCAGCTCCTCGGGCGTGAACGTGCGCTTTTCGGGCTCGGACGACTCGGCCTCGGCGGTCGCGTCGCCGGTCTCGGAGACTTGCTCTTGCTCGTCGGCGGCCTCGGCGGTCGCGGCCGACCCGCGCTTGCGGGCGGGCGTCTTGGGCTCGGCGTCGCCGTCGGCTCCCGTCGCATCGTCGCCCGAGCCGACCACGTGCTCCTCGGGCACGAACGAATCGGTGGCGCCCACGCCGCCGGCCTCGATGTCGATCTGCTCGCCCGGTGCGTCCTTGCGGGCGGAGCGCTTCCGGGCCTTGGCCTCGGCCCACACGGGCAGCCCGGCCGGCACGCGCTGGGCGTCGTCGCGGCGCGGGCCGAAGAGCCGCGAGAAGAACCCGGCCACGCCGCGCGAGGCCTCGGCGGTGGTGCCGGCGACCTGGCCGGCGCGCTCCATGGCCCCCGGGGCGTGGGCCTTGACCTTGTTGATGGCCCAGAGCGGAGCCAGGATCACCCAGACGTCCAGGGCGATGAACGCGCCGATCAGCCCGCCGATCGCCAGCCACGCCAGCGAGCCGAGGGTGCCGAACGGTCCGCTCAGCCGGTCGGCGATCACCGTGCCGATCGACCCGCCGCCCAGGTCAGGGATCGCCCCCGAGCCCGGCACCAGCAGCGCCTGCACGCCCGCCAGGGCCACGGCCATGACGCACGCGCCCAGGAACCGAACCGGCGTGTGGCTCACCCGGGCGACAAAGCCGCTCACGAACAGGTGCACGCCCCACAACAGCAGCAGCAGCCACGCCCCCGAGCCCACCAGCGAGAACAGCTCGAACGCCAGCCAGCTCCCCACCGGGCCGCACCAGTTGCGGGCCGGGTTGGCGTGCGGCCAGGCCGACGGGCTGGGCCAGTCCGCCGCGCTGAACGACAGCATCGCCAGCGCCAGGAACGCGAACGCGCCGGCCTGGACCAGCCAGACGATGTACGCGGCGAGCGTGCTCCCGGGGCCGAACGAGCGGCCGGTGGGCAGCGGGGCGGAAAAGACGGCGTCGCCGCTGGCGCGGCTGGCGGATGCGGAACGTCCCATGATCGTCGGGTATCGGCCGCGACGGTCACAAATGGTCGGTTTTTGCGCTCCGGCCGCGGGCCCGTTTCGCGGGGCTCAGTCGTCGTCGTCCATTCGCAGGCTGGACCGGAATCGGCCCTGGCCGGGGGCGACGTCCGCCTTGAAATCCAGCGCGAAGGCCTCGCCGGTGCGCAGCTCACGTGGCGCGGCCGACGACGGCTCGGCCAGGGCCATAGCCAGCTCGCTCAACTGCGGATTGTGCCCGACGACCGCCAGTGCCTTGACCTGCGCGTGGGCGCGAATGAGCTCGACGACCCGGTCGGCGTCCGGGCCGACCGCCAACTGGTCGAAGATCTCCAGCGGGCAGGCGACGGCCTGGTGCAGGATGCGGGCGGTGTCCAGCGCGCGGACGAACGGGGACGACAGGATGATCCTGGGGGGCTTGTCGTCGGCGGCGAGCCGCTCGCCGAGCCAGGTGGCCTGGTGGATGCCGCGGGGGCGGAGCGGCCGGTCGGCGTCGCGGCCTGTGGGCGAGTCGCGCTCGGCCTTGCCGTGACGGACGATGTACAGGCGGAACGGCACCGTGGAATCTCCTGCCTCTTGGTTCGTCTATCGGCGAGGCGGGGTTCGGGGGTGCACGAGTCCGGCAGGGATCGGTTCGGCGTGCGGGCCATCCGGCGCGGGTCGGACCCCGGTACGTTTCCCGGCTATGGAAGACGGGGCGACGCTGGGCGTGCAGGGGCGGTTGATCGCGCTGGCCGCGGGCCCGGCGGTGGCGGGCATCGCGTGGCTGTCGCTTGGCGGCGCCGGGCTGACGCCGGAGGGGCGGTGGGTGTGCGCGCTGGCGGTGCTGATGGCGGCGTGGTGGCTGACCGAGGCGTTGCCGCTGGCGGCGACGAGCCTGCTGCCGCTGGCGGTGCTTCCGCTGGCGGGGGTGATGCCCGGGGACAGGGCGGCGGCGCCGTACGCGGACAAGATCGTGTTCCTGTTCATGGGCGGGTTCATGCTGCAGCAGGCGATGCAGAAGTGGAACCTGCACCAGCGGATCGCGCTGTGGACGATGCTGGCGGTGGGCACGCGGCCGCGCCGGCTGATCCTGGGCGTGATGACGGCGACGGCGACGCTGAGCATGTGGGTGAGCAACACGGCGTGCGCCGCGATGATGCTGCCGATCGGCGTATCGATCTGCCAGTTGCTGATGTCGCGCGCCGGCGAAGAGACCGAGCCGGGCCGGCTGCCGCGGGACCGGCAGATCCGGAACTTCGCGGTGTGCATGATGCTGGCGATCGCCAGCAGCGCGACGATCGGGGGCCTGGCGACTCCTGTGGGCACGCCGCCGAACCTGCTGGGGGTGGCGTACCTGCGGGACAAGCTGGGAGTGGAGGTGACGTTCGTGGGGTGGATGGCGGTGTGCGTGCCGGTGTCGGTGGTGCTGCTGGGGGCGGCTTGGGTGCTGCTGACGCGGGTGGTGTTCCCGGTGCGGCTGGAGAACCTGCCGGGGGGGCGGGAGTTCATCCGGCGCGAGCTGCACGCGCTGGGGCCGTTGCGGCTGGGCGAGGGGCTGGTGATGGGGGTGTTCGCGTGCACGGCGCTGTGCTGGATCTTCCGCCAGCCGCTGTGCGATGCGCTGGAGCTGTACCGGGTGTCGGCGGCGGGCAAGCGGGAGTACACGGTGCTGGAGGACCACACGATCGCGATCGTGGCGGCGCTGGTGCTGTTCGCCCTGCCGACGGACCTCAAGCGCGGGGAGTTCGTGCTGGACTGGAAGCACGCGTCGCGCCTGCCGCTGGGGGTGCTGCTGCTGTTCGGGGGGGGGCTGTCTCTGGCGGCGGCGTTCAGCGCCACGGGGGTGGACCGGTCGATCGGCCAGGCGCTGGCGGGCCTGAGCGGGCTGCCGCCGTGGCTGGTGTTGGTGATCGCGACGGCGGCGGCGGTGTTCCTGAGCGAGTTCGTGAGCAACACGGCGCTGGTGGCGACGTTCCTGCCGATCGTGCACGGGGCGGCGGGGGCGATGGGGCTGGACCCGGCGGTGCTGGTGCTGCCGCTGGCGCTGGGGGCCAGCACGGCGTTCATGCTGCCGGCGGGCACGCCGCCGAACGCCATCGTGTTCAGCTCGGGCTACCTGATGGTGGCGCAGATGGCGCGGTTCGGCGTGCTGCTGAACCTGCTGAGCATCGCGCTGGTGAGCGCGGCGCTGTGGTGGTTCGGCTGGGTGATCGTGGGCGTGCGCTGAGCGGGACCGGCGCGCCGGCGGCTCCGGTCAGGGCGAGGCCATGCGGCGGACGGCCTCGAGCCGCTGGCGGTGGATCTCGCGGTCGGGCTCCAGCGCGGCCAGGAACTCGATGTGCCGCTCGGCGGTGCGGGGGTCGTTGCGCTGCAGCGCGATCGTCGCGGCCAGTTCGCGGTGCGACGCGACGTAGGGGGCGATGCGCGTGGCGCGCTCGACCTTGGCCGAGGCCAGGTCCCACCGGCCGGCCTGGGCGTAGAGCGTCGCCAGCTGCACGGCCCACGTGGGCACGCGCTCTTCGCGGGCGTCGAGGTATTCGAGGTGCTCGATCGCGTCGCCCGGCGTCGCCGAGGCCAGCGCCAGGCGCGCCAGGTGGCGGTGGGGCATGGGGTCGCTGGGGCGTGCCGCGGCGTAGCGGCGCAGCAGCGGGATCATGTCGGGCGAGGGGTCGCCGCCGGCCTGCTGGATGGCGCGGGTGACGGCCAGCTCGAGCACCTCGGGGTGGGCCGGGTGCTGCGCCAGCCAGCGGTCGATCATGTCGCCGGTGATCGTCGGGGGCGCGGCGGGGGCCTTGTCGTCGACGGGCGGGGGCGCGGCCGCATCGGCGGCGGGGTCGGCGTCGGGCGCGGGCCGCTGCGCGGCGGGCAGTTGAGTCAGCAGTTCCTTGACGGTGGGCACGCCGTCGGGCGGGAGCGTGCCCCAGGCGATGAGCTGGCTGCGGGCCCAGGGCTTGAAGTCCTCCATGAAGCGCTCGCGCCCGACGCCGAAGGTCTCGGTGAAGGCCTGCTCCTCGCGCACGCCGCGGGCGAAGCGGTCCATGAGCTCGAGCACGCGCCGGCCGCCGTAGGTCTCGACCATGAACTGGTACATCCAGTGGCCCTGGGCGTAGGCCTGGGCGCGGTCGGTGGGCTTGCGGGGGCGGGTGAAGGCGATGTTGATCTCGGTGAAGTCGAACAGGGCGTCGTTGAGCAGGACGTTGGTGAGCAGCTGGACGGTGCTCCAGGCGCGCGGGGCCTGTTCGAGGTAGACGGCCTGGGCCTCGGTGAACCAGTGCGGGGTGCGGTTGTTGGTGCGGTGGAGGCCGACGGTGTGGGCGTACTCGTGGCGGACGACGCGCTGCCAGTCGTAGGTGCCGGTGTGGCGCGGGCCGTCGCGCGGGGTCTCCATGGCGATGATGGGCCCGGTGCTGGCGGCGATGGTGTGGATCGCGGGCATGCCGGCGATGCGCACGGCGAACCACTGGTGGTCGGGCATGAGGTCGATGAGGGTGCGCGGGGGGACGTGGTCGATGGCGCCCTCGGAATTGCCGGTGACGATGCGGAAGTTCTCTTCCAGGGCCGGGAGCATCTCGCGGGCCAGCAGCACGTCGATGCCCGGCTTGGCGCGGACGACGAAGTGCTCGCTCTCGACGCGGGCGTAGCCGATGACCTCGCGGATGAGCCGGAGGCTGTTGCCGGCACGGACGTTGAACGGGTCGAGTTTCGCGGCGCGTTCCAGGGCCGTGAGCGCTTCTTCATCGCGACCGGACTGCATCTCGAGCAGGCCCTGCTCGATGGCGACGACGGCCCAGAACGGGGCGCGCTCGGCGGCGCGCCGGAGCAGCGCGGCGGCGGGGTCGTATTGGCGGGCCTCGGCCAGGGCCTTGCCGGCGGCCAGCAGTGCGCGGGGCCCGCCGGGGACCGTGGCGTCGTAGTCGGCCAGGGCGCGGTCGGTGGCGGCGTCGTCGAAACGCAGGGCGATGCCGGCGATGGACAACTCCATGAGTTCACGCCGGGCGGGCGTGGCGGCCAGGGCGGCGGCCAGAGCCTGCGCGACGGCGTCGGCATCGCCCAGGCGGATCATGGCCTTGGCGCGAACGGCGGCGCCCAGGGGTGATGGGGCCGGTGCGTCGGCGGATTCGTCGGGAGCGGGCGCGTCGACGCCGCGGACGGCGGCGAGCGCGTCGATGGCGGCGGCGATCTGGTCGGCCTGGGGGATGGAGTAGCTGTTGACGGCCATCTGGCCGAGCAGGGCCAGGGCCTGTGCGCTGGCGGGGCAGAGCGACAGGGCCTGCTCGATGGCCTGGGCGGCTTCTTCGGGGTTGTCCTTCTCCAGCAGCAGGCGAGCCTCTTCGAGGATGGCGGGCCAGTAGAGCGGGTCCATCTGCGTGCGGACCGAGCCGAGGATGGACATGAGGGCCTTGTGGTCGGAACCGGGCTCGCCGCCGGGGCCGCGCAAGCGCGTGAGGGCGGCGACGGTGCGCACGGCCTCGACGACGGAGGGCGCATCGGTGTAGCGGCCCCGGATCAGGTCCGGCTCGATGGCGGCGGCGGCGCGCTGAGCCTCATCGGCGCGGCCGAGCTGCTCGAGGGTCTCGACGCGCAGGCGGATGGCGCGGGCGGTGATCGGGGCGTCGGCGGGGGCGTTGAGGATGGCCAGGCAGGCAGCGGGGTCGCCCCGCTCGAGCAGGGCCTCGGCGCGGTCGAGCGGGTCGGCGGCGGGATCGGAGAGCGCCGGATCGGCGAAGGCGCCGCGGATGAGCGCGACGCGGGCGCGGGTGGCGGGGTCGGCCAGGTCGGCGTCGGTGGCCTGGCCGTGGAAGGCGCGCAGGGCGCGGGCCTCGTCGGGCTTGAGGTAGGGCGCGGCCAGGCGCGTGGCGACGGTGGGCGAGAGTTCGGGCAGGTCGAGCCCGGCGGGGCGGCGCGGCTGGCGCTCGGCGCGGGCGACGGGCTGGGCGAACCAGTCAGCGGCGGGCGCGGCGGCGATCAGCAGACCGGCGGCCAACGCCAACAGGGCGGCGGGGGCCGCGCGACGGCGGGAACGTGCGAGCACGGAGCGCTGGGGAGTGGCCACGTTCGATCTCGCGCTGTGGTGGGGCGGACGGGACGGTCTGGGCGCGCTGGCTAGGGCTTGATCGTCGTGCCGGGGGTGCGGATCGACGGGTTCTGGCCCGGGGCGGGGCCGTCGGGGCGGAAGTCCTCGATCTGGACCACCCAGCCGTCTTCGGGGCGGGGCTCGTCGGTCCGGAAACGCTCGGGGCCGATGGGGCCGTTCTTGACCTGCTTGAGGAGGAAGACTTCGGAGCGGGAGCCGTCGGTGTTGGTGGCGACGGCGAAGATAGGCAGCAGGTCCTTGCGCTGGTACCAGAGGCGCACTTCGCGGAAGTCGCGCGTCTGCACCACGCCGTCGCGGGGCGTGAGGCGCAGCTGGTAGGTCTCGCTGAGGAGTTTGCGGAGGCTCTCGTTCTGCTGCAGGGCGTCGAGCGGATCGACCAGCGCGGCGTCGAAGCGGGCGAGCACGTCGGCCTTCTTCTGGCCGACGGGGATGGGGAAGGGGCCCTCGCCGATGCGCAGGGGGTCCTTGTCTTCGCCGGGTTTGATGACGCGGCGCTTGATGAACTGCTTGTCGGTGGGGCGGCGCTCGACGAGCCAGAGGCCGTCGAAGATCCACTCCTCGACGTCGTCGCGCTTGCGGCCGTCGAAGATGAGCTCGGTGAACGAGACTTCGAAGCGGCGGCGCGCCCGGGCGGCGGGATCGGCGGGCGGCTCGCTGGCGAACCAGAGGCGGCCGCGGCGGACGTGCTGGTCGCCGCCCTGCAGGTCGCCGGCGACCCGGGTGTACTGGATGAGGGACTCGAAAGTGCGCAGGTCCTGATCGGCGCGTTCCAGGGCACTGAGCAGTTCGTCGGCGGAAGTGATGCCGGGGTTGCGGGCGCTGGCGGGTGGGGCGGCCGGCGGCGTGGGGGAGGTTGCGGCGGGCTGCGCAGGCGCAGCGCCCAGAACCAACGGCAGCAGGATGAAGGCGGTGAGTGTCATGGCGTGTTCCGCGGGGCGGGGCCCGGAAGGTGGTACGTTGGCCGGGGCGTTCCCGGATGGACCATCGGCCCGTGGAAGGACCGATCATGCGATCATTCGCCGGCCGGGCCGGGGCGGACGCGACCGGGATCGGGGGAAGGCGGCGCGGGGGGCGCGGTTGGATCGGGCAGCGCGGCGAGAAAATCGCGGAGGATGGCGGCGGCGGCGAGGGCGTCGCGCCGGGCCTTTTTTTGGCCGCGAGTCAGGCCGGAGCGGGCCATCTGCCAATCGGCGTCGGCGGACGTGAGGCGTTCATCCTGGAAGTGGAGCGGGAGGCGGGCGTCGTCGGCGATGCGCTGGGCCAGGGCGCGGACGGATTTGGCGCGAGGACCTTCGGATCCGTCCATGTTGATGGGCAGGCCGACGACCAGGGCGCCGGCGGCGTGGTCGCGTGCGGCGGCGACGAGGGCGGCGGGCAGGGCGTTGCCGGCGTCGGCGGCGATGGGAATCTCGAGCACGTCGAGGGGTGAGGCGATGCGGAGCAGGTCGTCGCCGAGTGCCAGGCCGGTGCGCTTATCGCCGAGGTCGATGCAGAGGAATCGCACGGGGGAGGGTATGGGGCGGGGCGGGATCGCGCGGTTCTGGAGCGGTGCTCACGAATCCCGCGCATCGGGCTTCTTCGGTGGACGGCTCGACCGACCGGGCTTGAGTTTCCGGCTGCGTTCCACGAGGCGATCGAAGTCGCTGGACGGCTCTCTTTGAAGGCGGGACAGCCGGTCGTGATCGAACTTCTCAAACTGACGAGCGGCGTGCTCTTCGGCCATGGCCGCCGAGACGTTGCCTGCATGGGTGAGGATGTTGCGCTCGTTGAACGACAGGAACCCGTCGAGCTTCTTCACCCAATCGGCCATGTGCATCGGGACCTGTCGAGCGGCCTGGTCTTCGGCGTAGTCGAGGTACATGGCGACAATCCGATTGAGTGCGGCGATCTCGCTTGCGATGAGGTAATTCTTCGCGACGCCGACGTCCGCGCGACGGATGGGTCCCCGTGGGGCGTTCTTCCAGGTGGTCAGGCCCATGTTGGGTTTGTCGGCGTCGGCGCGTGAGAAAATGGTCTCGGCCGCGGTGCGCCCCGTGATGGCCCAGTGCAGCTTGTTCTGGACCGTGGCGTAGAACTCCTGTGTGAGCGGGGCGGCGGGGTCGTAGTCGATGCTGGTGGCGTAGATATCCGTGATCTTCTGGTAGAATCGCCGCTCGCTGGCCCTGATGTCGCGGATGCGGGCGAGGAGCTCGTCGAAGTAATCGGCGCCCCAGTTCCTGCCTTCCTTGAGTCTGGCATCGTCGATCGCGAAGCCCTTGGTAAGGTACTCGGCGAGTGTCGCGGTCGCCCACTGGCGGAACTGGGTGCCGCGGGCCGAGCGCACCCGGTAGCCCACGGCGATGATCATGTCCAGCGCGTAGTGCCGCGTGGCGTAGGACTTGCCGTCGGCGGCAGTGGTCAAGTACTCCTTGACAACTGAATCGGCGGGCAGTTCCCGTTCGTCCAGAACGTGCCGAACGTGCAGGCTGATGTTCTGCTTGGTGGTCTGGAACAACTCGGCCATCTGCGCCTGCGTGAGCCAGACAGTCTGTCCGTCGAGGCGGACGGACAGGCGAGAAGTACCGTCGGGCGCCTGGTACAGGAGGAAACCGGGAGCGCCGCCGCCTTCAGGGTGCTGTGGTTTCCTGGACATGGGCTGCGCCTTGGTTGTGCGCCTCTCGGGCCGGACCGGGTGGCAGAGCTTTTCTCAGTGCGTGGTACCCGGCGGTCGGCGCCGGTGCGCGATCGGGCGTGGGTCGCTGGACCGCCGGCCGTCGGGCCGAAGCGTATCGATGGGCGCCAGTGCCAGCGCGGGCGAGCCTGTTCGGGATCGGGGACGATGGCTCGCCGCTACTTGAGATCGTCGCGCAGGCGGGCGTGGACGGCCTTGAGTTCCTCGGCCTTGTCGCGGGGCATGACGAGGGTGGCGTCGGGGGTGTGGACGACGATGAGGTTGTCGCAGCCGAGCAGGGCGATGGTGTGGCGCGGGTCGCTGCTGACGGCGAGGTTGTTGCGGCCGGCGATGATGTGGGCGTGGTCGGGCGCCAGGGCGCCGCCGAGGCGGTTGCCGTCGGCATCGGGGGTGAGGGTCTCGCCGTAGCTGGGCCAGGAGCCGACGTCGAGCCAGCGCACGTCGGTGAGGACGGTGCAGACCGAGACCTGTTTCTCGGAGGGCTGGCTGGCGGGCTCCATGATGGCGTAGTCGACGCTGATCCTGGGCAGGGTGGGGTAGACCTCGGCCAGGACGCGGGCCTGATCGGGCGTGCCCCAGGCGGCCTGGATGCGGAGCAGGCCGGCGTGGCTTTCGGGCTTGAAGCGGCGGATGCACTCCATGACGGTGGCGGCCTTCCAGACGAACATGCCGCTGTTCCAACTGAACATGCCGCTCTTGACGTAGGCGGTGGCGCGCTCGATGGTGGGCTTCTCGACGTAGCGGGCGACGCGGAAGGCGACGCCGGGGGCGCCGACGCCCGGGGGCAGGCCGGGGGGCAGGGGCAGGGCGCCGCCGCGTTCGATGTAACCGAAGCCGGTGGCGGGGTAGGTGGGGGTGATGGAGAAGGTGACGAGGCGTGCGGGGTCGGCCTCGACAAGGCGGAAGCCGAGGTCGACGCGCTGGCGGAAGAGGTCGTGGGGCTCGATGACGTGGTCGGCGGTGAAGACGGCGAAGACGGCGTCGGGGTCGAGTTTCTGGAGGACGGCGGCGGTGAAGCCGACGGCGTTGACGGTGTCGCGGGGGACGGGCTCGCCGAGGATGCGGTCGTCGGAGAACTCGGGGAGGCTGCGACGGATGGCGTCGCGGTAGGACTCACCGGTGCAGATGTAGCGGCGGGGCGGGGGGACGAGGCCGTCGAGGCGCTGGGCGGCCAGTTGCAGGAGGCTGCGGCGGGTCGCCGTGCGGGGCGGAGCGGATGAGCGGGAGCAACTGGCTTGGGGGCCGCCCAGGCGGCTCATGGGCCACAGGCGTGTCATGCCGCCGCACATGATCATCGCGTAAGCGCATGGCGAGACAGTATCGGGTTAACGGCGGGCGGGGGACTCGGTCGGTCGCGGGAAGCGGTGGGCGGCGGGCTCAGCGGCCGCCGAAGGCGCGGTCGAAGCCGCGGACGCCGTTCTGGCAGTGCATCATGGGCACGAGGATGTGTTCGTGATCGGAAACCCAGACGCCGAAGTAGGAATCGGGGGGCGCGTTGGGCTCCAGCGCTTCGAGCGGGACGGGCTGGGCGTGGCCATCGACGAAGGCCCCGTGGGCGGGGGGCTGGGGCTTGCCCACGGGCCGATCGGACCAGGGGTAGCGGGCGCTGAGGAGGGCCTTGTTGGCGGGGAACCGGACCTCGTGCAGGGCGGTGGCGCGGAACTGCTCGGGGGGGATGGTTCGGGTGGTGAGGTCGAAGAACTCGGGCGCGGCGACGAAGGAACAGGGGTAGAGGTAGTCGGTGATGACGAACCGCTCGGCGCGGGCGGCGGGCGGGGCGTTTGGGGCGCGGAAGGAAGGGTCGTCGTGGCGGCCGCCGTAGTAGCCGTCGGCCAGAGCGATGTTCCAAAACATGTACTGGTCGAAGTAACGCACGTGTTGGGAGACGCCGGCCTGCTGGAGCCGCGCAGCGTAATGCCGGCGGGCACCGGGGACGAAGCAGGAACAGGCCCCTGCTGTCGGCGGTGTAGGCGAGCATGGTCTGGGCGTGGGTGCGCAGGTTGGCCAGGGACTTGGCGTCGCGCGAGGCCGCGGCGGCGCGCCCGACCATGGGAATCGCCAGGGCCACCAGGACGGCCAGCACGGCGATGCAGACCAGCACCTCGACGAGCGTGAAGGCGCGGGCGGGCGTTGTAGACCGAGCCACGGCGGAAGGCTGCGCCAGAACTCGCCCCCCAGACCGCAGTTTCATGCCCGCGGCCTGCAGGCCCACAAGTACCGACGCCTTTGACATCGCGCCGAACCCGGAATCCAGCCACGCCGGCCCTGCGCGCCCGAAGCAGCCACAGCTCTTGGAACCGGCCATAGACCACTCCACCGCGTATGTGCCCGCGACGAGAATCAGTAGCAGAAGAATCGACCAATCCACCCTTCGAGTCCGCAGGCCCAAGAGCCAGAGAACGCACAGGCCAAGTTCCAGCGCAGGCACGATCGGCGCTGCCAATGCCGCGACAGCGGGGGGAAGAACCTGGTACTGGCTCAGGACGCGGTGAAACAACGGCAGGTCGAGCAGTTTGATCGCGCCGGCACTCGCGACGACCGCACACACGATTGCCGTAAGCACCCATCCGACGCGGAATCGGCTTGGGGTGGTCATCGGATCACCCGCAAGGGGGACCAGACGGGTAACTCACTCCACAGTCGGATATCCGCTCGACAGTCGTATCGATGCACTCTGGATCCGCCGCTTGGCAGGCATACACCCGCCAGCGACAAGTCTGCGGGTCTTCATACACACGGTTGGTCCCGCCCTGGGTGGCATCGGGCGCGGTCGAAACGTACGGGTTGATCAGCAGCTCGTCCGGGCACGACACCATTGACGGCAGGCACTTGCGGTTCATGTCTGGGGCGGGAAAGTAGACGATGGAACAACAGTACCTTCCAACTTTGGCGTAGCACGCGAAGGCCGCGCCGGCGGTGCAGAAGAGAGTAAGCCCGAAGATGGTCGCCAGAAGCACGTGATCCAAGCCTGCAGGTCCCTTGAGATTCATGACGTGTTCTCCTGTTGAATGAGCGGCTGGCTATACCAATCGCACCGACACGCCTTTTGCGAGATTCCAACCTTGTGTTTCTCTGTCATCGATCTGGAGCGCGCCTGCATCGCACGCGCCAGAGCACCACGAGCGCCGGCACGAGCACGAGCAAGCCGATGCCGAGAGCGGAGAGCCAACGGTCGTACTGCCTGATCGACTGGTCCACAGTCAGCATCGTCTGCACTTGACCGTCAGGCATACGGCGGTGGTAGACGCCGCCGTCGCGGCGCATGTCGGACAGGCCGCGGGCGGCGAGTTCGCCCCGGATGGGATCGGAGCCGCCGAGGGCGGGGACGGCGGTGAGGCGGGCCATGTCGGCGGCGGAGACGGGCTCGATGCCGGCGAGCAGGTAGCGGCGCAGGGGGCGACCGTCGGGGGAACTGACGAGCACCTCGTGGGCGACGAGACCTCGCCGAGGGCGGGCTCGATGCGCCAGTCCTTGGCGTGGATCAACTGGCGCTCGACCTTGTCGCCGGTGGCGGCGCGCATGTCGGCACGATCGACGGTGCCGTGCCCGGCGTCGGCGTGCCAGGCGCCGGAGGCCTCTACCACGCGGCGGACGCCGGATGCATCCGTCGATTCGAACCGGCAGGACCAGCGGTCGCCGCTGAGGCGCAGGGCGCCGGACCGATCGGCCCCGGCGGGGGCGTAGAGCCCGCCGGTGAAGAAGTAGCGCAGTTCGCGCATGTGGACGCGGGTGACCGAGGCGCGGTAGTCGTACCCCGGTTCGACGGGCCCGTCGGCGTCGACCAGCGTGATCTGGCCCTCGGTCAGGAGCCAGGTGGCGCTAGGGTGGGTGGCGCGGTCGGCGAACTGGGACTTCGACGGCCAGTGGAACGTCTCGTTGAAACGGAACACGCCGTCGAGGTTCCAGAGCACCTTGTCGGTGTACTGGGTGTTCTTCTGCCGCCATTCGTACGTCGCGAGCGTCTGGCGTTCG
Source organism: Phycisphaeraceae bacterium (assembly GCA_026126345.1). Classification (GTDB taxonomy): domain Bacteria; phylum Planctomycetota; class Phycisphaerae; order Phycisphaerales; family UBA1924; genus JAHCJH01. The sequence goes on along the minus strand of JAHCJH010000052.1, from coordinate 1,139 downwards.
GGGTGGTCGGGCCGGCCCTGCACGGCCTGGCGCAGGGCGTTAAGTTGAGCCTCGGTGGGGACTTCGAGGTTCTCGAGCCGCCATTGGAAGCGGAAGCCGGAGGTGGGGACGCCGTCGGCCGCGATCTGGAGACGGCGATCGAACCAGGCGCGCAGGGCGGGATCATCGGCGTGGCTGTGAGCCGCGGCGGCGAGCAACAGAACGGCGACGAGCGTCGGGCGGAGCACGCTGAAGCCTCCTCGGACAAGGGCGCGGCCGCGGGCGCGAACAACGCCATGTTACCATGGCGGCAGAGGGCGTGTCAATAGTCTGTTGAATATCTGGTACTTACCCTTACGAAACGGACCCGAACACGGCGGCGACGATGCGCTCGGGGGTGTCGAGGTCGGCGGCGCGTTCGAGGGCACGGCGGACCTTGGCCTCGGCGTCGGCGCGGGTTTCGCCGAGGGAGATCAGGGCGTCGACGGCGTCGCGCTGGGCGGGGGGCAGGTCGGAGCGCGGGGCGGGGGCGGGGCGGGCGCCGGCGCGGGCTTCGGTGATGGTGTCGGTGACGAAGGCGTCGAGCTTGCCCTTGAGTTCGGCGATGATTGTGTCGGCCATGCGGCGGCCGATCTCGGGCAGCTCAATCAGAGCGCGGGCGTCCTGGCGCTGAACGGCGGCGGCGATGACGCCGACGGGCTCGGCCATGGCGCGCAGGGCCTTGCGGTTGCCGATGCCCTTGACGGAGGTGAAGACCTCGAAGAAGCGGCGCTCGGCGGGGGAGGCAAAGCCGATGAGGCGCGGGAGGAAGCTGGTGCCCTGGCCCTGGCCTTCGAGGTAGGCCAGGGTGTGAAAGGTGACGGGCTGGCCGACCTGGGTGGCCAGGGTTCGGGCGAGGTAGGCGGGCAGGAGGACTTCGAGCGCCAGCCCGCCGGGCAGGCGGACGGAGGCGGCGGCGCCCTCGACGGCTTCGAGCAGGCCGGTCAGGCGGGTGATCATGCCGGGACGATAGCAGACGGCGGCGCGGGCGAAACGGTGGCAGGCGGGCGGGGGCCGAGCCGATAACGGGAGCATGGCACCCCGAGTTCCGCAGTTGCAGCGCGCGCCCGCACCGACGACCGGACCCGCCGAGGCGGCGCGGGGCGCGCCGGCGCTGCCGG
>JAHCJH010000051.1 GCA_026126345.1 Phycisphaeraceae bacterium | reverse complement strand
GGTCGCGGCGGCGACGGCGCCCCTGGAGGCGGCGCCGGCGGAGGGCGCTGACGCGGTGCTGCTGGACCTGATCGAGCGGGCGGGGCCGATCGCGGTGGCCGAGCCGGCGGGCGGGATCGCCCAGCAGCGGATGTGCCCGGCGTGCGCGCGGGCGATGCTGGCCGACGCGGTGATCTGCACGCAGTGCGGCTTCGACACGCGCAAGGGGTTCCAGAAGGGCACGGGCGTCGGGGCCGACAGCCGCAAGCCGGGGATCACCAAGTGCCCGCACTGCGGGTACGACATGCGCGGGCTGCGCGACGCCAAGTGCCCGGAGTGCGGCAAGCTGGCGCTGCCGAAGTCGCACAAGGAACGGTCGAAGGAAGCGTCGCGTCAATCGGCGATCAGCGCGTACCGCACGCCGGCGATCATGTTCGTGGTGGGCATCGCGATCTCGCTGGTCTGCATCGCGATGCGGGCCCAGAACCTGGGCCTGGACACGGCGACGCGCATCAAGTACTACCTGGTGGACTACGTGATCGCGGTGCCGGCGGCGCTGCTGGCGTTCTGCATCGTCGGGTGGCTGTGGATGGGCTTCAACGCGCCGCTGCACCTCCTGGCGATCCAGTTCGCGGCGGTGTTCGCGGTTTCCGACGCGGTGTCGAATGTGCTGTTCATGTCGCTGCCGCTGACGTTCCTGTTCTTCGGGTGGGTGCTCTCGGTGATCACGTACGTGGGGCTGCTGATGCAACTCATGGAAATGGACGTCGAGGACGCGATCATGATGACCGTGTTCATGTACGGCACCAGCGCCGCGATGCGGATCCTGGTCGCGCCTCACATCTACGAGTTCCTGGGCCTGTAGGGCCGCGTGATCGCTGCGGGCGGGAATCCGGGGCTCCGGCGATCTATGCTCGGGTCGGGGGGTCGGTGGGTCGGGAACCGAGAAGGAGATCGCCCATGGTTCGTCGGATGATCGGCGCGTGTTTCGCGGGGCTGGCCGTGTTGATGACCGGGGCGTCCGTTTACGGCGCGGACAACCCGTTTACCGAGACGTTCGCGACCAGCGCCGGGTGGCGCGACGGGGGCGGGGTGAACGCGCCGGCGCTGGCGGCGTCGGGCGGGCCGGACGGCTCGTCGTACGTGACGACGATGCTGAGCTTCTTCAATTACGGGCCGGGGGAGAACCCGCAACTGTTCCGGGCGGAATTGCCGTACGGCTCGTCGGGCGGGGCGCTGTTCGGCGACTGGATCGGGGCGGGGATCACATCGTTCTCGTTCTGGTTCCGAGCGACGACACCGGGGCCGATCACGGTGTTCGCGCGGTTCGCGCCGGCGATGGGGCCAGGCGTGGTGGCCGTCGCGGGGCAGGCAGCGCCGAACGCCTGGACGCAGTTCACGGTGGCGATCCGCCCGGGCGCGCCCCTGATCTACGAGGGGACGAGCTTCTCGGTCTTCGGGTCGATCGGCCGGGTGCAGATCGGGGTGATCGTGCCGGCGGGCCTGGCGGGCTCCAACGTTCCGTTTACCTTCGACCTGGACACCGTGGCGGTGGTTCCCGCGCCGACCGGGGCGGCGCTGGCGGGGCTGGGCCTGCTGGCGGCGGCTCGGCGCCGGCGCACCTGAAGGTCGCTGAGCGGGCGTGGGGCGCGATCAGGCGCCCGGCAGACGCGGGCGATCGGCGTCTCGCACGTTGATGGTCACCGGCTGCACATCGGGCAGTTCCTTGGCCGCCTTGACGCCCAGCTCCTCCATGCGGCGGAGCGACGGCTCGACCCGGCCCTGGTAGCTGCCGACGAACTCGTTGTACTTCTTCACCGTGGACGTCAGGCCGTCGCCGATCTCCGCGGCCAGGCCGAAGGCTCGGGCGCAGCGTTCCATCAGCTCGCGCCCGATGGTGCGCAGCTCTTCGGCGGCCTTGGCCAGGCGCTGCTCCTGGTAGCCCACGGCCACCGCGCGCAACAGAGCGATGAGGGTCGAGGGCGTGGCGAGGATCACGTTGGAGCGGGCGGCGTCTTCGAGCAGTTCGGGGCGGCGGCTGAGGGCGGCGTCGAGGAACGCGTCGTGCGGCACGAACATGACGACGAACTCGGGCGAGCCGTCGTACTGGGTCCAGTACTTCTTGCGGCTGAGCGCGACGGCCTGCTCGGCGACGTGGCGCGCGAAGCGGTCGAGATGCTGCTCGGCCTCGTCGGGCGTGGCGGCCTGGTGGGCGTCGAGGTAGGCCTGGAAGTTCATCTTGGCGTCGACGACGATGACGCGCTGGCTGGGCAGGCGGACGACCATGTCGGGGCGGACCAGATCGCCCTCGGCGGTGCGGGTGGAGTCCTGCTCGTCGAAGTCGCAGTAGTTGGTCATGCCCGCCAGCTCGGCGACCTTGCGGAGCTGCACTTCGCCGTAGCGGCCGCGGACCTGCGGCTCGCGCAGGGCGCGGACCAGACGGCCGGTCTCGTCGCGGAGGCGGGCGTTGTCCTGCTGCATCTGCCGCACCTGCTCCAGCAGGCCCGAGTAGGCGCCGACGCGGGCCTGCTCCAATTCGCCCAGACGAGCCTCGGTCTTCTGCAGCACTTCGGCGATGGGCTTGACCATCTGCTCGACGGCCAGGCGGCGCTGCTCGAGGTCCGCCGTTGCCTCGGTGGCCTTGGCCGCGAGCTTCTGGTCGGCGAGCTTGAGGAACTCGCCGGTGGTGCTGCGGAGCGTTTCGCCGGCCAAGGCGCTGAAGGTCTCGCGCATCTTGGTTTCGAACTGGGCGAGGCGCTGCTCGATCTCCTGGCGGGACCTGGCGACGGCGGCGAGGCGTTCTTCGTTGACCTGGCGCTCGCGTTCGGACTGTTCGCGATGGACGCGGCGCTCGGCGTCGAGCGCATCCTGAAGGGCGCGGGCGGCCTCGGCGCCGTCGGCCTCGCGAGCGCGCACCTCGGCCTCCAACCGCGCGGTCTGGGCCGCCAGCGCCTTGCCGGCGTCGGCCAGCGCCGATTCGCACTGCTGCAGCGCCGCGCGAAGGCGCGACTGCTCGGCCTCGGCCGCCAGGCGGCGTTGATCCAGATCGGCCCGGGCCTGCTCCGATGCGCCCAGGGCCACCGCGGCGCGAAGCCGGCCCGTCGCCAGCCACGCGGCCACCGCCGCGAGACCCGCCACCGCCACGATCAGCACCCACTCCAGGCTCGTCATGACGGCAGCATAGCCAGGGGCGGGGCGATTGGAAGGTTTCTGTTCGCCCCGGCGTGGGCAGCCGGCCCCTGCCAAGTTGGCACGTGGGGCGACGGGGCGGCGGACCGCTGGCAGGCCGCGGCGGGGCGAAGCGGCCCCGGGCGCGGGGCAGGCGCACGGACGGCGGGGCCGAAGCGGGGGTGAACGGCGAATCGGCGGCTGGGGGTGACGACGGCGTTCGGCATCGGCCTTGCCATGGACAAGGCACGATGCAGTTCGCCCATCGGCAATATGCCCCCCACAGCGACGCCGGATCGGCCGCGCCCGGCGCTGGCCGGGACGCGGGGCCGGACGGGGGGCGGTGCGGCCCGGGCGGCTGTCACAAGCCGGGGGGGCGGCTGAATCTGCTGCTTTCGACGCCTCGGTGGCAGCCGGCGACGTGGGCGGAAAGCCTGCCGCGGCTGCTGGAGCCGCAGGGCGTGGCGTCGCACTGGGCGCCGACGGCACGGGACGCCGAGCGACTGATCCGGAGCACGGCGGTGCACATGGCGGTGGTGGATCTGCGGGCGCCGCTGGAGGAGACGGGGGCGGCGGGCGTGCCGGAGGATGGGGGCCCGAGGATCCTGGAGTTGCTGTCGCGGCTGGAGTGTCCGCCGCCGACGGTGGTGATCCGCTCGGCGACGACGCAGCGCGACCAGGCGCGGCACCTGAACGCGGCGCTTCGGTGCGGGGCGTTCAGCGTGGTGGACCGCACGGCGGCGGATCTGGAGCTGATGCTGCAGTTGATGCAGCGGGTGATGAGCCGGTTCTACCAGGGGCGGTGGCCGGCGGGCGGGAGCGGGGAGCGGTACGTCTGAGGGGGAGCGTGAATCAGAGCGCCCGGGGCGGCCGTCGCACCGGGGCGAGCGTGTTTCGAAGAGACGAGAAGCCTCGGAGACCGAGGCGTCCAAGACAGGAGCCCGAGCACATGGCCAAGAACAGCGACGTCGCCTTCCGCCCCCTGCACGACAAGATCGTGGTGCGGCGTGAGAAGGCCGAGGACAAGACCGCCGCCGGCATCATCCTGCCTGAGAAGGCGAAGGAAGCCCCGCGGATGGGGACGGTGGAGGCGGTGGGGACCGGGACGTTGAACCACGAGACGGGGGAGCTGGTTCCCCTGACGGTGAAGAAGGGGGACAAGGTGATCTTCTCGTCGTACGCGGGGACGGAGATCAAGCTCGACGGCAAGGAACTCCTCGTGATGAGCGAGGATGAAGTGCTGGCGATTGTGGAGTGAACTGAGTCGCGAGTCGCGAGTCGCGAGTCGCGAGACGCGAGTCGCGAGTGAGCACCATGCCGAACACCACGACGACAACCCGGTCCGCCGCCATCGAGCCGAAGGGGCCGCGCGTCAGTCGTTTCGAAGACCTGATTGCCTGGCAGAAGGCTCGTGCACTGGTGCGCGAGGTGTACTTGGCTACGAGGCGCACGCAGTTTGCTCGCGACTTTGGATTGGCTCAGCAGATCCAGCGAGCGGCCGTTTCGATTCTCTCGAACATCGCTGAGGGGTTCGAGCGGGCGCACCCGCGCGAGTTTCACCAGGCGCTGGCGACGGCCCGTGCGTCGTGCGCCGAGGTGCGGGCGCAGCTCTATGTTGCACTCGACGTGGGGTACCTCACCACAGCTCAGTTCGATCAACTCCTTACAAAGGCGGTCGAGGTCGGCCGCATCATCGGCGGGCTCCGCACCGCGGTAGCCCGGAAACTGAACGACGGTCCGGGCGCGCGGGTCTCCCGCGCGGCCGAGACAGGGAACACCTGACCCTCGCGACTCGCGTCTTGCGACTCGCGACTTTCCGAAGGAAATCTCCATGGCAGCCAAGCAGATCGCATTCGATTCCGACGCACGTGAACGCATTCTCCAGGGCGTGAAGAAGCTCGCCCGGGCCGTGAAGGTCACGCTCGGCCCGTCCGGGCGGGTGGTGGTGCTTCAGAAGTCCTTCGGCGCCCCGACCGTCACCAAGGACGGCGTGACGGTGGCCAAGGAGATCGAGGTGGACGACGCGTTCGAGAACATGGGCGCGCAGCTCGTCAAGGAGGTCGCCAGCAAGACCAGCAAGGACGCCGGCGACGGCACCACCACCGCGACGATCTACGCCGAGAGCATCTTCGCCGAGGGGCTCAAGAACATCACCAGCGGCGCCAACCCCAACGAGATCAAGCGGGGCGTGGACATGGCCGTGGCGGCCCTGGTGGACGAGCTCAAGAAGATGTCGCGCCCGGTGAAGGACTCCAAGGAGATCGCCCAGGTCGGCACCTGCTCGGCCAACCAGGACGAGGAGATCGGCAAGATCATCGCCCAGGCCATGGACAAGGTGGGCAAGGACGGCGTGATCACGGTCGAGGAGGGCAAGAGCCTGACGACCGAGGTTGACCTGCTCGAGGGCATGCAGTTCGACAAGGGCTTCCTGTCCCCCCACTTCGTCACCAACCCGGCGACGATGGAGGCGGTGCTGGAGAAGCCGTACATCCTGATCCACGAGAAGAAGATCACCAGCGCCAAGGACCTGCTGCCGCTGCTGGGCAAGATCGCCGAGACGGGCGCCAGCCTGCTCATCATCGCCGAGGACATCGAGGGCGAGGCGCTGGCGACGCTGGTGGTGAACAAGCTCCGCGGCGTGCTGAAGGTGTGCGCCGTCAAGGCGCCGGGCTTCGGCGACCGCCGCAAGGAGATGCTGGCCGACATCGCCACGCTGACCGGCGGCAAGGCGATCATGGAGGAGCTGGGCATCGACGTGGAGAAGATCGAGCTGGCCGACCTTGGCCGGGCGGCCAAGGTGACGGTGGACAAGGACAACACGACCATCGTCGAGGGCGCGGGCAAGGGCGCCGACATCAAGGGCCGCATCGAGATGCTGCGGGCCCAGATCGAGAGCACCACCAGCGACTACGACCGCGAGAAGCTCGAAGAGCGGCTGGCGAAGCTGGCCGGCGGCGTGGCGCAGATCAACGTGGGCGCCGCGACCGAGGTGGAGATGAAGGAGAAGAAGGCCCGCGTGGAGGACGCCCTGCACGCCTGCCGCGCCGCGGTGGAAGAGGGCATCCTTCCCGGCGGCGGGACGGCGATCCTGCGGGCGCGCCGGGCGCTGGAGAAGCTGCGCAAGAACGCCAAGGGCGACGAGCGGATCGGCATCGACATCGTGCACCGGGCGGTGGCGGCGCCGATCAAGCAGATCGCGGCCAACTGCGGGCTGGACGGCTCGATCGTGATGAGCAAGGTCGAGGAGAACTCCGACGTGACCTGGGGCTTCAACGCCCTGACGCAGGAGTACGGCGACCTGGTGAAGATGGGCGTGATCGTGCCGACGAAGGTGGAGCGGGTGGCGCTGCAGAACGCCGCGAGCATCAGCGGGCTGCTGCTGACGACCGACGCAGCGGTGGTGGAGATCAAGGAGAAGAAGGCCAAGGCCCCCGCCGGCGGCGGCGGGATGGATGACATGGATTATTGACCCACCAATGCTCTTCGAGCGCGAGAGTGCTCGACGAGCCTTCTCCTATGAACACGTCGAAGCGGATTGCCCTAATCCAGCAGCTCGCACGCGCGCTCGCTGATCAGGAGCCGAGAGTCGCGAACTTTACCCTGCGCCAGTACAGGCTTCCCGTTGGCGAAGAAGTTTGGGCAGAAGATCCGCAAGAGTACTTCCGAAACATACTTTCTGGCGCCGAAGAAGACATCCTGCACGAAATCTCCAATCATTAGGGAGGGCGTTGTCGCCACTCAATGCCATCGACGGCCCCAACGACTTATGGCGCGATGGCTATTTCCGTTGCTTTCTAAGTCATACATCACTCCACAAAGCGACAGCCGCGGATCTCAAGGCAGCAATGGCACGCTTCGGCGCCGATGTGTTTGTTGCGCACGAGGACATCGAGCCGACAAGCGACTGGCTTCTAACGATAGACAAGGCACTTGACTCTTGCCACATCCTCATCGCGTTGATGACCCGCGACTTCATCGAGAGTCGATGGACGAGCCAAGAGGTGGGCTATGCACTCGGCCGGAGGGTGCCCGTGGTTCCAATCCGGGCGGGCCTTGATCCATATGGACTCATCGGACGGTTACAGGCGATCACATACAATCCGCAAAAACCGGTCACCGACCTGGCCAACTCACTGCTCGAAGTGATCGCACGAATTGACAGTCTTGCAGACTCGGCAACAGAGGGTGCTGTCAAAGCGCTCTCCGAATCACCCAGTTTTGCAGAGGCAAAGGCCAGAGTGGCTTACTTAGAGAAGCTCAAGGTTGCACCCAAATACTACGATTTTCTGAAAAACTCAATGAACACTAACTCGCAATTGCGCGATGCGTACGGTGTATGCAGTCGAATCAACGCCATTATTGCGAGGTCCGACCCTGTCGGCTAATTCTCCCACCACAATTGCGGCAAGCCCGATCGATTGCCCCACCCCCGACAGCATCTTATCGACCGGACCACCGCCGCGCAGCCATCAGTGCGATCAGCAGAACAAACAGACACGGGACCGTGAGCGTTGCGACGCGGGCCATCTGTAGCTGCCTCCGGCCGAGCGTTCCTTCGCTGAGCTCCATGGCAACGGCCGACAGAATCCACGCCCACGTGCCCAGCCAGGCGACGCAGACGCCGTTGCTCAGCAGCAGCGGGTTCAAGTAGCCGACGTAGGGGTTCTTGGAAAGCACAGTGCAGATTGCCCAGCTCAATTCGCCCGCCGTCGGCAACATCAACACCAATGAAACCCAAGAGAGCCAGGAGGCCACGCCCGCGAAGGCTCTGCCTCGCGCCCACGGCACCACCGTCGGCACTTCGCCCACGACTCGCACCCGAGCAGGCGGCGCGGCTCGCACCGCCAACACCTGGTAGCCCAGATCGGCTGCCTTGCGCAACGCATCGGCTTCGTTGTCAGCCTCAAAGACCTGATCAGACTCACGGCCGAGTTCGCGGCCGCGGCACCGCAATTCGTAGATCGGCATGGGCGGACTTTATCCGAGTTTCCGTCACGGTTCGACCCATACAACTGATGCCGAAGTTGCGAGACTCGGTATCGCGGATGGCATGCTCGGCCGCTGAGTCGCAAGTGCCGCATGACGGACACGTGCGGGAGTCCCGCACCCTGACTGGCGGTCGCCTTTCGCCGCCTTGCGCCCCCGAGATTCACCTCTCGACGGAGTTTTGTGCAATCTGGGGGGTCCCCGAGTTGTAGGGATCTTGAGGTTTCAGAACGACGGCTTGAAATCCGATTCGGGCTGCGTGGCGTATTCGCCGGCACAGGTGGCAGGCAGCGCCAACGTTGGCGATCCCACCTTGAACTCGAAAGGGAAGCCCATGCTGACCGTCGTCGAACCCGTCGTTTCCGTGGATCTCGTTCGCGCCGCTCGTCGTTCGGAGGACACGCCCAAGAGCATGACCGACACGATGCTCCGGCGCGCCGAGGAGCGCTACCGCCGCTTCCTGCTCCTCTGCATCAAGTACCCCGATCGCGCCATCGCGCCGTCGAAGGACATCGACATGATGTGGCACCTGCACATGCTCAAACCTCGTGCGTACTACGACGACTGTCAGCAGATGTTCGGCGACATTCTCGACCACGACGGCGGCTTCGGTGCGACCGCCGATGAGCTGCCGATCCTCGAACGGACCTTTGCGGAGACCGCGGCGCTGTACCGGGCGGAGTTCGGCGAGGACTATGTCGACATGAATCATGGCGATCGTGCCGGCGCCGCCGACGCCATGACGCGGTGCACCAGGAACTGCGTGAGCCGCTGCCAACGCGCCTGCAAGACCAAGTAGAAACGGCGGGCGAAGCGCGTCGCGTCGCCACGTTCTTCGAAGGCCGTCGCGAAGGTGGGCGAGATCCGATGACCGGCCCGTACATAGGACTCATGGGTCGCATCGGACCCATGAGTCCCTTTGCTTTTGTGCACGCTGCGACATCGCGGAGCGCCAACTCAATAGCTCCGTCGTCTGGACGCCGACTTCTTCAACGAAGGCGGGATCCGTGAGCGGATGATCATGGCCCGCCCGCGGAGCCGCGCACGCCCGACGGGGCATGCCCGGGATGACGCGGCCGCGGGCGGACGGCGGGACTGGCACACGGCGGCGGATCGTGTATGCTGGGTGGAGCGGCCCGGGAACCCCCGGCCCGAGAGGAGAGAGCATCATGGCGCATCGTGTGTGGTCGAGCGTGCCCGCGTTCGCGGGCCTGGTGGTGTTCGGCGGCGTGGCGGCCGGTCAGACGGTGACCGGGGACTTCGGCAACTCGTTCGCGGGCGGGGCCTACAACGCCGGCGGCAACACCTACAACGGGCTGATCCTCTTCGGCCTGCCGCTGGGCGGCGGCGGGTTCCAGGGGGCGTCGACGGCGCAGATGGTCCGCAGCCCGGCGGCGGGGCCGCAGTTCGACACGTTCCGCGTCAACTCCACGCTCTGGGGCGGCAGCGACCCGACGGGCGTGATGACCAGCACGCAGTACGGCAACTTCCGCTTCACGGCGAACAACAGCTTCACCACCTACAGCATCACCGGGACCACGGGCTTTCAGATCGCCGGCAACACGTTCAGCGGTGTGTCGATCAACGTCTCGCTGGTGGAGGTGGTCAGCGGCAACGTGCTGGCGGGGTGGAGTTCCGGCGGCGCCGGGTTCAATTTCAGCGGCACGCTGTTCGACACCGTCAACCCGGCCCAGATCGGCTCGTGGAACGGGCTGCTCGCCGCGGGCATTCAGTACGACTTCATCTGGTCGTACCAGATCAACGTGGGGGCCGATGCCGTCAACGCCAGCACCGTGAGCCTGACCCCGAGCCCGGGCTACACCACCACCTGGCTGCAGATCCAGTTTGCCCCGGCGCCGGGGGCCGCGGCGGTGCTGGGCCTGGGCGGGCTGCTCGCCGCTCGCCGGCGGCGGTAACTCACTGGCCTTTGGACCGCTTGGCACGCCCCGGCCGTCGGGGCGTTTTTCGTTGCGCTGCGCGGCCTGGGGCGAGTTGCCTCAGTTCGGAGGTTTCGTCGGCTTGGCCCTGGCGCGCGGCCCAGGCCAGCCGCAGGGCGCGGCGCACGTCCGACGCCGACGCGGCGTCGAGCCGCACGTAGGTGCACCCCTGGCGGCCCCAGGCGCCGGCGCCGGGCGTGAACGCCCCGTCGGGCGTGGCGATGAACTCGGCCTGCTGAGCGGGCGACAGGCGGACCATGCCGAGGGCAGATTCCTCATCGGGGAGGGAAGCGAAGATCCGACCGGCGACGCGGAAGTCGGCGTGGCCCATGTGCGAGCCTTCGGCGGCGCCGGGAAGGGCCAGCGCGATGCGGCGAAAGGCCTCGACGGTCACGGATGAGCGGCGAGCGCGGCTGGCCATGCGGAAAGCCTAGCGAAACGGGCGGGAATGACAGCGCCCGGGCAGGCTTGCCCGGGCGCTGGGGTGGGAACGGGTGCGGATGGGCGGGCTCAGCCGGGGCAGCCTTCGAAGAACTTCTGGATGAAAAAGTCGAAGTCGCTGCCGGTCAGCAGGCCGTCGCGCGGGCCGGTGCCGTCGCTGTTGGTGAGGTCGGCGATCAGCTCGCCGTTGCGGTCGAGCAGATCCTGGAAGAAGCCCTGGATGAACATGTCGAAGTCGGTTCCGGTGAGCGAGCCGTCGGGGCCGCCGTAGGGGTCGGGGTTGCCCTCGGTGGCGATGTCGGCTGGGTTGCAGGCGCAGGGGCCGATGACGAAGAGCACCGCCGCGGGCGTGGTGACGGGGCCGCAGGCGCCGCCGAGGCGGCTGATGATGCAGGTGTAGGAGCCGCCGTTGGCGAAGGCGGCGTTGGTGATGGTGAGCGTTGGGGTGTTGACGCCGGTGACGTGGCCGGGCTCCTCGGTAAGGGGCACGAGGTTGCGCCGCCATTCGAAGTTCAACTGACCGCCCTGGGCGTCGAACGCGTCGACCTCCACGTGCGCGACCCAGGTGCCGGTCTCGCAGACGGCGCGGGTGGACGGGGACGAGACGATGGCGATGCGGCCGATATTGAGGTTGCACGCGTTGCTGTAGGCCGGCGGGCAGCCGAGGCCCTCGGTGCCGCTGGAGACGCGGCAGCGGTAGGAGCCGGCGTCGGCGATCGTGGGCGGGCCGATGATGAGCGTCGGCGTGGTGGCCGAGGGGGTGTTCAGTTCAACCTCGGGGCTGCCGGGAGGGCTGGCGGGGGTGAAGAGCCAGCGGTACTGCAGGTCGTCGCCGGAGGCGGTGATGCTGATCTGCACCGGGGTGTCGCCGGCGGGTGCGGTGAGGCAGCGGGACAGGTTGGTCGGCGGCTGCTGGGTGATCGAGGCGCTGGCGCCGCCGGAGTCCTGGACGCGCGGGGTGGTGGCGCAGGCGTCGGGCAGGCTGGTGGCGAAGTAGTAGTACGGCGTGCCGTTGTAGGCGGGCAGGGGAGTGACGATCGGGCCCACGGTGGTGCCCGGGATGGTGGCGAAGAGCGCGGCGTCGGAGGCGTCGGCCTGCAGGCCGCGGAGGATCTTCATTCCCGCGGGTCCAACGACGGTGGTGAGCGAACGGGGGCCGCTGCAACCGGCCTGGATGGTGATGTTGTCTGCAACGCCCAGGCCGGGCGGGGAGAGGGTGCCGTCGCATCCGCCGAAGCGGGCGCGGACCCAGTAGTAGACCAGGCCGCTGGGCGCATCGGAATCCTCGAACGAACGGGCGGCGCCGCCGGTCTTGCCGACGACCTGCGCCGTGGCGAAATCGTCGTGGATGCTGCGGTAGATGAACCAGGTGTTGGGGGCCTGACCGAAGGCGTCGGTGGGGTTCGCGGGCGTGGTGCTCCAGTTGACGGTGGTGCCGCCCTCGCAGCTACCGGTGATGACCGGCGCCGCGGAGACGCCGGAACTCGTAGCGGCGGTGGGGCAGGTGATCTCGAGCGAAGCGCGGAACTGGATACCCGAAGGGCTGGCGGACGAACCTGTGTTCTCGACGGCGAGATAGAGCCAATAGACGCCGGACTGGGTGACGATCGAGTTCACGTTGGCGGTGATCGTGGTGGGCGTGGTGGCGTTGCCGACGCCGCCGGAACCGGCGATAGCGGTGGGCGAGTTGGTGGTGCCCAGACCCAGGTAAAGACCCGGGGTGTTGCCGCTGGAGGGGGACCCGAGTGCGTTGTCGACGAGGAACTCGACCGAGAGCGTGCGCGTGGTGCCCGCGGGCAGGGCGGCGCCGGCGGTGCCGGGGACGACCATCTGCACCGCGTAGATCGCGGTGAAGCCGGAGGTGCCGGCGTTGGCGGCGGCGCCGATCCACGAAGCGGTGGGCGAGCCGGGGAGATTGCCCCACGCGCCGTTGGGCGTAACGACAAAGGCCGCGGCGCCGGCGCGGGCCTGGCTGACGCTGAACGCGCCGCTGGTAACGCCTGAGAAGCCGCCGGTGCGGCCCTGCGTGGTGAAGCGGACGTTGCTCACACCGCTGACGGCGGTGACGGTGACGGCGGTGCCCACGGCGCTTGCGGGAGCGGCCAGCGCCCAAGGCGCCAAGACCGAAAGACCAATAACGACGTGCCGCGCGGCGGACAGGAGTAGATCGCGCATCATGGCTGACCTCCCTCTAACGCTTCACCATACCCCGTGGCGGGTGGGGGAGGCAAGGAAATCAGGTGACTTCAAACGAAAATCGACCGAATTGCGGCTCGGACGAGGCTATCGGGGCCGGTTGGTCGGGTCGCTCTTGTCCGGCTTGCGCGGGGTGACGATCGGGGGAACCGGATTCTGGGCGATCAGTTGCTGGAGGTGGGCGATCGCGGCCTGGAGTTGGGCATCTTCCCCGCGGAAGGCCGCGGCGGGCGGGTTGTCGACGACGATGTCGGGGTCGACGCCGTGGCCCTCGATGAGCCAGGTTCCTTCGGGGCCGAAGACGCCGATCTCGGCGGCGGAAGCCAGGCCGCGGTCGAGCAGCACATTGGAACTGGAGAGCCAGATCTCGCCGCCCCAGGTTCGCATGCCGATGACCTTGCCGAGGCCGAGGCGCCGGAAGCCCTCGGCGAAAGCCTCGCCGTCGCTGGCGGTGCGTTCGTTGCAAATGACCACGACGTGTCCACGGAAGGCGTACTGCATGTTCCAGTAGGGCAAGCCGACGCGGGGCGACCAGGTGAACCACTGGCGGCGGAGCAGTTCGGAGAGAATCCAGGAGTCGATATTGCCGCCGCGGTTGTGGCGGACGTCGATGATGAGGCCCTTGCGGTTGAAGACGGGGAAGAAACCCTTGGCCCATTCGGTGTAGTTGCCGCCGCCCATGGCGCGGAGGTGGACGTATCCGATGTCGCCCTTGCCGGCGGACTCGACTTCGAGTCGGCGGGAGAGGGTCCAGTCGTCGTAGCGCAGTTCGGCCTCGGCTTCGGCGGAGAATGGGACGGCGATGGCGTCGCGCATGACCGCGGGCCCGGGCACGTCGGGGGTGGTGTTGAACCGCAGGAGCACCTGCTTGCCGGCCTTGTGGCGGAGCAGTTCGCCGATGTCGGCGGCGCTGAGCGTCGGGATGCCGTCGACTTCGGTGATGATCCAACCGGGTCGGGCGCTGACCTCGGGGCGCGCCAGGGGGGCGGCGCGGCCGGGCTCGTCGGGGTCGTGGCGGTAGATGCGGTCGATGCGGTAACCGCCGCGGGCGGCATCGCGCGAGAGCACGGCGCCGAGGCTGGCGACTGGGGCGCGATCGACCGTGGGCGAGGTGCGGCCGTCGCCGCCGCGAACAAAGTGGTGCAGGGCCGAGAGTTCGCCGACCATCTGGGCGAGGATGTCGTTGAGTTCGGCGCGGGTGCTGACGCGGTCGACGAGGGGTGCGTACTTGGCCTTCATGGCGGGCCAGTCGACGCCGTGCATGTTGGGGTCGTAGAAGTAGTCGCGCATGAGGCGCCACGCGTCGGCGTACATCTGCCGCCACTGGACGCGGGGCTTGAACGGGAAGGTCCAGCCGGCGAGGTTGACGGCCTGCTTGTCGAGGTCGGCAGGGGCGGAAGTGCCGGCGTCAACGATGTAGAAGCTGTCGCGGCGGCGGGCCAGGAGTTTCTTGCCGTCGGCGGAGAGCTCGAAGAACGAGATGTCGGGCAGCAGGGTCTTGAGTTCCGCGGCTTCGTTCTTGATCTCCAGGACTTTCAGGTCGCTCTTGGCGTCGAAGCCCGTGGGCGTGGCCAGGAGATACAGCGCTTTCTCACCCGCCTGCAGCGCGGCGTAATTGCCCGCGGGGACAGGGGCCTCGAAGAGCCGCTCGATGATCCCGTCGAACTCGATGCGGACGGGCTTGGGAGCCGGCTTGTCGTCCTTCTTGGGCTCGTCCTTCTTCGGCTCGTCTTTGGCAGGTTCGGGCTTGGGGGCATCGTCCTTCTTCGGTTCGGGCTTGGCGGGCGACTGGAGTTCGTCCTTGGGCAGGAAGGGCCAGCGTTCGCCGGGGGTAAGCGCCAGGGCCATGACGCGGGTGGTGTCGGTGAGGAACGGCTTGGGCGCGTAGGGACCCCAGGGGCTGGTCGCCAGCGTGCGCAGCGTGCGGTCGCTGAGGAAGTACAGCCACTTGCCGTCGCGGCTCCAGGCGGGGCTGAAGCTGTCGAAGCGGTCTGTGGTGACCGCCTGCGTGGTCCGGGTGTCGGCCGACCACACCTTGATGACCTTGAACATGTTGCCGGCCTGGTTGACATACGCAAGCCAGCGCGAATCGGGCGACCAGGCGATGTCGGAGAAGTCGTCGTACGGCTGCTCATCGACGAGCACGCTCGATTTGGCCGCGATGTCGAAGACCCAGAGTTTCTGGTTCTTGTCGTGGTGGGCGAGCCACTTGCCGTCGGGGGAAGGGATGGCGTCCCAGCGGAGGACCGAGCCGTCGGCGGTCAGGGGCGCGGCGGGGCCGACGCCGTTGGCCGGGAGGGACCAGATCTCAACCTCGCCGCCGGCGTCGCTCATGGCGACGAGGGTCTTGCCGTCGGGCATGAAACGGGCGCTGCGATACCGGGCTGAGTCGTTGCGGGCGATGTCGGCGATGCGGCCCTGGCGGTGGGGCGCGACGAAGACGCGGCCGCGGGCGGTGAGGACCACGCGGTCGCCGTCGGGGCTGAGGTGGGCGGCGGTGAGGAAGTCCAGGGGCTTGTCGGACCAGCGTTCGCGGGTCTGATCGAGGTCGCTGTCGAGGGTGATGGCCAGGGCGCGGTCCTGGTCGGCGCCGAGGTCGAGCACACGGATGTCGGCGCCGAGCTGGTAGGCGATCTGTCGGCCGTTGGTGCTGCCGCCCTGGACGTCGAGCCCGGCGTGGCGGGTGTGCTGTCGAAGGTCCTTGCCGTCGGGCGACATGGACCAGACGTTCATGTGCCCGTCGCGGTCCGAGACGAAGTAGATGCGGCCGTTGGCCCACATGGGCCGTTTGCTGGTGCCGGGGAAATCGGCGGTGAGGGCCGTTGCCTCGGCGTCGCCCGGGGCGAAGCGCCAGAGCTGCTGGATGAAGCCGCCCTTGTAGCGCTTGGTGGCGCTTCCCTGGAAGGGCAGACGCACGAACGCCAGCACGCCCGCTTCGCTGACGGCGCCGTCGGAGGCCTGCCACAGGGGCACGACGGCGCGCGTGCCGTCGGCGGGGTCGATGGTCGTCAACTGCATGTTGGGCAGGGTCGAGAACTTGTCGGTGAAGGCCAGCACTTTGCCGTCGGGGGTCCAGCCGGCGACGCCGCAGCGGGGCGAGCCGTCGAACGTGAGCCGGCGGGGCTGTCCGCCGGCCAGGGGCATGACGTAGATCTCCTGCGTGCCGTCGTACTCGGCGGTGAAGGCGACGCGGGAACCGTCGGGACTGATGGCGGGTTGGGACTCGTCGCCCGGGTGGCTGGTGAGGCGTGTGGCGACGCCGCCGGCGACCGGGACCTTCCACAGGTCGCCCTCGGTGACGAAGACGATCGTGGTGCTGCCGATCGCCGGCTGGCGGTAGTAGCCGACGGGCGGCGGGGATGCCTCGGCGGGACCCGGCGGCTGGGCCGGGGCGGAGGCGCACGCGGAGAAAATGGAGAGGGCGGCGACCAGCAGCGCGCGGAGCATCATGGCTGGAGAATAGCGATGCGCGGCGGCGACGTGCCCGTCGAGACCGAGGCGGTTGGAGCGACCGGGAGCGTGCCGATTGCTACCCTTGCGGTCGAAGCCGGAGTGGCGGAATTGGCAGACGCAACGGATTCAAAATCCGTCGCCCCTTAAAGGCGTGTGGGTTCAAGTCCCTCCTCCGGCATTGCGTTCGATCGGCGCGGCGACCGCCGCGGCGCCGGCGACGAACCCGGGGCGGGTGGACCACGGCCGCCCGGAAGGTCGATAGCAGGCGGCGGGTGGGCGTTCGGCGTGAGCCGTCGCCGCGGGCAACACGCTGACGGAGGCATCCATTGAAGAACTCGGAGACTGGCCGGTTGCGATCCGCCCTGGTGCTCGTGCTCGCCGCGCTGGGCGGCTCGCCGGCGCTGGGGCCGGAGTCGGCGAGCGCGGCGGCGGCGTCGCAGCCGCCGGCGGGAGAGGCGGAGCGGCTGCGGGAGGACATGCGGCGGATGATCGCGACGGCGCGGGACCGGGTGTTCCCGGCGCTGGTGCACATCCACGTGGTGACGACGATGCACTTCGGGGGCAAGGAGACCAAGGGCGCGAGCGTGGGCTCGGGCACGATCATCTCGCGCGAGGGGCACGTGATCACGAACCATCACGTGGTGGACAGCGGCACGCGGTTCAAGGTGACGATGGCGGACAAGCAGGAGATCGACGCGGAGCTGGTGGGCGACGACCCGCTGACGGACCTGGCGGTGCTGAAGATCAACGTGTCGCAGCTCAAGGACCCGTCGTCGCTGGCGGTGGCGGAGTTCGGTGATTCGGACGAGCTGCAGGTGGGCGACACGGTGATGGCGATGGGCTCGCCGTTCGCGCTGTCGCGCTCGGTGACGCTGGGGATCGTGAGCAATACCGAACGCGTGTTCGCCGGCGGGATGGGCGGCGACGAGATCGACGAGTTCGAGTCGGACCGCGGCAGCGGCATCTTCACGCGCTGGATCCAGCACGATGCGCTCATCAACCCCGGCAACTCGGGCGGTCCGCTGGTGAATCTGCGGGGGCAGATCGTCGGCGTCAACACCCTGGGCGGGGCCGGCAACGGGTTCGCCAGCCCGAGCAACCTGAACCGGCGGGTGGCCGAGGCGCTGATCAAGCACGGCGAGGTGCCGCGCTCGAGCATCGGCATCTCCTTCAAGCAGATCGACAAAACCGGCTACCGCGAGGGGGTGCTGGTGAACTCGGTGTCGCAGAGCCCGCCGGGCCCGGCGGCGCGCGCGGGGGTGCGGGCCGGCGACGTGATCACGAAGATCAACGGCGAACCGGTGACCGTGCGGTTCGCAGAGCAGATCCCGGAGCTGGCGATCAGGATCGCGGCGATGCCGATCGGCTCGACGATCGCGGTGGAGTACGTGCGCGAGGGCAAGCCGGGCACGGCCACGATCACCACCGAGAAGATGCTCAAGGACCACGGGGCCGAGACGTCGCTGCGTGCCTGGGGCATCTCGGTCGAAGCGGTGACCGAGCGGCTGGTGCGCGAGCTGCGGCTGTCGGACCCGGCGGGCGTGTTCGTGACCGGGGTGCGCCCCGGCTCGCCGATGGGCCTGGCAGAGCCGGGCGTGCAGGGGGGCGACATCCTGCGTGCCGTGGGCGACAAGGCGGTCTCGTCCATCGCGGACCTGATCGAGATCTACAAGAGCATCTCCGCGGCGGACCCGGCGCCGGAGTTCGTGCTGGTGCGGTTCGAGCGGCGGGGCAAGGAGCACGTGACGCTGATCAAGCCCAAGCCCCCCAAGCGTGAGGACCCGCCGCGCGAGGTGCCCAAGGCGTGGATCGGCGTGGCGGTGCAGCCGGTGCTGCGCGACCTGGCGCGGCACCTGGGGCACGACGGCGTGACGGGATTCCGGGTGACGCGGGTGTACCCGCGGACGCTGGCGGCGGGGAGCGACCTGAAGGTCGGCGACCTGATCACGGCGATCAACGACACGAAAGTGCAGCCCAAGGGCATGCAGGACGCGGGGATGTTCCAGCGGACGATCCGCCCGCTGCGCATCGAGGATGAGGCGACGCTGACGGTTCTTCGCGCCGGGCAGACGCTGCAGATCAAGGTCGGTCTGGAGCGGACCAAGATCGGGCCCGAGGAGGCCCGCAAGGACGAGAACCGCGACTTTGAGATCTCGGTGCGCGAGCTGACTTTCTTCGACCGCGACGACAACAACTGGGACGACTCGGTGCAGGGCGTGCTGGTCGAGGGCGCCGAGCGGGCCGGCTGGGCGGGCCTGGCGGGCGTGGGCGGCGGCGACCTCCTGCAGCGCGTCGGCCCCTACGAGGTCACCGACCTGGCTTCCTACCGCAAGGCCATGGAGCAGATCGCCAAGGATCAGCCCGAGCGCGTCGTGTTCGTCGTGCTGCGCGGCACGCGCACCCACTTCAAGTTCGCCGAGCCCGACTGGAAGCCCGTGATCGAGGGCAAGGCCGACGAGAAGAAGTAATCACAGACCGCCCGCGGCGGCCGGCGTGCCCGGGCGCCGCCGGGCGTCCGTTCGAACCGATTCACCCTCCACTGAAGGACTCACCGCATGAACCGTTCCGCCATCGCGTTCGCCGTCATCTGCGCGGCGCTTTCACTCTCGGGCTCGGCGTCGCTCGGCTCGAACCTGCCGGGAGCGGGCGTCGGGCTGTCGGCCCACGACGACACGGCCGCGGCGTATCAGAAGCTGGTCGCCGAGCGCGGCGCGGCGGTCGTGACCGTGAAATTCGTGCTCAAGATCGAGGCGGGGGGCATGGGAGAGGATGCCGAGCAGGAGACGGAGGTGTACGGGGTGATGATCGACCCCAAGGGGCTGGTGCTGATGTCCAACAGCGAGTTGGACGGCTTCGCGGGGATGATGCGCCGGTTCCGGGGCGGGTCGTTCACGACCACGCCGAAGGACCTGAAGGTGCTGATCGGCGACGACACCGAGGGCATGCCGGGCAAGGTGCTTGCACGCGACACCGAGCTGGACCTGGCGTGGATTCAGATCGAGAAGCCCGGGGACAAGCCGCTGGCGCACATCGACCCGGCCAAGGGCGTAAAGGCGAATCTGGGCGACCGCCTGCTGGCGCTGGAGAAGATGGGCAAGTACTTCGACCGGGCGCCGGTGGTGCAGGAAGTCCGCGTGGGCGCCGTGACGAGCAAGCCCCGGCCGACGTACGTGTTCACCGGCGGGTTCATCGCCGGGCGCGGCGTGCCGGTGTTCACCGTGGGCGGCGAGTTCGTCGGCATGACCACGCTGCTGGTGCCGTCGGCCGAGGAGATGGAAGGCGGGGCGCTGCGGTCGAGCATGGGAGGGTACTTCGGAACCTCGCCGAAGATCCTGCCGGCGTCGGAACTGGTGACGGCTACCAAGCGGGCGAGGGAAGCGGCCGAGGCTGACAAGCCCGCGGATAAGCCCGCCGACAAGGCCCCGGAGAAGCCGGCCGACACCCCGGCGGACAAGTCCGGCGGGAAGTGAGCCGGCCAGCCGGGGAACGAGCCGCGTGTGGCTGCGCGCCGGGGCGGCGCATATCCTGACGACTCGGATTTCACCCAGAAAGGCAAGC
>JAHCJH010000050.1 GCA_026126345.1 Phycisphaeraceae bacterium | reverse complement strand
GGCGCCCGCCGTGGCGCTGGGCTGAAGCCGCCGGGCTTCGGCCAGCAGGCCGTCCCAATCGAACGCCGGGCCGGGGTCGATCTTCCCGCCGGTCACGTGCAGGTGGCCCAGCACACCTCGAAACTCGGCGAGTTCGGCCGTCGAGAGGGCCGTCGATCGCGGCGCGCCGTCGGACCCTCTGGGGCAGTCCAGTGGCATGCCGGGGAAGATCGCGCCCAGCGCGGCGGTGAGCTTGGTGAGCGACTCGAACTGCTGGGGCGTGAGGTCGAACATGACGTACGACGTGCCGTGCACCGCGCCGGTGACAGGCCCGCGCCGGGGTCGGGCGATGAATTCCGGCGTGCGAAGGCCGCCGTCGCCCATCCACTGTGGGAGCGTAACGCGCCAACCCGAGGGCGAGGCAGGATCGGGCGCGTACCACTGGCCCAGCGGCGCGGGCAGTTCGCCAGGCCGAGCGGAAGCCGCGGCGTACGCGCCGATGTTGGCGATCTCGATGCCTATGGACCGGTCGTTGGCAGTACCGCCGTGCCAAGCGCGTTCCTTGAGGTCGAGCGTCTGGTAGATGGTGCCGTCGAGGTCGAGCATGAAGTGCACCGAGAGCCCGCGGATGTCGTGCAGCACGCGGAAGCACTGGCGCGAGGTGCCGCAGACGTCGTAGTGGATCACGAACTGATTGACGAGGGACCGAAGGGTGGGCAGGTCCCACCCGCCGCCGCGGACTCGGGCGAGCACGTCGGGCGGCAGGCTCGCGGCGGATCGCAGGCCGTAACGGTTGGGGGAGGCGGGGCCGTCGGCCTTGGGATCAACGGCGAAGGCGGCTTTGTCCCACGGGGCGAAGCGTTTCTCGGTGCGGTAAGCGTCGTAGCCGCCGGGATCGGTCCAGAGCACGACCGGCGCGCCGGTGTGGAAGAGCCGTCCGCAGACCATGATCTCGTCGCCCTTGCGGGTGTACGCCTCGTCGCCGGGGCGGACGGCCTGCACGCATCCGGTCAGCAGGACGGCCAACGCCGCGGCCAACGAACCGGCCAGTTGCAGGAAAACAGCGCGTTGCCGGAGTTGCATGTTCCGGCCCGTGGATGGCCGATAGGCGGTGGTGGTCATGCCGCCGATGGTACAGTCGCTCGCCTGGCAACCGATCGAACCGTCGGGCCGGTTCGGCGCGGTCGATTGGGCGGTGGTCGGGGTGTACATGCTGGTGCTGGCGGTGTCGGGGTGGCTGTTCTCGCGCCGCGAGCCGGCCGGAGCCAGCGAGTACTTCTTGGCCGGACGGCGCATGCCAGCCTGGGCGGTGGCGGTGTCGGTGATCGCATCGTCGCTGAGCGTGGCGACGTTCATCGGCGCGCCCGAGAGCGCGTACAACGGCGACCTGACGTACCTGAGCGCCAGCCTCGGGGGCGTGGTGGCGGCGGTGGTCGTGGCGGCGTTCTTCATCCCCGCGTTCTACCGGCACGACTGCACGAGCATCTACGAGCTCATCGGGCGGCGGTTCGGCCCGCGGGCCCGGCGCGCCGCCAGCGGCGCGTTCATGGCCGGGCGCGTGCTGGCCAGCGGGGCGCGGGTGTACATCGCCGCCATTCCGTTGTCGGTCATCCTGTTCGGTGCGGGCGCCGAATCCAACACCGGCGCCCTGACCGGCGCGATCGCGGCGCTGTGCGTGGTGGGCATCTTCTACACCCTCGTCGGCGGCATCGCCAGCGTCATCTGGACCGACGTGATTCAGATCGCGGTCCTGCTCGTCAGCGTGCTGGCGGCCGTGGTGGTGCTGTGGCTGTCGATCCCGGGCGACGCGGCGGCGGTCGTCGAGACACTGTCGGCACCGGCGCCCGGCGCAGCGAGCAAACTGACGGTGATGCGGTTCGACGCCGATCCGACGGTCGGCTTCACGCTCTGGACGGCGCTGCTCGGCTTCAGCCTGATCAACATGGCGGCGTACGGGGCCGACCACGACCTTGTGCAGCGCATGCTGACCTGCACGTCGGCGGCGCGGGCGAGCCGCAGCGTGCTGTCGGCGATCGCGATCGGGATCCCGATCACGACGCTGTTCCTGCTGATCGGCCTGCTGCTGTTCGTGTACTACCAGGGGCCGGGGAGCACGGGACCGGCTCCTTCGGGCGACAAGGCGTTCATCCGGTTCGTGATCGATCGAATGCCGCCGGGCGTGAGCGGGCTGATGGTGGCCGGGCTGTTCGCCGTGGCGCTGGGGAGCCTGAACTCGGCGATCAACGCGATGGCGGCGACGTTCGTGAAGGACTATTGGCAGCACTGGTTCCCCGGGCGGACGGATCGGCAGTACCTGATCGTGGGACGGTGGGCGGTGGCGGGCTGGGGCGTGGCGCTGGGAGCTGTCGCGGCGGGGTGCATCTGGTGGCGGCAGATGGACCCGCGGACGAGCCTGATCGACCTGGCGCTGAGCGTGATGACGTTCTGCTACTCGGGGCTGCTGGCGGTGTTCCTGGCGGCGCTGTTCACGCGCCGGGGCTCGGGCACCAGCGCGATCGCGGCACTGGTGACCGGCTTCGTGGTCGTGGTGCTGTTCTCGACGCCCGCGTGGATGCAGGCGGCCTCGGCGGCGCCAGGGCTGTTCGGACTGGATGACGGCCAAGCGATAACGGCGTCGGCGTTGAAAGAACGGCTCCCGTGGCTGCGGCTGGCCTACCCGTGGCACATGCTCATCGCTACGGCGCTGGCGCTGGGGGTGTGCTGTCTGGGACGCTCGGGTCCGGAGGAGCAGGCTGAGGGGTTGCCAGCCGGGCCGAGCAAGCGGGCGTGATCACTTGGTGCCGCTGACGCCGCGGACCGTGTACTTCTCCAGCGCACGCTCCAAATCGACGCCGTTGATATTGGCCAGGGTGCAGAGCCAGGCCAGCACGTCGGCGAACTCCTCTTCGAGGTTGGACCGTTGGGCGCGGGTGGGCCGCTTCCCCGGAAGGTGGTTGGCCAGGGCGGTTGACAGCTCCCCCACTTCCTCGACGAACCACATGAAGGTCGCGGCGGTTCCGCGGGCCGAATCGGTGGCGTAGTACTTGTCGCGGATGAGGCCCTGGATCCCGCGGACGGTCAGCGGAGCACCGGATCGTGCGGGTTTGGAGCGTGTTCGACGACGGTTCGGGCGTGCATCGGGCATGGCGTCGGGTCCGAAAGGAGTCAAGAGCCGGAGTTGGCGGGGTACTCTACCGCCGGGCGTCATGACGCTGAGCACCCACAACCCGATCGGACCCTCCCGTGCCCGCCGGAATCGGCGTTGGATGGCCGCGGTGGTCGCGGTCGGGACCCTGCTGGCCGGCGGGTGCGCGTTCGAAGGACACCGGCGGGAGCTCGAAGCGTTGCACGCGACGGGGCGGTACGACGAGGCCGCCCGGGTGCTGGACGATCAGCGCACGCAGGGGTTGTACGGGCGCAAGGACGATCTGCTGTACCTGCTGGACCGCGGGGCGATCGCGCTGGCGCTCGACGATGCGCCCGGGGCGCTGTCTCGCCTGGAGGCGGCCGAAGCGATCATGGACCGCCAGCACGGGCCGAGCGTCGGGGACACGGTGGTGTCGTGGTTGTTCAACGACGCCGCGACAACGTACGTCGGCGAGCCGTACGAGGACATCTACGCCAACGTGCTGAAACTGCTGGCGCAGCTGGAGGCGGGGAACATCCAGGGGGGCGCGACGGTCGAGGCAAGGCGGGCGGCGAGCAAGGCCGACGTGCTGCGCACCCGGTACGGCGATCGGTCCCGCGCGGTGAACGAGGCGGCGGACCCGCGCCTGCGCCAGGCGATGGCGGCCGGGCCGATGGACCTGCGCGACGGCGGGCGCGCCGGGCCGGCGGGCGAGTTCATCGAATCGTCGCTGGGGTGCTACCTGACGGCCGTGACGTTCATGAAGACCGGCGAGCCGGAGAACCAGCGCGTGGCGGGGCGGCGACTGGTGGCGACGCTGCAGGCGGCGCAGGGCCTGGCGGCGGGGGTGAACGCCGGCGCATTCGAGTCGCTGGGCGAATTGCCGCCCGACGCCGCGAACGTGCTGGTGGTGGGCTTTTCCGGGCGGGGACCGACCAAGCGCGCGCAGCGGATCGGGCCCATCCCGGTGTTCGACTGGCCGGTGTATTTCGAGTTGCCTGTGCTTCGGTACCAGCCGAGCGAGGTGGCCGGGGTTCGCGTGCGGGCGACGCCGGTGGACGTCGCGGGCGAGACGCCCTTCGAGACGCCCCTGTCGCTGGTTGAGAACCTGGGTGCCGTCGCGACAGAGAATCACCGGAGGGAACTGCCGCTGATCTACGCCCGGGCGCTGATCCGCTCGTCGGCCAAGGCCGGCGCGAGCTTCGCGGTGACGCAGAGCGTTCGCCGGTCGAACCGGAACAACGACGCGGCGGTCATCGCCAGCGTGCTGGGGGGCTTGGCGGCGGTGGCGCTGACCGAGCGGGCGGACCTGCGGTGCTGGGTCTTTCTGCCGGGGCAGGCGCACGCGGGGCTGCTGAAACTGGAGCCGGGGCAGTGGCGAATCACGGTGGATTACCTGTCGTCGACCGGCGGGGTGATCGCCTCGGGGCCGGAACGCACGGTGCGGATCACCGGGGCGAGCAACGAACTGACGACCATTGTCGAGCACACGCCGCGCTGAGTACGCTCTGCGGCCGGAACCACGAACACGGAGCCGAACCATGCGAACCGCCTGCCTGCTGCTGATCCCCGGTGCGTGCCTGCTGGGCGCGTGCGAGCCGACGAGGGAGGTGTCCCGCGTGGACCCGCGCGCTGTGGTGGATGTGGACTACCGCTTCAACGACACCGACGCGCGCCAGGTATACCAGGGGATGGTGAACGACGCGCTGTACCGCACCTGGATCGACCGGTCGGTGCAAGCGTTGGGCCACAAGCCCGTGGTGATCGTCGGGCCGATCCGCAACGACACGCAGGAGTACATCGACACGAAGATGTTCACGACGCAGTTCGAGCGCGAGCTGCTCAACTCCGACCGTGTGCGATTCGTGGCGATGGCGGACCAGCGCGACGCGGTGCGGGCCGAGCGCGAACAGGGCCAGGAGTGGTCGCGCCCCGAGACCCGCAAGCAGATGAAGCAGGAGCTCGGCGCGGACTACATCCTGATCGGGCGGGTGGCCGACGACAAGCCCCGAAGCCTGTCGGGCCGCTCGGGCGTGGCGTATTACCAGGTGACGCTTGAGATGGTGGACCTCGAATCGAACGAGAAAGTCTGGATCGGCGTGCAGGAGATCAAGAAGGTCTGGCGCGACCGCTGAGGCACTCAGCGTGTGCGTGCCACGTCTTGATCGGCTCGATCCCGGCCCCGAACACGCCCCGAAACCGGCGTGATCCGGGCCCGTTGGCCCCGCCGAACCCGGCCCGTCGTTGACCCACCCGTACAACCGGCTAGCATTGCGGCCCTGCCCGAACTCGGGCGCACCCTGCCGGAACCGACCATGCCGACGATCAACCAGCTCATCCGCAAGCCCCGCCGTTCCCCCCGTGCCAAGAGCAAGTCGCGCGACCTGGCGCTCGCGCCCCAGAAGCGCGGCGTGTGCCTGATCGTCCGCACGCAGACGCCCAAGAAGCCCAACTCGGCGCTCCGCAAGGTCGCCCGTGTGCGTCTGTCCAACGGCAAGGAAGTCACGGCGTACATCGGCGGCGAGGGGCACAACCTGCAGGAGCACAGCATCGTGCTCGTTCGCGGTGGCCGCGTCCGCGACCTTCCCGGCGTGCGCTACCACGTCGTCCGCGGCACGCTGGACTGCCTGGGCGTCGAGAAGCGCAAGCAGGGCCGTTCCAAGTACGGCGCCAAGATGGGCAAGTCGTCCTGAACCTTCGCGGCCTCACGGCCGCTCGTCCGTTTCAACACCGGCCTGTCGTGTCGAATGCTCGGCGGAGCGTTTCCGCCGGTAGACGCCATCGGGGCCGCGACCTCACGCAGGAGTTTCGATCATGGGTGGCTCTCCAACTGCCTCGTCCCGCCAGCTCCGTCCCGATCCCCGGTTCAACGATCTGGTGCTGTCGAAGTTCATCAACTGCGTGATGGAGCGCGGCAAGAAGGCCACCGCCCAGCGGATCATCTACGACTCGATGGACATCATCGCCCAGAAGCTGGCGAAGGAGACCGACCCGGCGGCCCCCAAGGAGCCGCTGGCCGTCTTCACGCGGGCCATCGAGAACGTCAAGCCCTTCGTCGAGGTGCGTTCCAAGCGCATCGGCGGCGCCAACTACCAGGTGCCGATCCAGGTGAACAAGAAGCGCCAGCAGTCGCTGGCCTTCCGCTGGATCATCGACGCCGCCCGCTCCGAAAAGGGCCGCCCCATGGCCAGCAAGCTCGCCGACGAGCTGTACAGCGCCGCCAAGGGCGAAGGCAAGGCCATGACCACCCGCGACCAGACGCACCGCATGGCCGAAGCCAACAAGGCCTTCGCCCACTTCGCCTGAACCCGCCCACCACATTCGGATCGCCAACAGCGGCCCCGGCACACGCCGGGGCCGTTTTCATTGGAGCCATCAGCGTCCGGACCGCGGCATCGCATCGCTCCCGATGGCCCGGGGCATGGGTTCATCGACCGTCACTCCCCACCCGATCGTGTCGCACCAGCCGTGCCCTGGCACCCACCGGTCGCGGACGAACCGCGCCTCTTCGCGCAGGCCGAGCCGACGGGGCACGGCGCACGAAGCGACGTTGGCCGCGGCGGCAAAGATGCGCACGCGCCGCAGCCCCCAACCGCCGTCGCGGGCCGGCCGCAGACCCCAGTCGATGAGCGCCCCGACCGCCTCGGTGCAATAGCCCCGCCCGCGGGCATCGGCGGCGAGCCAGTAGCCGAGCTCCGCGTCGGCCGAATCGTGAACGATCCGGTTGAACCCGGTGCCGCCGACCAGAGCGCCGTCGTCGGCGCGGAAGATGCCAAGGACGAAGCCGAAGACGGCGTTGTGTTCGGGTCGCATCGGGCGCTCGGCGGCGACCCGCCGGAACAGATCGATCGATTCGGCAGACTGTTGCGAGTTCAGGTGCTGCGTGGCGGCCCAGGGCAGCCACGGGAGCAAGCTCGCCCGCGAGCGATCGATGGCCTCGAACAGCGCGCGGGCGTCGCCCGGCTGGTACGCGCGAATCACCAGGCGCCGGGTGCGCAGCCCGTCGGGCAGCGGATCGGGCGGCGTCCAACTTGGAGGACGATCGTTCGTGGGGCTGGGTTCCGAAGCGGTCATGCCTCAACCGTACCCCTGGGCGCTGCGCCCCCACCCCCACTGCCCGGCGCTGAGCCCCTAACATCGGCCGTGACGCCGCCGGTCGATCGATATCACCGCCAGACGCTGCTTGCCGGCATCGGGTCCGAGGGCCAGAACCGTCTGGGCCGAGGGCACGCGATGATCATCGGGTGCGGGGCGCTGGGGTGCGCCGCGGCCGACCTGCTGGCCCGGGCCGGCGTGGGCCGCCTGACGCTCGTCGACCGCGACACCGTCGAATGGACCAACCTGCAGCGGCAGACGCTGTTCGACGAGCGCGACGCCGCCGCCGGCGCACCCAAGGCCGAAGCCGCGGCCCGACGACTGCGCGCCGTCAACAGTTCGATCGTGATCGAGCCGATCGCCGACGACCTGGCGCCGGACAACGCCGAGGCGATCGTTGTACCTGAGCCGCGCCCGGGCGTGCTGCTCGACTGCACAGACAACTTCGAGACGCGGTACCTGCTGAACGATGCGGCGGTGAAGCACGGGATCCCGCTGGTCTACGGCGGCGCGGTGGCGACGGGCGGGGTGCTGATGACGGTGCGCCCGGGCGCCGGGCCGTGCCTGCGGTGCGTGTTCCCCGACCCGCCGGCGCCGGGAACCATGCCGACGTGCGACTCGGCCGGCGTGCTGGCGCCCGCGACGGCGATCGTCGGCGCCCTGCAGGCGGCAGAGGCGATGAAGATCCTCGCCGGACGCGAAGAGGTCCTGGACCCCGCCCTGCGGTCGTTCGACCTCTGGAGCAACAGCCGCCAGCGGCTGGATCTCGCGCACGCGCGCCGGGCGGACTGCCCGTGCTGCGGCGCGGGGCGGTATGAGTTTCTGCAGGGGCGACAACGGCCGGAAGCGACGGTGCTGTGCGGTCGCGGGAGCGTGCAGATCTCGCCGGGCCGGGCCCGCGCGCTGGACCTGGACGCGCTGGCCGAGCGCCTGCGCCCGCAGGGCCCGGGCAGGCGTGCGGGCTCGTCGCTGCGGCAGCGGCTCACGCACGAGCCGCCGGACGCGGGCCCGATCGAACTGACCGTGTTCTCCGATGGACGGGCGATCGTCTCGGGCACGACGGACCCGGCGCGGGCCAGGGGTGTGTATCACCGCTACATCGGCGCGTGACCGGACGGGCGTGCTAGAGTGGGCCGGGGGCACGCACCCCGCACGCACGCCGCACCGGAGTTCACGCATGGGCAACATCGCAACGACCATCGCCGCACCCGCCAACGTGGTCCTGGCCTACGCCGAGGGCATGCTGAAAGAGGTCAAGCCCCAGCAGTTCGCGCGCCTCGCTTCGCCGGGCGGCACGGCCGTGCAGTCCAACCACCCGGCGTGGGTGTTCGGGCACCTGTCGATCTACAACTGCCGGATCATGGACATGCTCGGCAGGGCGCGGGGCGTCACCGAGAACCCGGCCGGGTTCGAGGATCTGTTCAAGAACGGCACGCCCTGCAAAGACGACGCCTCGGGCACGATCTATCCGACGATGGAGAAGGTGACGTCGCACTTCTTCAACGGGTTCAAGGCTGCCGTGGCCGCCGTGAAGGAAGCGGACGATGCGGTGCTCATGCAGCCCAACCCGGCGGAGGGCCGCATGAAGGAACTGTTCCCCACCAAGGGGCAGATGATCGCTTTCCTTCTGGCGGCGCACCCCATGAGCCACCTGGGACAGGTCAGCGGCTGGCGCCGCATGATGGGCCTCGGCAGCGCGATGTAACGGCCCGGCTCACTCCCGCAGGGCGTCGGCCACCCTGCCCCGTGCCAGGGCCAGGCGTGCCCGCGCCTCGGCCAGGTCCACGCCGGCGTGGTGCATCACGAGCGCGGCCTTGACGCTGCCCTCGGCCCGATCGAGCAGGCGCAGGCTCGCCGCTCGCGTCAGCCGACACTCCGCCGCGATGATCCGCGCTGCCCGATCGCGGAGCTTGTCGTTGGTCGCCCGCAGGTCGACCATGAGATTCCCGTGCACGCGCCCGGACAGGACCATGAGCGCGGTGCTGATGGTGTTCAGGGCCATCTTGGTGGCCGTGCCGGCCTTCAGACGCGTGCTGCCGGTGAGCACCTCGGGTCCGGTCGGCAGCACGATCAGGTGCCTTACCCAGGCCGGCCGCCGGACGCGGGCGCAGGTCAGCAGCGCCGTGAGGCACCCGCGCCGGGCTGCAAGGCGAAGGCCGCCGATGACGTACGGTGTGGTGCCGCCGGCGGCGATGCCCAGCACGGTGTCGCGCGGGTCGAGCCCGATCGCGTCGAACTCCGCGGCCGCGCCGTCGGGCTCATCCTCGCGCCCCTCGCTGGATCGTCGCAACGCGCCTTCGCCCCCGGCGATCACGCCCACGATGCGGCCCGGCGACACGGCGAACGTGGGCGGGGCCTCGCTGGCGTCCAGCACGCCCAGCCGGCCCGACGTCCCGGCGCCGATGTACACCAGGCGGCCCGGCTCTCCCTCGGCCGCCGCGGCGTCGAACCGCTCGGCCGCCGCGCGGATGAACCGCGTCAGGGCGCCGCGCGCCGAGGCCAGCGCCCGCAGCACCGCCCGATCTTCACGTTGCATGAGCCGCACGATGCCCGCCGCGTCGAGCTCGTGCAGGCGCGCCGAGCGAGGGTTGCGCTGTTCGGTGTCGATGCGCCCTCGGTCGGGCAGCCGGGTTCGGGGGCGAGGCGTTCGGTCGTAAGGTTCCACCCACACTCCCGCGACGGGCGCGTTCGCGACACCGGTGACCGCCGGCAGCGTGATGGGCAGTCGGTCCTGGCAGAGCGCCCCGAGCACGGCCATGCACGCGGCCTCGCGCGCGCCGATGCCGACGCCGCAGCGCTCGGTCGTCTCGACAAACGCCGAGCAGCAGCCGTGGATCGCCCGCGCCAGGGCGCGGTTCCGTGCCCCGCCCCCGGCGAGCAGCAAGCGGTCCGCTCCCGACACCGCCGACGCGATGCGCTCGGCGATCGCCTCGCACGCGGTGGCGGCCAGGTCCGGCCCGCTCACGCCCGCACCGCCCCGCCAGTGCCGGCCGATCCAGGAAACGGCCTCGTCGCCCGTTCCGAGCGAGCGGCCCCCGGTCGCCTGCACCAGCAGCACCGCCCGCAGGTCGTCGAGCGCCTCGTCGTTCACGGAGCCCCCGCACGCGGCGGCGCCGTCCTGATCGAACGGCGCGCCCAGGGTGCGGCGCGCCACCGTGTCGAGCAACTGGTTGCACGCGCACACGTCCATCCCGCGCACGCGTCCCGGCTCGGTCGGTGGTCCATCGCCGGCGGCCAGCAGGGTGACGTTGCAGAACCCGCCGAGGTTGACCACGGCGCGGGTTTCGGCTTCGTCGCGGAACAGCACCCAGTCGGCCAGGGGTGTGATCGGCGCGCCCTGCCCGCCGCGGGCCAGGTCCGCCGCGCGCAGGTCGCTCACGACCGGAACCCCGAGCTCGGCGGCGATGACCGGCGCGTTGACGAGCTGCCAGGAGACCGGCGGGGCGTGGAAGACCGTCTGGCCGTGCACGACGACGAGGTCGGCGCGCCGACCGGCGAGCAGGTCCCGCACAGCCCGGGCGTGCAGCAGCGCGAATCGGCGGGCAATATCGGCGATCGCGCCGGCGCTCATCGGGGCCTGATCCGCCAGCGCCCGCAGCGGGGCGGCCAGGTCGTCCAGCGGCGTGGTGTTCGCACGTTCCACCGTCGCCCGCGTGGACAACCCGCCCCCGTCGATCCGCACCAGCGCCGAGTCCAGCCCGTCGATGCTGGTGCCCGTCATGCACCCGACCACCAGTCTCGTCGCGCCCGCCGTCATGGCGCAAGCGTACCGCCCGCGGAGCCGGCGAGCCCTCCGGCCAGATCGTCTCGCACCGCCTTGTAGAACCCCACGCTGTGCTCCAGACCGCCCGGGCGCGAGCGGATCAGCCACAGCCGCCGGTGCTCGCCGATCAGCTCGGCCAGTCGCTCGCGCAGCGCCAGGCGAGCCGCAGCGTCGTCGCCGACGCGGCGCCGCGCGACCGCCCGATCGGCGGCGAACCGCATCAGTTCCGCCGCGTGGCGCAGCTCCGCGCTCACCAGGGGGCCGGCGCCGTCCGGAACGCCCGCGGCCAGACGCTCCACGCTCGCGCGGGCATCGTGCCAGAGTTCAAGCGGCCCGACTTCCCGCTTGAGATCCCACGCGGCGTTGTGCAGGTCGGCGAACAAGGCACCCTGGTTCCGCAATCTGCCGCTCTGGCCGTCGCGCGAGAGGCCCAGCGTGACCCGGCGCAGCGGCTCGTCCGCATCGCCCAGCGCCTCCAGCCACGACCCCACACGCAATGAACGGTCGCCCAGCGTGTGGAACCCTGCCGCTGAGGGGTCGAACCGGTCCCCGTCGCCGCTCCAGGCGGCGTGCGCGCCGTTGGCCAGGCCCATGGCCGCGACGGGCCAGACCTGGTGGTGCCCGGTGTCGCCCCAGTCGCACACCAGCACGCCCGTCGCCCCGGCGGAGAGGCCGTGGCCGGCCGCGCGAGCGATGTTGGCGCGGCGTTCGGCGGTGCGGCCGGCGATCGAACGCCAAGAACTGGTGCCGGGACAGACCCACGGCTCGATCCCGGCTTCCAGCAATGTGCGGCACCAGGCTTCGAATGGGGCATCGGGCTCATAGCCCCAGGCCAACGCGATGGCGTCCTCCGGAAGGGCGCGCACGCTCCGCGGATGCGACAGCGCCACATCGGCCCAGAGCATGGGCCGCTTGCCAAGCCGGCGCACGACGCCGCAGACGCTCGCGACAAACTCCAGGTACACCTCGATGCGACCGGCGGCCCCGCCGCCCCGCTGCTCGCACGCGGCCCGGCTGCGGCCCCAACCGACGTCGTACGTCTCATCGCAGCCGATGTTGACCAGGCCCGAGCGGAAGCACGGCAGCAATTGCGACAACCAGTCCTCCACCAGCGCCAGCGAGCGCGGATCGGTCGGGCAGAGGCTGAACGGGCCGGAACGCGGCCAGACGTCGAACATCCAGTCGCCGTGCGTCTCGGCCAGTTCCCGGTACGCGGGCAGCCGGAGCCAGTGCGCCAGGTGTCCGAAGCAGTTCTGGTTCGCGGCCAGTTCGATCCCCGCCGCGGCGCACCGCTCGTCGAGGCGACAGGCCTCGTCGGGCGTGATCGGGCTCCAGCCCTGCCAAGCCGCCTCGTGACCGGCATAGGCAAAGGTGTGCTCGGTGTACAACTGAAGGTGGTTGAACTTGAGTTCGGACAGTGTGTCGATGATGCGGTCGAACTCCGCCATGGTGGGGATGCGATCGCGCGAGACGTCGAGCATCGCCCCGCGCACCTGGAACGCGGGCGCATCGTCGATTTCCAGGCACGGGAGCCTGTCGCCGA
The DNA here is from genome assembly GCA_026126345.1 of Phycisphaeraceae bacterium. Classification (GTDB taxonomy): domain Bacteria; phylum Planctomycetota; class Phycisphaerae; order Phycisphaerales; family UBA1924; genus JAHCJH01. The sequence continues at coordinate 7,450 of JAHCJH010000050.1, read as the reverse complement.
AGCGCCGCAGCAACTGCCGCAGCGTCATCAGCCCGTGCCGGACGCCGGCCCGGGAGGCCGAGCGGATGTTCACGGTGCTCCCGGCAGGTCCGGACGAGCCGGCCACGGGCGGCGCTACTCGAAGGAAGTACCCCTGCTCGGCGGTGCTCAGTCGCGGGTGGTCCGCCGCGTGTTCAGATTCCAGTCGAAGCCAGCCGGGATCCGAACCGGTCGTGCCCGCCAGGATGATCCCCGGCAGGCACGCGCGGGCCAGCGCCACGTCACCGGCGACGGTGATCCGGCCGCGGGGGACATCGACCGCACAGCCGCCGGCGTCTCGCAGGCGTCGCGGCGGCGGGATGAGCATGGAATCTGTCGGGGTCACGCGAGCCCAGCATAGACGATGCCATTCGGCCGCCGAAGCCGTCCGGGCGTTCCGGCCGCTTCTACGCTTGGGCATGCTGCCGATCGACCTGCGTTCCGATACGGTCACCCGCCCCACCGCCGCCATGCGCCAGGCGATGGCCAACGCCGAGGTCGGTGACGATGTGCTGGGCGACGACCCGACGGTTATCGCGCTGCAGGAACGCGTCGCCGCGATCATGGGCAAGGAGGCCGCGTGCTTCGTTCCCAGCGGGACGATGGCCAATCAGACGGCCATCCGCGCCCACACAGAGCCGGGCGACGAGGTGATCTGCCACCGGGACTCGCACATCATCCACTACGAAACGGGGGCGCCGGCGGCGCTCTCGGGCGTCATGATCCGCCCGCTCGACGGCGACCGGGGCATCTTCGAGCCGGCGGACCTTGAGCACGCCTGCCGGCCCGACAGCCACCACTTCCCGCACTCGCGCCTGGTGATCGTCGAGAACACCCACAACCGCGGCGGCGGGGCCGTCTGGCCGATGGGGTTGATCGAGAAGGTCACGGCGACGGCGCGTGCCCGGGGCCTGCGGCTGCACCTCGACGGCGCCCGCATCTGGAACGCCAGCGCCGCGACCGGCCGACCGCCGGCCGACTACGCCCGGCACTTCGACACCGTCAGCTGCTGCTTCTCCAAGGGCCTGGGTGCCCCGGCGGGATCGGCCGTCGCCGGCAGCCGCGAGATCGTCGCCCGCGTGCACCGCTTCCGCAAGATGTTCGGCGGCACGATGCGGCAATCCGGGGTGCTCGCGGCGGCGGCGCTGCACGCGCTGGACCATCACGTCGACAGGCTCAAGGAGGACCACGCCAACGCCAAGCGTCTCGAGGGGCTCATCCGCGACCTGCCGGGAGTGACGATCGCCCTTCCGGTGGAGACGAACATGGTCTTCATCGACCTGCACGAGCGGCACGGCACGGCGGCGGCGTTCTGCGACCGGATGAAGGCCGCGGGGGTGCTCATGCTGCCGACGGCGCCCCAGCGCGTGCGCATGGTCGTGCACCTGGACGTGCCGCGTGCCTCGATCGATCGCGCCGCGGACCTGATCGCCGAGGCGCTCCGCCCGCGAACGGCGGCGGCGCACGCCTGAGGCTACTTCCGCTGGCCCTCCACACGCTCGACCTTGACGGTCTGCGTGCTGCTCATGGAGCCGAGGCCGCCCTTGGTCCCTTCGAGGTTCATCTGCTGTTCGCTGGTCATGCTCCTGAGCTGGCCCAGGCGTGTGTCCCATACGTACATGCCGCGTGAGCCGCCACCCTTGACGCTCACGGGCGCAGCGCCCGGCGCCGCGCTGGCGGGCTCGACGCGCCCGTTGAAGGTGACCTCGGCCCTCCCGTCGCGTGAGGAACGGAGCTGGTGATCGGTGACCATCCTGAACTCGCCGAACGGACCGACCGAAACCTCGTCGACGTTCTGCCACTTTTCGCCGACGCTCACCAGCCCGCCGCCGCTCTTGCGGGTGGTGATCGGCCCGAAGATGCCGCCGACGGCGTCCTTGGGCGAGCCGACGCCCGCCTTGTTCATGAGCCCCGGCAGGCCCAGGCCGCCGCCTCCCTCGACGCTCTTGATGTTCCCGTTGCCGTCGTAGACCACGGTGAGCTTCTGGCCCACCATCCCCTGGAACGCCTGGCGCAGCACGCCCTCCATCGCTTCGTCGATCTCGTCCTTGCGCGGCCCCTTGGCCGGCGGCGGGGATTTGGCCGGGTCGCTGTCGAACGACAGATCCAGCTCGTCGGTCTTCAGCCGCACCTTCACGCGATCGAACACGATCTCCACCGTCGCACCCGACTCGCCATCGGACTTGACCGTCCGCACGCTCAGAGTGAACTCCTGCGTGATGGTCTGGCGCTGCTCGGGCTCCTGTTTGTCCTGCGGCTTGACCGTGTTGTCGCTGGTCACCGTCATCACGTACCGCGTCGTCTGCCCGGGCTCGAACTTCGGCCGCAGGTCGACCTTGCCCGCTGCGGGTTGAAGAACGTGAGCCGCAGTGCCGGCGTGCCCGTGCGCCGCACCGCAGACCGCCGTCGCCGCCGCGAGCCCCATGGTCGCTAGCCACCGCCGCGCCGTGAACACGCCCGTTGCCATGGCCGAACCCCTTGTGCACTCTGTGCGGGCGGGCGGGTCGCCCGGCCGGTCCATACGCCCCGCCTCGCACCGGGGATGCCCCCCGGCCCGCGGAGTCTATCGCCCCGCGCGGACGAGCACATTGCGGGCCGCGTTGAGACCGCTCTGCAACGCGCCCTCCATGTACCCGACGAACCCGTAGCAGGCGTGCTCGCCGGCGAAGGTGAGCCGCTCGGCCCCTTCGTGCAGCACGGGGCCGACCGTCGTTACCTCACCGGGCGCCGGGAAGGCGTACCCGCAACGGGCCCAGGGCATCTTGGGCCAGTTCAGCAGCCGCCCGCGCAGCATGGAACCCTCGATCCCGGGCAGCAGCTTGCGCAACTCGGCGGCGTACATGGGCGCCACCTCGCGCGATTCCATGTCGGCGATCGCCCGCGCCCGGGGCCCGCCGGAGAAGCACGCGACCGCCTCGCCCTCGCCGGGCTGGCCCGCCGTCATGTCCCACACCGCCCCGATCGGGCCGTCGCTCTGCGCGTGCGGACCGATCCTGTCCTTCTTCCAGAACGCGTCCTTGACCGGCACCAGGTACTTGAGGTTCGTGCCCAATTGAACCCGCGGCGTCCCGTCGGCGTTGCGCAGCGCCTCGGGCAATTCGGGGCTCCACTGGATGCTCCCCCAGAGGCTCGGCGGGATCGCCAGCACCAGTTCGTCCGCCTCGTGCACTTCGCCGGCGCGCGTGGTCGCCCTCACGCCCGTGGCCGTGCGCTCCACCTTCACCACCGCCGAGCCGACCTTGATCCGGTCCCGCCCGATCGCGTCGGCCATTCGGAACGCCAGGTGCTGGTTGCCCTGTCGGCAGCGGTACACCTCGGTCTCGAACCAGAACCGTCCCAGCCCGTGGCCCTTGAGCATCGCCAGGAAGCCAAGATAACTCTGGCGATCCAGCGTCACGCCGTTGGTGCTCGTGAGATCGGCGCGGATCACCTTCCGCGCCACGTCGCTCAATTCCTGCGCCGCCAGCCAGTCGGCCATGGTGCGGGCGTCCAGCTCGCGGGCACGCTCGGCGGTCCAGGGCTTCTCGGCGTCAACGACGAACGCCGGCGCGTTCAGGCCCATGAACGCCCCGGCCATTTCGCCGTACACACGCTCCAGTTCGTCCTCGCTCAGCCGCCTCCCCTCGATCACGACGGGCGTGGCCCCTTCCTCATCCACGTCGAGCCGCGCCATGGTCAGCCCGAATCGATCCGCGTACGCCAGCCAAAGGGGGTGGTTCGAGCCGATCAACTCGCCCCCGCCCTCGACCACCTTCCCCGGCACCACGTCGTTCATGGTCACCACTCGTCCGCCGAGCCGGCCGGTAGCCTCCAGAACGGTCACCTCGATCTGCTCGCTGTGCAGCTCGTACGCCGCCGTCAGGCCGGCCAACCCGCCCCCGATCACGAGCACGCGGCCGTCGGCCAGCCGCCGCCCGGGCCGCGCACCGCGAGCCGCCGCCTTGCCCCCGCTCAGCAGCAGCGCCGCGCCCGCCGCGACGCCCGCTTTGAACAGGTCGCGCCGCGACAGCGTCGCCCTGGCCTCCGGGTCGAACCGCCACGTCAGCCTGCGGAACACCGAGTCACTCATGGCTCACTCCATCGAACCATCGCCCGTCGGAGGGTCAGGTTTCGCGCCGGCCCCGGGCGCCCCGCACCGATCAGGGCCGGCTGATCTTGAGTCGGGCCCACACGGCGAAGTGATCCGACGCGTAACGCCCCTGCCAGCTGCGCCGGTCGATGCCGGCGTCGAGCACCGGCACCCGGCGATCCGTCAGCACGTAATCGATCTTCGGTCCCGTTCCGTCACCCTTGAACGCGTGGTACGTTCCGACCGGACTCTCGTCCGGCTTCACGGCCCGGAACGTGTCGGCCAGCCGGGGCGACGGCTCGGAACGCCCGGCGCCCTCGACCGCCCGCTCCGCGCGCCCGGTGAGATACGCGACGACCGGCCCGCCCTCGCCTTCGTTGAAGTCGCCCGCCAGCATGACCGGCACGCCGACCATGCGCGACAGGTGCACCGCGCGACCGATCAACTCGGCCCCGTGGGCCCGTGCCGCGGCACTCTGGTGATCCAGGTGCGTGTTGAAGACCTGCAGCATCGCGCCGCTCCTGCGTTCGATGAGCAGGGCGGTGGTGCAGACGCGGGGCAGGTTGGCCCCCCAGCCGCGCGAACCGGGCTGATCGGGCGTCGGGCTCAGCCAGAAGGTCTTTTCGCTCTCGAGCCGCACGCGGTCGCGCCGGTACAGGATGCTGGCGTGCTCGCCGGCCTGCTTGCCGTCGTCCCGCCCGACGCCGGCCTCGCCGAACTCGGGCAGGGCTTCGCGGATCTCATCGATCTGCCCGCGCAGCGCCTCCTGCAGGCAGAGCACGTCGGGGTCGAGCGTTCGGATGGTCTCGAGCACCAGCTCGCGCCGAAGCGGCCAGGCGTTGTCGCCGTCGGGGGCCGTGCCGTAGCGGATGTTGAACGACACCACGGTGATCTCGACCGACACCGGCGCGAACACCGCGTCGAGCAGGCCGGGACGCTTCTCGATGCCGGCGCACCCGCCGGAGGTCAGCGCGCCGACAACGACCGCCAGCACCGCCAGCAGACCCGGCCACGGCCACGGCGCCCCACGGCCAGCCGACGTGCGACCCGCGTGATCCATGGCGATCAGCATACCCCGCGTCGGCTACGCTCGCCCCGTGCACCGACACATGACGATCTGCGTGTTCTGCGCCGCCAGCCGCCGCTGCCACCCCGACTACGTGCGCCACGCCGAGGCGCTGGGCCGGCTCATGGCCACGCGCGGGCACACCATGGTGACCGGCGGCGGCTCGACGGGGCTGATGGGGGCGGTGGCCGACAGCGCGCTGAACAACGGCGGGCGCGTGGTGGGCGTGATGCCGAAGTTCATGCACTCGGTGGAGGTCGCCCACGGCCGGCTGTCGGACATGCGTCTGGTCGAGAGCATGTCCGAGCGGCTGGACACCATGCTGTCGATCTCCGACGCGTTCATCGCCCTTCCCGGCGGGTGCGGCACGCTCGAGGAAATCCTGCTCGTGGTCACGCGCAAGCGCCTCGGCCGGCACGGCGGACCGCTGATCATGGTCAACACGCGCCGGTACTTTGACCACCTCGCCGGCGCGCTGCACGCCGCCATCGACGAGGGGTTCATGGACGCCCGGCACGGCGCCATGTGGGCCCTGGCCGACGAACCGTCCTCGGCGCTCGACCTGGCCGAACGCACCCCGCCCTGGCCGGCCGAGAACGCGCGATTCGCCGTGCCCGGCGCCCAACAGGCCGCCCGCCCCGCGCACCGGCCCGTCCCGCCTGAATCCGGGCCTGACGCTCCGGCGTAGTCAACCGCGGCGGCGCCCGGCGCGTGCCGGGCCCGCCGACGTGTCGAATCCGCACAAGGAGTTGGCCATGTTCGCCGTTGGTTCCCGTCGTTTCGGACTGGCTCGTCGCGTGGGTGTCGCCAGCGCGGTGCTCGGCATCGCCGCCGCGATCGTGCCCGTGCTCGGCGCGGGCCCCGACGATGAGAAGCACCGTCGCTGGCCCGGACAGCCGTCGCCGCTCGGCCGCGACGGCGTGAGCCTGAACATCGACTTCGGCTTCCGCCGGCCCCCGGCGGTGGTCGGCCGCCCGATCGAGTACCGGCCGGTGTACGCCGACGTCACGCCGGCGGACCTCCGCGTAACGGCGTACCAGTCGGGCGAAACGGTGATCCTGGTCGTCTCCGGAGTCAACCATCAGGCCGGCTACACCACATTCCTGAGCGCCGGCGATCTGCGCGGCTCCCGCCCCGACGTGGTGCTCACCAACCGGCCCGGAGGGGACTTCTGCGCCACCGCCGTGACGCCGTTCTCCATCACCCGTTCGTTCCGCGGGTGCGAGCGCATCAGCGCGGTCATGCTGCACATCGGCGGGCAGTGCTTCGCCGTGCCCGTCGTGCAGGCCCCCTGCCTCTGACCAACGCCCCCCTTGGCGGGCTTGCCCGCCGGGGGGACACGAATCCATCGGGATTTCCGGCCCCCGGCCCTCGCGGGGGCCGGTTTGTTTTTGTCCCCCCGCGGCCGGCGGATGCAATGAACAGCGAGCCCGGTCGTTGAGCCTGGCGATCGTGGATCCAATCCCAAGACACGCGGTGTGACCTCCGTTTTCGAGGAGATTCCAATGAACGTTCTGAAGCTCTTTGGTGCCGCGGCCTGCGGCCTGTTCATCGTGGGAGCCCCCATGCTCTCGCTGGCGCAGCCGGCCGGTGGCCCGCCCGATCAGCAGCGGCCCCGCGATCGAGCCCCCGGCCCGCGCCCCGATGAGCGGGGCGACCGACCCGATCGCAAGTCCGACGACAAGCGTGACGACCGACGCGACGACCAGCGTGGCGACAAGCGCGGCGACCAGCACCGCGACGGCAAGCGTCGCCACGATCATCCCAAGATGCACCGCGGCAAGGGCGGCGACAAGGCCGGCGGCCTGCGCTCGCTGCCCCCGCACGTGCGCGAACGTCTTCGCGAACGCCTCAAGGACATGTCTCCCGAGCAGCGCCGACGCATCATGCAGCGGCTGCACGAGCGGTTCGGCCAGGGCGGCCAGGCCGGTCCCGGCCAGTTCCGCGGCCAATTCGGTGGCCAGTTCGATGGACAGAAGCGCGGCCCGATGATCGACCGGCGAATGGGCCCCGGCGGTTTCGACCAGCGCCCCGGCCAGTTCGGACCCGGCCAGTTCGGCCCTGGAATGGGCCGCGGGTTCGGTCCTGGTGGTCCCGGCGGTCCGGGTGGTCCCGGAATGGGGCGCGGCTTCGGCCCCGGCCAGTTTGGCGGCCCCGGCAGCATGGATCGCGCTCGCCCGATGCCCCCCCGCTGGCCCGGCATGGAGCAGGGCGGCCCCGGTATGCGGGGCGGTTTCGGCCCCGGCGGCGGCGACATGCCCGGCCCCGGCGCCAAGCGCCGCGGCCCCGACGGCCCT